>CAZQDT010000101.1:0-8434 GCA_964592005.1 uncultured Eubacteriales bacterium
TTTGTTGAGCAATTAAATATTTTGTCAGCTGATATAGCAAACATAATAAAAAGTAGACTCTATGATTAGGTTACTTCTCAATCCTCATTTATTAGGGATTTGTTTGCAAATCTGGGCTGGGAAAGTTGAGTAAATTATATTATTTAATGTATCCATTTAAAATATTTTTCAAGGCATTTGCACTTGAACTATGCGACCTTTCTACTAATATATTATTTTTACTTGACTCTGAAACGGCACATTTTACCATCTTATGAGAAACCGTAGAAGTAAATAAAATCATTAAATCAGGAGTTCCTATCTGCTCTCTTAAATTCGCAGTCATTTTGGTAAATATTTTAGCTTTACATTTATATTGCTTACAAATTTGCTTATATTGATTTTCCATACATTCATTGCCACCTATTATAACAACACTCATACCTGTCCTCCCCTCAAATGTCTTTTATTTTGATTACTTTTAAGCAATGCGTAACATAATCTTTTTACAGAAAAAATTATCAAAAATATAAATAAACTAAAAATAAATCCATTAATAATCATACTATCACTACCCTTCTTGCGAGTTAGTTATTCCTAACTTAATTTTTAAATATATACCGAAAATTTAAGAATTTTTACATATTTCATTTAAAATATCTTAAACTTTCGGCTTATTTTATATTATTAGTCAAAACTAGCTTATGTTCACAAAATAATACACTTTTCAAAACCATCATTTCTTTTGTATATGGGTATGACCGGAACAACCTGAAACACAAGCTGAACAATTTCCTCCACAACCAGCACAGCCTCCACCCTTTTCTCCTTTTTTTCTTCTTTTGATTTCCCATACAAGTATTGCCGCTACTATCAATGCTATAATTGCAATAACTAAGACATCAACTAAATTCAATTTTATATCCTCCAATATCTTTACCAAATTATTAAATTTATTATACTATAATACATTATTCATTACAACACAATTTTTCACATTCCAATTTATAAAGATTTCTTGGATTTATTACTCCTATTTCTTCAAGTACCTTAATCATTCTGTATACTGTTGCAATACCTATTGATGAATCTTTTTTATTTGCTTTATAATATATTTCCTTACAACATGAACATTCATCTGATAATATCACATCAAGTATTAACTTTCTTTGATTTGTAATTCGGCAGCCTTTTTTTCTCAATGAATCAAGTATTAATTCTTTTTCCTGCATTTGAAAACCCTCTTTCTGTAACATTCGTCTATGGAAATAGTATTGAAATATACTAATCCCATAGACAAAATATTTATTTATCCTACAAAATTAATCCACCTAAAACATTTACCAAAAGTGCTACAACATATGCTGTAAGCATCTGAATACCAACTGCTGCACCTGTCATTTTCCAGCTCTTTAATTCTCTCTTCATTGCTCCTACTGCTGCAAAACAAGGCATACACAAAAGATTAAATACCATATAAGCATATCCTGCTGCTTTTGTAGGAATATCTTGTTTTAATGTAGGAAGTGCGTTCTCGTCTGCACCATCAAAAAGAATACCTTCAGCATATATATCAAATGCCGCTTCTTCATCATATTCTCCATTTTCAAATCCAAGTTCTTCCAGCTCATCTTTATCAAATTGACTAAAGTAACTTTCCAGATATTCTGGCGTTACATCTTCATTATATAATTCTGCAAGTGTTACTACTACCATTTCTTTTGCAATCCAACCTGTTGCAACAGCTACGGTAGGTTTCCATTCTCCAAATCCAAGAGGTTTGAATACAGGAGCTACTACTTTACCCACTGATGCTAAGAAACTTTCGTCCATTTCACACATAATACTTGAGTCTTCATTAGTTGCTTTATTTACTCCGTTGAAAGAGTTGATATTGAAATTACTTAATAACCAAATTAATATTGTTGATACAAATATTACTGTACCTGCTTTTACTGCAAATCCTTTTACTTTTTCCCAGCCATGAATTGCAACACTTTTTAATGTAGGAACACGATACTGTGGTAACTCCATTACAAAATTTGAAGCTGTTGACTTATAAACAAACTTATTTAAAAGCAATGAAACTATTATTGCAACTACTATACCTAACATATAAATAGAATATGTTATAAGTGTCTTATTACTGTCAGCAAATAATGTTGCTACAAACAATGCAAAAATAGGAACTTTAGCTCCACATGGCATAAATGCTGTAATAATTGTAGTAATTTTACGGTCTTTTTCTGAATCAAGAGTTCTTGTAGCCATTATAGCTGGAACACCACAACCAAATCCCATTAAAAGAGGAATAAATGAACGTCCTGAAAGACCAAATCTGCGGAATATTCTATCCATAACAAATGCCACACGAGCCATATAACCACTATCTTCAAGGAATGAAATAAGTACATAAAGTACAAGAACCAAAGGAATAAATCCTATAACTGCTCCAATACCCTCAATAATACCATCCATTACTAAACTTTGAACTGCTGGTGAAGCACCTGATACTAATCCTTCTACTACTCCACCAAATGCACCCCAAATTGTTTCAGCTACTCCTGCCAACCATACACCAGGGCTAGAAAGTCCCTCTATAAATAAGAAGTTTTCACTGAATGTGCAAGCAAAAAGTATATACATAACTACTGCAAATATAGGAAGTGCCAAAATACGATTTGTTAAAATTTTATCTAATTTATCAGATTTTGTTTCAACATGACCTTTCTGAGCTTTTTTAACTGCTTCTTTTGTTACATTTCCTATAAATTTATATCTTAAATCCGCAATTTTAGCTTCGATATCTCCATCTGCATTTTTTTCTGCATCTGCAACAATTTTGCTTACTACTGATTTTTGAGTATCTGTCAGACTTTCAGTTACAATTTCATCACCTTCAACAATCTTGATAGCTTTCCATTGTTTTTGTCTTTCGTCTTTATCATCAAGTTTTTCTGATACAGATTTTACTGCTGACAAAATATTTTCATCAAACACATTTAATTCTTTTGGAGTTCTTTTCTCCTTAGCAACTTGAACAGCTGCTTTCATAAGCTCATCAATACCTTTACCACTTCTAGCCACAATAGGGACTACCGGTATGCCGAATATATCCGAAAGCTTTTTACAGTCTATTTTATCTCCTCTTGCTTCTACTTCGTCCATCATATTTACCGCTATAACCATAGGTATTTTAGTTTCTACGATTTGCAAAGTCAAATAAAGATTTCTCTCAATACTTGTACCGTCAACAATATCGATTACTGCATCTGGTCTGTCTTTTACTATGTAATCTCTTGCAACCACTTCTTCTGCTGAATAAGGTGAAAGTGAATATGTACCCGGCAAGTCAAGAATTGTTATTTCTTTATCCTTTTTATATGTTCCCTCTTTCTTATCCACTGTAACACCAGGCCAGTTACCAACGTGCTGTTTAGCTCCGGTCAATTCATTAAACAAACTTGTTTTACCACAGTTTGGATTACCTGCTAATGCAATTATATATGACATTTTTTATACTCCCTCCAAAGTTATTTGTAACTAATTAGTTCTCACTAACCATTACCCAAATATTAAGTTAGTAATTACTTAAATAATAAAAGCTAAATGCTTTATTATATGTTAGTATTTACTAACCTTTGTTCAAAAAAATATTATTTTACTTCTATATTTGATGCCTCTGATTTCCTAAGGCTAAGTTCATAACCTCTTACATTGATTTCAATAGGGTCACCCAGCGGTGCAACCTTAATTACTTTCACATGAACTCCCGGAGTAACTCCCATATCCATAATTCTTCTTTTAGCTTTTCATTTTTCTACAATAGAAACAACTACTGCTTCCTGACCCGGCTTCAATTCATTAAGCGTCATTTTAAGACTCCTCCCTTTTAATTAACCATAATTTTTGAAGCTAAACCTTTATTAAGGGCAATTCTGATACCTTTTACAAGTACAATCAAACCACTTGGATTTTCACCTAAAACCTGAATTTGTTCACCTTTGACAATCCCAATATCCTGAAGATGTCTTTTCATTTCATCCTTACCTCTAAATTCAGATACTGTTTTTATTTCTCCTTGTGCAAGCATAGCTAATGGCATATCTTCATCCCCTTTCATCTATATCAAAATTTTATTTAGCTCTTTTGGTTAGCTTTTACTAACTTTATTGTATAGTAACACATTGATTTCTTATTGTCAATACATTATCAATAAAAATATTTCCATTTTTTATTACATTATAAAATAAATATATTATAAATTTTACCAAATATTTTTTTACTATAATATTAAATTATAACAAAACAATCCACTTAAAACTCCTAAAATATATTATTTTTTAACATAAAAATATCTTTTCGCCAAGATACTCTACTTTAAAATCAATTCTTTTTTCCATATTCCCTCAATAACATATAATAACTTTCTCAATTTAATTTTACAAAAATAGGAGTATTCTAGAATTTATATACAAAAAAATTTTTATTTTTACTTGTAATACAACTTATAAATTATTATAATTATATTGAAATAAAATTATGAAATGGGGGTTTTTTATGAAATCTATAAGACTAAAAATTACACTTAACATCATTTTTTGCTCTTTGATTTCTGCTACTATTATTAGTTTACTAAGTGTTACTAACAGCAGAAATGTATCAATTACTGATGCCGAAAAAGAACTTATTTTAACTTGCGAAACTTCAAGTAAAGATATCAACGCTTTAATTTCACGAATTGAACAATCTGTTGATACTTTAACTGATATTGCTTTAGAAAAACTTGATTTTTCTAAATTTAAAAATAACGATGCTTATGTAACTCAATATACAAATGCTTTATTAGATGATTTTTTTAAATTTGCTGAACATACAGATGGTGCTATTTGTGCTTATATTCGATATAACCCTGATTTTGCAAACCCTACTTCAGGTATTTTTCTTACACGCCAAAACACACAATCAAAATTCGAAAGTGTTACACCTACGGATTTTAGTATGTATGAAAAAAACGATTTAGAACACGTTGGTTGGTATTATATTCCAGTAGAAAACAAATCTCCTATTTGGATGGACCCTTATTTAAACGCAAATGTTAATATCTATATGATTTCCTATGTAGTTCCAATCTATATAGATGGAATTTCAGTAGGTATTATTGGTATGGATATTGATTTTAGCCAAATCACAAATATTGCTGATAATATTTCTGTCTTTGAAAGCGGATATGCTTTTATCACTAATTCAAACGGAACTATTATGCACCACAAAAAAATATCCTCAGGAACAAATCTTAAAGAATATAATAATGAAAATTTAACTTCTGTAAATAATTTCATTGCAAATACAAACAATATCAACTCTACTTTTAAGTACAACTATAATGGACAGGATAAATATTTAAGTTTCTTCCCGTTAAATAACAATATGAATTTAATTCTTACTGCTCCACTTAAAGAAATTGAAGCTAATGCTAACTCATTAACTTTACAAATTTTAGGATTTTTGGTATTAGGTATTATTATTTCAGCTTTATTAGGTATTTTCATTGGATCTAGTATCGCAAATCCAATAAAGAAAATTACAGATATTATCAAACAAACTGCAAAACTAAATTTTCATCAAACAGAATACAGTAATACATTTACTAAACGTTCAGATGAAACAGGTGTAATGGCAAAAGCTGTAAATGAAATGCGTGATGTTCTCCGTAATTTAGTAACAGATATAGAAAATATTAAAAACCAACTTTCCGATACAACAGATTTACTTGATAACATTATGAAAGAAAATTCTGCCATTGCCGAAGATAATTCCGCTACTACTCAAGAACTTGCTGCTGGTATGGGAGAAACCAGTTCTAACACTGCCAAAATCGTAAACAATATTAATGCTATTCAAAGTAATGTAACTGCCATTCAAAACCTTTCTGAAAACGGTCAAAAAATTTCTTCAGAAATCAAAGAACGTGCAAAACAACTCCGCAATGTTACATCAACTTCTAGTGATAAAACAATGACAATGTATGAAACAATGCGTGAAAAAACAGCAAACGCCATTGAACGTTCAAAAGTAGTTGCCAAAATTAATGAACTGACTGAAGATATACGAAATATTTCTTCTCAAACCAACTTGCTTGCCCTTAATGCCAATATTGAAGCTGCAAGAGCTGGAGATGCTGGAAAAGGATTTGCTGTTGTTGCAACAGAAATAGGTTCTCTTGCAAATCAGACTTTTCAAACAGTAGACGGAATTAATGTAATTGTTAATGAAGTAAATTCTGCTGTCAACAATATGACTGAATGTATTCAGATTATTATGAATTTTTTAGAACAAACAGTAGTTACCGACTACAATTCTTTTAAAGAAGTGGGAGAAAAATATGAAGAAGATGCTAATCTTTTTTCTAATTCTATGATACAAATTCATTCTGCAATTTTTGAACTCAACCAAAAAATTGATAATATTGCCCTTACTATTGAAAATGTAAATACTACGATAATTCAGAGTACAGAAGGAATTAATTTAATTGCAGAGAAATCAAGTGAAACGGTAAGTAAAACTTCTGAAGGATATGAACATCTGAAAGAAAGTGCTAAAAACTTAAATCAATTAAAAGAATTAATCGAAAAATTCGACATCTAATATTTATAAAATTACAGGGTAGATATTTATATATCCACCCTGTTTTTAATCTTAATTTTCTGGAACTTTATATCCAAAATGTTCATATCCTAAAGCTGTTACTTTTCTCCCCTTTGGAGTTCTTTGAATATAACCAAGCTGTATAAGATATGGTTCATATACATCTTCTAAATTTTCCGACTCTTCATTAATAGAAATAGCCAATGTATCAAGTCCTACCGGCCCACCACCAAATTTTTCTATCATAGAAAGCATAAGTTTCCTATCCGTAAGGTCAAGCCCTGCCTTATCTACTTGTAAAGCATCTAACGAAAACTTTGCTATTTCCAGACTTATTTTTCCTTCATTCTGAACTTCGGCAAAATCTCGTACCCTTTTTAAAAATCTGTTTGCGATACGAGGAGTACCTCTCGAACGTCTTGCAATTTCCTCTGCTCCCTCATCATCTATTTCTATATTCAAAACCTTAGCTGAACGTTTAATTATCTGACATAATTGAGCAGTATTATATAGCTCAAGATGCTGAATAACTCCAAATCTATCTCTCAAAGGTGCAGTAAGCATACCTACCCTAGTCGTTGCCCCTATCAATGTAAATGGTGGCAAATCAATACGTATAGACCTTGCCCCCGGTCCTTTTCCTATCACCACATCTATTACAAAATCTTCCATTGCCGGATACAATATCTCTTCTACCGCCCTGTTAAGCCTATGAATTTCATCTATAAATAATATGTCCCCTTTGTTAAGATTATTAAGTATCGCCGCCATATCACCTGACTTTTCTATTGCAGGACCTGAAGTAGTCTTTATATTTACTCCCATCTCATTTGCAATAATATTGGATAAAGTAGTCTTACCCAATCCCGGAGGTCCATACAACAATACATGGTCAAGAGCCTCATCTCTTCTTTTAGCTGCTTCTATAAAAACTCTTAAATTCTTTTTAATATCTTCCTGTCCTACATAATCTTCAAGTTTTCCCGGTCTTAATTTTATCTCTGTATCAAAATCCTCACTTCTAATATCAGAGGTTATTATTCTCTTCTCCATATAAAAATCCCCCTGCTAGAACTTCGATAATTGCTTCAACGCCAATTTTACTATTTCCTCTGTAACCATACCGTCTTTATATACAGCTTTCACTGTCCTTGAGGCTTCTACTTGAGAATAACCTAATGCTGTGAGTACCTCTACCGCCTCATATCTCGTTCCCCCATCTGCCACCACAATATTATTGTTTTCATCTTCAGCAAGTCTAATCATTTCAAAATTCTTAAGCTTATCTTTGAGCTCCAATATAAGTCTTTGAGCTGTTTTTTTACCCACTCCTGAAACACTACTTAGTGACTTAATATCCTCAAAAGCTACTGCTGTACTTATTTCACTTGGTGTCATAGCAGAAAGAAAAGCTAATGCTACTTTAGGACCTATGCCCGAAACTGTCAAAAGCATATTAAACATATCCAGCTCCTCCATAGTCAAAAATCCATATAAACCTATAAAATCTTCTTTTACCGCAGTATATGTATACAATTTTACTTCTGAATGAATAGGCGGAATCTTGCCAATAGTATAGGCTGATACAAATACACGATAACCTATATTATTTACTTCCACTACCACATAATCATTAAAAATATACTCTACATTTCCTTTTAAATAAGCTATCAAATTTATCAACCTTTCATCAAAACATTCGTTCTTATTATAACACATCAATTTTAATATAGCAAGTTTTTTCTTAAAAATACAGAGATTTAGCTTTTAATAAATAAAAATCCTTGTTTGCATTGAAAATTTGATA
>CAZQDT010000102.1:0-8409 GCA_964592005.1 uncultured Eubacteriales bacterium
ATATTATACCTCATTCATACAAATAAGTCAAGCATTTTTTTAAATTTTTTTTATTTTTTTTAATCCGCTTAAATTCAGGGGTTACATAGATTTATTTTAATTTTGATATAAAATTTTTTTTAAAAATTATTTCAAATTTAAAATTCTAAAATCATTTTTTCCATAAATACCCACTATCGACATATCTATCACATCATAATCATCTATATTCAATATTCCATAACTCGCAACATTTATACCTCTTGGCTGTGATATACTTCCCGGATTCATAATTTTTATTTTTCCTAAATTTTCAATAACAGGCATATGTGTATGCCCAAAAAGCACTATATCTGCCTCTTTTTCTTCTCCTGCATAAGAAATTCTTTCATAACCCCACTTAACACCATATCTATGACCATGTGTTATAAATATTTTTGCTTTTCCAATTTCTAAAAGCTTGTATAAATCATAATCAGAACCAAAATCACAGTTTCCTACCACATATTCAAATTTATAATCAGGATATTCTACCATAAGCTGTTTTACATCATCTTCACAATCACCTAAATGTACTATCAAATCTATTTGGCTACCTATGGTTTTTATAACATTTCTTGCATTTGTTAAATCTCTATGAGAATCACTCATTACTAAAATTTTCATATTTTTACCTATTTCACTTCACCCATTTTCATAAGCTTTTCTTTCATAGCTCTAAGTGCCTTCCCTCTGTGACTTATTTTATTTTTTTGCTCCATAGACATCTGTGCTGTGGTCATATTAAACTCAGGCACAAAAAATATAGGGTCATATCCAAAACCATTTCCACCATCTATTTTATAGCCTATAATTCCTTCTATTGTTCCCCTTGTAGTAATAGTATTGCCATCAGGAAAAGCAGTAGCTATAACACTTACAAATCGTGCCGTTCTGTTTTTTTCTTCAACGCCTTCCAAAAGCTTAATTATATGGTTATTTTTCACATCATATGATGTATTTTCTCCCATATAACGTGAAGAATACACTCCCGGAGCTTTATCCAAATAATCGACTTCAAGGCCCGAATCATCTGCCATTACTATCTCATTGGAAATTTTCATTATAGTTTCTGCTTTAAGTATTGCATTTTCTTCAAATGTAGTCCCCGTTTCTTCTACATCTACATCTATTCCTGCTTCCTCAAGCGATATTATTTCAAAATCAGTGTCTTTCATTATTTCCTTTATTTCTTTTATTTTGCCCTTATTCTTTGTAGCAAATATTATCTTTATCTTTGTCATTTTCTTCTTCCTCTCTTGTATAATGATTTAACATTGTACCTTCTGGTAAAAAATCAACAAGCCCATCTATAAACAATGTAATATTTTTTACTTCTTCTGTATTGTAAAAAGCATTTGCCAGTATACCTTTTACCAATCTTAACTCTTCAGCTGTTCCTCCACCATAATTTTTTATATCACTTGTTACATAAATTTTAAGTTCTCCATCTGAAAGTTTAATATCTATTAGTTCATTATTACACCTTATAAAGAAATTGTCAAATATAATCCTAATTTTTTCTTCATCTGTAAAATCACCAATAAAATCTATATGTTTTGAATTTTCACACAAAAACCCTTTTTCATCATACTCATAAAAATATATTTCTTCAGCTTTAATTTTTGTTGTAAAAATAAAACATATTATAATCCCCAATATAATTTTTTTCAAAAAAATCACTCCTTTGTGATTTCCATTTTATACCACAAAAAAGTGATTTTCAAGTTTTTTCAAATTTCATTTATTCCCAATTTTTGCGTAACTATTTCTTTAAAACTTCGTCAAATGCTCTTTTTATTCCTTCGTATACTCCTTTTGCCACTTTCATCTGTCCTTCTTCTGAAGATAAAAATTGTGCATCACTCCAATTTGTCAAAAATCCCATTTCTACCAAACAAGCTGGCACTTCTGACTTTTTAAGAACTACCAAATCATAGCCTATTGACTGCTGTGCTGCTCTATTTACCAATCCTGTATCTTTTATAACTTCTTCCATAAGTACAGATGCAACTTTTTTACTTATAGCTCCTCTTTCATCATTAGGATTTGGATAAAATATCTGAACACCATTTATATTTTTATTATCCATAGAATTAGAATGCAGACTAACAAATAAATCTGCTACTGATGTTGCCATATCTGCTCTTTCCATCAAAGATAAAAACGAATCATCTTCTCTTGTTGCATATACTTTTATACTTTCATCTGCCTCAAGCAATGCCAAAAGCTTATTACTTACAGCCAAATTTACTGTCTTTTCAATTACTCCATTTTGTACAGCCCCCGGGTCATGGTCACCATGTCCTGCATCTATCAAAACAACCCTGTTATATACATCTCTTGGGTCACATATTGATATATAAATATTATTTTCATCTTCCTCTATAACATAAGCATAAATACTTTTTTCATTAAATACAAGTTCTGTATTTCCATCATAATTCTGTACAATAATACTTTCTAAATATGTATCTCCTATCTTATATTCTCCACTACCATAAATTCCTGAATAATCTCCATTAAGAGTAATTACATATCTTCCTTTTCTATAATCATCATACACCGATTTAATTATATCTTTACTATTTGCGTTATCTTTTTTAACAAGTACAAGTCTTGCTTTTGAATTGTTTTCATAATATATATTGGTATAACTAGGTTCTAAAAGGGTAACCTTAACACTTTTATCAGTTTTTTCTAATTTATAATCAAAATTCCCTTTTTCAACGTCCAACACTATTCTTGTAGTATTTTCGTCAAACTGTGAAGTCCTTACAGACGAAATGTATTTTCCCAAAACATCAGTTGCTTTAGCTCCTACTGTTGAAAAACTACTATCTATATCTATAATAATTCTATCTGGATTTGAAAGTCTTGAAATTTTAGGTTC
Organism: uncultured Eubacteriales bacterium; assembly: GCA_964592005.1. Taxonomy (GTDB): domain Bacteria; phylum Bacillota; class Clostridia; order Lachnospirales; family CAZQDT01; genus CAZQDT01. The sequence goes on from CAZQDT010000102.1 coordinate 2,912, forward strand.
AAAACTTGTATTTGCTAATATTTCTACTTCATCTGTATTTTCTTTAGCACTAAAACTAATCTTATCTATCAAAAGTGTTCCAAACTCTACTGTTACAGTCTTTCTATCTTCTGACAACATTATTTCAAAATTATCTACTTTTTTTAATTCAAAAACCACTCTTGTTACAGTTGTAGTATTTTGAGAGGCTCTTGCCGCTGAAACATTTTCACTTTTATTTACTGATAAATTTTTTGCCAATTTAGAATTAGAATTTATTATATCCACATATAATCTATCCGGATTTTGTAAAATACCATATTGAACATTCGTTATCTTACTACTTGCACCTATTTGAAAAATTTCTGATGAAATCTGTTCAAATGATACAACATTCGCTTTTGAATTTTTTTCTTCTGTTATTTCATTTAAAACTGTTTTATTAGGGACAAGCGTTCCATCGCCTTCTAATACAACATCTTTAGGAATTTCCAAAAAAGGGTTTTCAACTGGCACTCCATCATTATCTTGATGATTTCTTTTTGTACTATCTATTTTCACAATTCTGTTATCATTATCCCAATCTACCTCAAAACCAAAATATTCTGAAACAAATCTTACTGGAACCATTGTACTATCATTTATAACTTTAGGAGGTACTTCCATCACTTTATTTTCACCATTTACACTGGCAATAGCACTATCTAATTTCAAAACTACCAAATCATTTTCCAACATTATATAAACATTATCAGGTGCTATCCACACAACCTTTGCACCCAATTTTTCAAATATAGCTCTTGCAGGTACCATAGTTCTGCCATTTATTGCAACTGGTGGAACTGCACTTTCTAAAACTTCACCATCTATCTCTATACTTATAGCATCTTGTGTATAGATATGCTCAACTCCATCATAATGCAGTATGGTATCTGCAAAAGTTGAATTTTTCATACTAAATAAAAATGTACATACCATAGCTGTCCAAACAACAAATTTTGTCAATTTCATCTCAATTTCTCCTATTCTTTTACTTTACTACTTCTTCAAAACTCATATTTATTCCTTTATATATCGCTTTTGCCATTGCTTCTACACCTTCATCAGACGATAATATCTGTGCATCATATGTATTTGTCAAAAAGCCAAGTTCTATAAGACACGCAGGTATACTTGTTTTTCTAAGTACATACAAACTATACCCTAGTGTTTGGTCCGCACTTTTTTTGTCTAATCCTGTATTTTCTGTCATAGTCTGATTAAATATTTCTGCCATTTGTTTGCTTAATTTTCCTCTATTATCAGAAGGATTAGGATAAAATACCTGAACCCCTTTTATATATGTGTTATTTCCCATAGCATTACAATGTATACTCACAAACATATCTCCTAAATTATTTGCCAAACTTACTCTATCTTCAAAACTTGGATAAACATCTTCAAATCTTGTAACATAAACTTTGATTTTTCCATCTGATTCAAGAAGCTCACGCACTCTGTTTGACACATTTAAATTTACTGTTTTTTCCACAACATTATTATTTACATTACCCGGGTCTTTTCCACCATGTCCTGCATCTAAAACTACTATTTTTTCATAAATTTCTTTAGGACTAACCACCTCTATAATTATATTTTCTTTATATTCTTTTACCCTATAAGCATAAATCTGCTTTTCATTAAACACTATTTTCGTTTTATTATCAATGGTAATTACTTCTATACTGCTTATTTTCTCGTTATTTACTTTATATATATTGTCTGGATAAATTTGAGAATAATTGTCACCCAAATTTATGGTATATTTATTATTTAAATAATCATCTGTATATTCAAATAAATCTGTATTAAAATTAAATAGACCTTTAGGAAGTATCAGTTTATTCTCTTTCTCATCATAACAAATTTCTTTTACATTTATTGGACTGCTTTCCAACTCATTTTCGTTGTTTTTATCTCCACTTTCTGTATTACCATCTGATTTTCCGCTTCCTTCCGGAAGTTTTATTATAATCTCAATTTCTTCATTATTATTTTCAATAGATTGTATAGGTTTCTCTATTATAATTTCTCCTGTTTCTGCCGACTGTGGATTTTTCTTTTCTGAAGTTTTCATAACTACACTATTACTTTCACTGTTCCAATCAACATCATAACCTAAAAGTTCTGCTGCAAATCTTACTGGTATCATGGTAGCATTACTTATAATTTTAGGTCCTACTTCCATTTCCATTTCTTTTCCATTTACCAATGCAATATCATTATCTATCTGAAAAACTATATTTGTATTTTCCATATCTACATATATTTTCTGTGTTTTCTGTTCCCATGTAACAGTTGCTCCTAATGCTTCCAATACTGCCCTTGCAGGCACTAAAGTTCTATTATCCACCACAACAGGAGCCGAAATTGTACTTATTTCCTTACCATTTATCTCAAGTCCTATTCTCTCACTCGCCAAAACTTGTGCTACACCAAACGATAACATCGTTCCAGCCAACAAAACCGCTACTATTTTTTTTGACCACACTTTTCCTTCCTCCAAACTTTATATTTCAACTTTTTTAACATTTAGTCAACAATTATGTAATAATTATAACACACTTTTTGAAATATAGATATTTTTTTATAATATGAAACAAAAATTTAATAAAAATATTTTTTTATAAAGCAAATAAACATACATATTCAAAACCAAAAGTGAAAAAATAAATAATAAATATCTAATCTCGGAGGAAATAAAATGGATATCAATTGTATTTACGACTGTAATTACCAAATCAACGGAAAATGTACCCTTACTGATTTATCAAATATTAAAAATATATCATTCGATGATAATTCTCAATATTGCCCTTATATGAAGAAAAAAGAAAAGAAAAATATTTCTGAAAAATCTAATTTTAAGTTTTAATAAAAAGTAAAGTAAAAAACCGACAATCAAGTTTTTATACTTAATTATCGGTTTTTTTACTATTTTACAACTATATTTACTATTCTTCCTGGTACATAAATTTCCTTAACTATCTCCACACCTTCAAGCCTATCAGCAATTGCTTTTTTTGCCATTGTCAAAACTTCATCTTTAGGCATATCTGGAACTATTTCGATATTTGTACGAACTTTTCCATTTGTCTGTACTGCTACTGATACTGTCTGTTCCTGCATCTTACTTTCATCATACTCTGGCCATTTCTGATTAAATACACTTTGAGTATGTCCTGTAATCTCCCAAAGTTCTTCTGCAAGATGAGGTGTAAATGGTGCTAGAAGAATTATTAAAGCTTCAAGAGTTTCTTTATCTATACCATTTTCTTTCTTAACTACATCTGCAAGCTTATTTGTATATTCCATAAATCCGCTTATTACTGTATTCATACTAAAGTTATTAAGACGAGTTGTTACTTCATATACAAGTTTATTACGAACTCTTTCCAAATCCTCAGTTGCAGGAATTAATTTATTTACATTTTCTGTAACAAGTTTCCAAACTTTTTTAATATAACGATGAACACCCTCAATACCTCTGTCATCCCATTCTGAGTCTAATTCAGGAGGTCCTATGAAAAGTTCATACATACGAAGTGAATCACAGCCATATTTTTTAACCAATTCATCTGGAGATATAACATTTCCCTTATTTTTGCTCATCTTATCTCCATCTTTTGTAACCATACCTTGATTAAACAATCTTTGGAATGGTTCTTCAAAATCAACTACTCCTATATCATATAAGAATTTTGTGTAAAAACGTGCATAAAGCAAGTGAAGAACTGCGTGCTCTATACCTCCTACATATAAATCAACAGGAAGCCACTGACTTGCTTTTTCCTTACTTACAAGTTCTTCATTATTCTTATTATCTACATAACGTAAGAAATACCATGAAGAACCTGCCCACTGAGGCATTGTATTTGTTTCTCTCTTAGCTGGTGCACCACACTGAGGGCAAGTAGTATTTACCCATTCATCTATCGCCGCAAGAGGTGACTCACCAGTACCAGTAGGCTGATATGACTCTACTTTTGGAAGTGTTACTGGAAGTTGATCCTCTGGAACTGCAACTGCACCACAATGAGGGCAATGAATAATTGGAATAGGTTCTCCCCAATATCTCTGTCTTGAAAATACCCAATCTCTCAATTTATAATTAACTGTCTTTTTACCAATACCATGCTCCTGTAAATAATCAGCTATTGTTTTCTTAGCTTCCGATGACTTCATTCCATCAAATACTCCAGAATTAATCATAACACCTTCTTCTGTGTATGCTTCTTCAAGTTCTTTCTCCTCTTCCCCTTCTTTTTTGATAACCTGAATTATTTTTATTCCAAATTTCTTTGCAAATGCAAAATCTCTGTCATCATGTGCTGGTACACACATTATTGCACCTGTACCATAATCTGACAAAACATAATCTGAAACCCAAATAGGTAATTTATCACCATTAAGAGGATTTATACCATAACTTCCCGTAAATACACCTGTCTTTTCCCTATCTGCCATACGGTCAACAGAGGATTTTGTAGAAGCTGCAAATACATACTTGTCCATTTCTTCTTTCTGCTCTGGAGTTGTTATTTCACTAATTATAGAATGCTCTGGTGCTAATACCATAAATGTAGCTCCATATAAAGTATCCGGTCTTGTTGTATAAACTTTTACTTCCTTATCTGTACCTTCTACTTTAAATTCTATCTCTGCACCATAGCTTTTTCCAATCCAGTCAGCCTGCATTTTCTTTACTTTTTCAGGCCAATCCAATTTATCTAAATCATTAAGCAATCTTTCGGCATAATTTGTTATTTTCAACATCCACTGGCGTAAATTTTTCTTTGTAACAGTAGAACCACAACGTTCACAAACACCATTTGTTGCCTCTTCATTTGCAAGACCTGTCTTACACTGAGGACACCAATTAATAGGCATTTGCTTTTCATAAGCAAGACCTTCTTTGAACATTTTCACAAATATCCACTGAGTCCATTTATAATATTCTGGGTCAGTCGTACTTATTTCTTTATCCCAGCTATATATAGCACTTATTTCATGTAATTGTCTTTTGAAATTAGCTATATTTTCTTCTACTGCTTTTTCTGGATGAATACCATTTTTAATTGCATAATTTTCTGCTGGTAAACCAAAGGCATCCCAACCCATTGGGTGAAGAACTTCGTAACCCTGAAGCACTTTGTAACGACTCCAAACATCACTAAGAACATATCCTCTCCAATGTCCGACATGCAAACCACTACCCGATGGATAAGGAAACATATCAAGACAATAATATTTCTTTTTGTTTTCATCAGGTGCATTTACAGGATTTTTCTCCCAATTTGCACGCCATTTTGCTTCAATTTTAGAAAAATCATAATATTCCATTAAAATTTCCTCCTAAACTTATAAAATATATAAAATCGGCAAAAACACCAAATAAGTTCTTTTATTATAATACCACAAATTATTACAGTACCGCAACAATTATATTACATAAATTAAAGAGATTGTAACATTTTTTC
>CAZQDT010000103.1:0-4431 GCA_964592005.1 uncultured Eubacteriales bacterium
CACTTGCACAACGATTACATCCAATGCACTTTTCTGTATCATATTTCAGCGGATTTGTACTGCAAAAAACTGGCTCTACCGTAAACTCTGCCTGCTCTGCTGCTCTTTCTTCACTTTGCTGCACAACCTTAGCAGCCATCTGATAGCCAGCCGCTCGATCTTCGTTTTGTGCTTCCTTGAGGATATAATCCTGATTACGTTTTTCGTACTCTTCTTTTAATGCGCCAAAGAAATCAAGCGGAACGATCCTGGTCACCGCCTCGCCGTTCTCCTGGCGCAGCACGATGTGCTTGCGGTCCTGCACTGGGTCCATCTGCGGATGATCACTTCTATTAAAACAAAGTGGTGCTGAGCTGGATTTTCGTGCCAGGCAAGCATGAATGACAAGCTGTGCCACGGTTAAGATATCTAACACTTCATGCGTGCGCATCAGATCATGCGGATTGTCCGCTGTCAACGTTGGCACGATCTCTCTTTCAAAGCTCTGGAGCAGATCCAGTCCCTCTTTCAGCAGAGCATCGCATTTGATCCCACCGCAGTAATTTTGCATTGCCTTGGAAATTGCCATATTCAGCTCTTTCCAGTTCATACCGTTTTCCTTATCAGCATACAAAGGTGCATACAAACGTTTCTTCTCTGCCTCTACATCTGCGCGGGCAAACTCTGCCAGCTGAACGGTTTGTGCATATGCGGATGCCTTACGGCCTGCATAATATCCCGTCGCACAAGCAAATCCCGCACAGTCAGACGCATAAAGCTGATCGCCTGCCGCATAGATGCCATCGATGTTCGTCTTTAGATCCCAGTCATGCATCAGACCTCCCGGTGCTCCGAAAAACTGCCGTTCCTGTTCTAAGAAGTTTGCAGACTGCCACCCTGTTCCATAGCTCTGCAACATATGTTTGTTTGGATCAAATCCACGCTCCGTATAGTTCTGGAAGATCGGGATCTTCGTCTTTGCTTCTTCTCCTACCATCATCCCCCAGATCACCCGGCGCTCCGCGTCCGGCATCCGACTCAGATCTGCATAGAAAGGAAGCTGATAGCCTCGTTTGACCAATTCCTCAAAATCAAGTGTTTCTGGTCCTCTATATTCATACTTAGGATTGTCGATCACCCCGCCTTTTAAGAAAAATTTCTGTCCTTTTGCCGGATAATATCTCTCAGAGACCGTCTTTAACTCCTTACCGTCACGGTCCACATAAGGGATCTCCACGCCTCTTGCATCCACCATCGTCGCCGCATACCATGTGTTATGGTTATTTCCTGCACCGTACGGCGGAAAGCTTCTTCCTGCTGCCGAAAATTCCGCACGCACAGACTTCTCCATCATCGTAAATTCCAAGCCAGCACGCCATCCCATCGCATGACCACTTCCGATACTCTGCATCGGACGAAATTCACAAAGGCCGGTAGTGTCCGCATTGAACAGCCACACTCTTGCCGGACGAGACATTGCAAGGATCGTAGATTTTGCGCGCAGGATATAGAATTTCCCGGTGTGCACGTTCATTCCCATCGCTCCTGCCCCACGCACTTTTCCCTTTTCCTTCACAGTCAAAAGTCCCGTCGCTTCTGTCCGGTCTAAAACGCGAACTCCCAGGCGTTTCAGTTCCTTAAGCAGCGCTGGTTTAAACGTAGATCCCCATACACGGATCGTAAATTTATTTTTATAATCATAGGCAAACATCAGCTTTGTTTTTTCATCACGAAATTCTGCACCCATAAATTCATCTTCCGTGTCGCGAATCTTACCACCAAAAGATTCCAGATCCAGCAAACGGTCATAGCCTTCCCTGCATTCAATATAGTGTGCGATCCCGTTACTGTACCAGTCTTGCTCATTTACATAAGCCTCAGCGATCTCCTCCGGGGTTACCTGTGAACAGGGATTTGTGCAGGCTGATTCCCAATGGTCAAATCCAGTTCCCGCAGAACCACTCTTTTCCGTTGCTCCTTTTTCTACCAAAGTAACCGATAAACCCTTTCTGGCTGCTGCGATAGCTGCAAAGCATCCGGAAAGTCCACCGCCAAGCACCAGTACATCGCTGGTAAGTATCTCCTCCTGGCCCACCTCATTGGCATAAGGCCAGTTGTATCTTTTTTGTTCCATCTTCCTCTACCTCCATACTGCTGTATCAATTTATGGTGCTTGTACCGGACAAGCAGCATAATGTCCCGCAGATACCTCCACGAGCGGCATATCTCCCGTCCGGCAGCTCTCCTTCACCATCGGACAGCGGGCTGCGAACCGACAGCCCGGTTTCGGATCGATCGGGCTCGTCACTTCCCCCTGCAAAAGATTCCTTCTCACCGTATGGCAGGATTCGATGCTCGGGATCGGGATCGCTGCCAGCAGCGCCTTGGTATATGGATGCACCGGATTGGTAAAGATCTCATCTGCCGGAGCTTTTTCCACGCATTTTCCCAGATACATGACCATGATCTCATCTGAGATATGCTTCACCACCGAAAGATCGTGCGTGATGAACAGGTAAGTAAGTCCCATCTGTTCCTGCAGGTCCATCAAAAGATTTAAGATCTGCGCCTGAATAGAAACATCCAGCGCAGACACTGGTTCATCGCAGACTACAAATTCGGGATTAAGCACCAGCGCTCTGGCAACTCCGATCCTCTGACGTCTTCCGCCGTCAAGCTCATGAGGATACGCCATCGCCAGACGCTGTGACAAACCTACGATCTCCATGATCTCATTGACCCTCTCTCGGATCTCCTTTTTATTTTTACACACTTTATTTACGATCAAAGGCTCCGCGATCAACTGCTGAACCGTCATACGTCCATTTAAACTAGAATATGGATCCTGAAAGATCATCTGTAGTTTCGGGCGGATCTGCTGAAATTCCTTTTTCGTCAGGCTGGTGATATTTTTTCCCTGAAAATCGATCTCCCCGGAAGTCGGCTCATACAACTGCAGCAAAGTTCTTCCAAGTGTAGACTTTCCACATCCGGACTCTCCAACCACGCCCATCGTATGTCCCTTCTCGATCGAAAAGCTGACATCATCCACGGCATGCAAAGTCCCGGCATTCGTCTTAAAATATTTTTTTAGGTTTTTGACGTCAAGAAGGATCTCACTCATCTGCCGTTCTCCTTTCCAGTATCACATTTTTCTGCACGCATCTCATCCTTTGAAAAGCGGTGGCATCGGATCTGATGTGTCCCATTTTTCCAGACCTCCGGCTGCACCTGCTTACAAAGATCACTGCAGTGACTACATCTCGGAGCAAATTTACATCCCTTAGGCAGATCCGTCGGGTCAGGCATCAGCCCTTCGATCGGGCGCAGTCTGCGGGCATTTTCTTCAAGGTTCGGGATCGATCCAAACAGCCCTTTTGTGTAAGGATGATGATCTTTTCCTGTAAAGATATCCACCAGCGTACCATACTCAACGATCTCGCCGGCATACATGAGCCCTACTTTGTCACAGGTTTCCGCTACAACTCCCAGATCATGCGTGATCATGATCACCGATGTTCCATACCTTCTCTGCAGATCACAGATCATCGAAAGGATCTGCGCCTGGATCGTCACATCCAGCGCCGTCGTCGGCTCATCTGCGATCAGAAGTTTGGGATTGCAGACCAATGCGATCGCGATCACCACGCGCTGACGCATTCCGCCGGAAAACTGATATGGATAATCATTTTTTCTCTCCTTAGGAATTCCTACCAGCTCTAATGTTTCCTCCGTCTTTTTCTCGATCTCTTTTTGTGAAAGCCCTTCTTCGTTGTGAAGATACAACGCTTCACCAATCTGAGCTCCCACTGTGAGGACTGGATTAAGAGCAGTCATAGGATCTTGAAAGATCATAGAGATCTTCTGTCCCCGGATCTGCTCAAGTTTTCTTTCTTTCATAGTACAGATATCTTCCCCTTCAAAGAAGATATGTCCGCCTGTGATCTTCGCGGTTCTCTTTGGCAAAAGTCCCATGATCCCCATCGCTGTAGTCGTTTTGCCGGCACCAATCTCCCCGACCAGTCCGATCGTCTCCCCCTGCTTCAGAGAGAAGCTGATCCCATTTACCGCATAAACAGTTTCCAGATCTGTCTTATAAATGATCGACAGCTCCTCCACTTTTAATATTTCTTCCATATCAAGCTCTCCCTTCCTCTCAGTCTTTCAATTTCGGATCCAAAGCATCCGTTAGTCCATCCCCCACCAGATTAAATGCCAAGGAGGATAACAGGATAAACATCCCTGGGAACAATAACATATACGGAGCAGAAAAAAGATAAGTCTGTGCATTGGAAAGCAGTGCTCCCCACTCCGGAGAAGGCGGCTGGATCCCCATTCCAATAAAACTTAAGCCTGCCGCAGAAAGCATCATATCTGAAATGCTCATAGTCGTATTTACAATGATCGGCCCCATCGCGTTCGGAAGGACATATCGAAAGATGATCCTTACAT
>CAZQDT010000103.1:4441-8368 GCA_964592005.1 uncultured Eubacteriales bacterium
TTGGCAGCCTCCACATAGTCCTGCTCTGCCGTCGTCAACACTACGGAGCGGATCAGACGGACATTTCCCGGAATACACGACACCGTGATCGCAATGATCAGGTTTCTTAAATTTGTTCCCAAAGCCGCCACAACAGCTAATGAAAGCAAGATTGGAGGCACACACATAAACACATCCATGATACGGCTGATCACATTGTCTACGATCCCGCCAAAGTATCCTGCACTTGCACCGAGGACTGCTCCCACAGCCAAAGCCATAAGACTAGTCGCAAGCCCTATCATCAGTGAATATCTCGAGCCATGTACGATCCTTGCAAAAAGATCACGCCCCAGTTCATCTGTTCCAAAAAAATGTTTCAAACTTGGCCCCTGCAGGCGATCTGCACCGACCTGCTCGATACATTTGCTGTAAGGTACGATCAGATCTGCAAAGATCGCCATACCCAAGATCGCCACCAACAAGATCAATCCCAGCACTGCTGCCTTGTTTTTCTGTATCGCCTCCAGAATTCTGAAAGCTGTGCATGTTTTTTTCTTTTACCCACGGCTTTTTCCTCCATTCTGGTATTTCGCACGGATCCTAGGATCGATAAATGCATATAAAATATCTACGAGCAAAATGACAAAGCTGAACAATACCGCCAAGAACAGCGTCGCTCCCATGACCATCGGGATATCCTTCTGACGGATCGCAGTCGTCATCAAAGTACCCATCCCCGGCATCGCAAAGACAGTCTCTGCAATGATCGCACCGCCTAAGGATGCACCAAATCCATTTCCAAGTGCTGTCACTACTGGCAAAAGTGCATTTCGCAGTGCATGCTTCCAGATCACTCTTTTTCCAGATGCTCCTTTGGCCTTCGCTGTGCGAATATACTCCTGGCGGATCGTCTCCAGCATTGCAGATCTGGTCAAACGCAGCAATCCTGCCGCAGAAGTCAGCGAAACCGTTAATGTCGGAAGTATAAAATGTTTCAAAGATGCAGCCCCAAACGATGGCAGCCATCCAAGTTTCAAAGAAAATAAGATCAAAAGCATCAGTCCCAGCCAAAATCCCGGCATAGATGCGAAGATCAATGCCACCACCACGCACACATGATCGGTGAGTGAATACTGGCGCACCGCTGAAAGGATCCCCAACGAAATTCCAATGATAGAAGAAACGCACATGGAAAGAAGTGCAAGCAGGAATGTATTCGGAAATCTTGCCAGAATATCGTGGATCACTGGCTGGCGGGATGCATAGGAAGTTCCCAGATCAAAGTGGAAGATGATATTTCCAATATAAGAAAAAAATCGGATAAAAAATGGTTTATCATAGCCAAACTGTGCATTCAGCGCTGCAATATCTTCCGGCTTTGCAGTGATGCCCAGAATGATCGTTCCTGGATCTCCAGGTGTCAGGGAAAGGATCGTAAAGACCAAAAACGCGACACCCAAAAGAACAGGGATCATATATAAGATTCTCTTGATGATATATTTTGCCATCGGACTGTGTGCCCCTTTCTCATTGATAAAAGCGGAGGCTTTCTAACCTCCGCTCCAGTTAAAATCTCTTATGCCCAGTTAAAATCATATACGTAATAGTTGCCTTCAAATGGGAATTCTTCCGGACAGTTCAGCTCTGCATTCGCTGCATACAGTGTCAGCGGATTACAAAGAACTGCGTAGACCGCCTCATCCTGTGCCTTCGTGAAGATCTCATCAAAAATCTCTAATCGCTTATCTGAATCTGTCTCTGTTCTAGCCTGATCGAACAGCTCATCCATCTTTGCATCGGAATATCTTGCATTATTTGCTGTCCCAATATAATCGGAAGTAAATGCCATCTCCAGACTCTGTGTATCTCCATCCAAAGTCATATTTAATACTGTGATCCCATAGTTTCCACTTGTAAGGTCGCTGATGTAAGAGTTGAATTCCTTTACAGAGATCGTCATCTCCAGTCCCACCGCCTTCAGATCATTCTGAATTACCGTTGCCAGATTAGAATACTTCTCCGCTACAAGGATCTCACCAAGATCATACGGTGTCTCGATCCCAGCCTCAGCCAAAAGTTCTTTCGCCTTATCCGGATCATAGGTATACTGTGGCTGATCCTCAGAATAACCACTTCTTGCTTTCGCACAGATGTTTGAGTTTACCTCAGCTTCCCCATCGTAGCAGACTGCTACCAGATTCTCTCTGTTTACCGCATAGTTGATCGCCTGACGGATCTTTTCATTATTAAAAGGTTCTCTCTCAAGGTTCATAGAAACATAGGCAAATCCAGAAGTTTCCACTTCTGCGATTTTGATCGCCGGGTTTGCCTCAAGCTGTGGAAGCACTGAGGAATCCACTTCCGCAAAATTGATCTCACCTGTCTGAAGCGCGATCGCTTTGGTAGCCGCATCCGGGATCACCTCAAAGGTAAGGTTCTTGATCTCCGGTGCTCCACGATAATATTCTTCATTTGCTACCAAAGTCACATTGCTTCCTGTGGAACGGCTTACAAATTTATATGCACCAGTTCCGACTGGCTCTGTTGCAAACAAGTCCTGGTCCTGCTCATAGTATGCCTTTTCGCAGATATACGGAGTGAGCACTCCCTGCAAAAATGGTGCATACGGGGTATCCAGATGGCAGACAACTGTCGTGTCATCCACTGCCTCTGCACTGGTCATCATTGCGATCTGAGATCCCTGATATTCCGATGCCTTATATAATTCCAACGAAAATACGACATCCTCTGCAGTCACAGGCGCGCCATCATGAAATTTCACGTCATCTCTTAAATAGAAGGTATAATCTAATCCATCCTCACTGATCTCATAGCTCTCTGCGATCCTTGCCTCCGGCTCATGCTTACCGTCCGGATTAAAATACATCAGTGTATCATAGATCTGATTTAAGATATCCTGCTCTACACCCGTAGAATAATTCGTTGCGTGGAGCGTATCCACATCCGCATCCATCGCTATGGAAAGGTCTGTCTTATCTGAAGCCTGTACCGCCGCCGGTAAACTCAAAAATGCAGTCGCTGTACATACTGCCGTCAACCATGCACACACTTTTTTTATCCTCATCTTTGTATCCTCGCTTCTATTTATTTTTGCTAAGCGGATCTTTCGATCTTTTCAAAATTCACTTCTTAAAATTCAAAACGATATCTGGAAAATGCATTCACCAGATCAATGCCTGCCTCAATATCCTTTTTAGAGGCAACCGCACTCTGACAATGTGGATATCTGGTCACCACCACGATCCCACCTGTGCGCACTCCGTAGTGAGACAAGTTGATGCTCGATGCGTCTGTGCCACCCTGATCGATCACCTCACGCTGATAAGGGATCTTTCCTTCCTCACAGCATTGGAACATCGCTTCCACGATATCTCCGTCACATACAACCGACGGATCACAGATCTTAATACCAATCCCTCCGTCCACCTCATTGCTGCCTTCAAGATCACACGGATAATCATGTGCCGGCGAAATATCCACAGCGATCCCGATATCTGGCTGGATACGCTCTGCCGCCGCTTTCGATCCACGGCATCCCAGTTCCTCCTGCACGCAGAACACATAATAGATGTCATTCGGATACGTTCCATCGTTCTCTTTTAATGCTTCCAAAAGCTGATAACACCCGATCCGGTTATCAAGGCTTTTCGAACAAATGCGTTCATTATGAAGCTCTAAATATTCTCCGCGATAACCACAAGGATCTCCTAAATTTACATATTTAAGTGCATCCTCCTTGGACGTTGCTCCAATATCAATATAAAGTTTACCTGCTTTATTGCCTGCTTCCTCGATCGGTCCCATCGAGCTTACGACACCGATCGTACCATTCTTAAACTGCACTCTGCTATTGTAAGCAGATCCTGTCCAGTTCCATCCCAGGTTACACACACGGAGCCTTCCATCTGCCTCGATCGTCTTGAC
>CAZQDT010000104.1:0-8317 GCA_964592005.1 uncultured Eubacteriales bacterium
ATTTCCGCCGCCTGCACCATAGCTGTCCTGTCTATCAGCACAGATAATAACTTTGGCATTTTTGCAGATATTATAAATTTCTTCTGAGTACCATGGTCTTAAAACATTTAAGGTTATTACTCCTGCCTTTTTCCCTTCTGAACGGAGTTTTAAAACAGCCTCGTGTGCAGTTGAATAAGCAGAGCCAAGTACAAATAAAAGAACTTCTGCATCTTCGTGGCAGTAACCCTCAACTATTTCATGGGTTCTTTCGGAAAGTTTTTGATAGTCAGAAAAGGTTTGCTTTATGACATTTTTGGCTTCTTCCATTGCCAGATGAAGTTGATATTTGTTATTTATAAGGTCAGGTTCGTTCATATATGAGCCAATGGTTACAGGTTTTTCAGTATCGAAAATATTATAGACAGGTTCATATTTTCCTATGAAATTTTGTACAGTTTCATCTTCAGCAAATACTGTTACTTTATTTTTCTGATGACTTGTGAAAAAACCATCATATGCTACGATTACAGGAAGTTTAACTGCTTCTGCTATTTTTAATGCACAGATATTTAAGTCATAAACTTCTTGTGGTGTTTTAGCAAAAAGGATAATCCAGCCGGTATTTAAAGTATACATTATATCGCTGTGGTCACCTTTTATGGAAAGAGGACCAGAAATTGTGCGGCAGGAAATATTTAAAACCATTGGAAGTCTTGTACCTGATTGTACAGGCATTTGTTCAAGTGCATATAAAAGTCCATTTGCTGAGGTAGCATTGAATACACGTCCTCCGGCGGCTGTACCGCCAAAACATATACCAAATGCTCCATGCTCTCCTTCGGCAGGTATCATTGCAATGTCGTGCTTACCTTCAGCTTTGAGAGCATCAAGTTTTTCTGCTATTTGTGTAGATGGTGTTATAGGGTAATAACCCATTAAATGGTAATTTATTTGTTTTGCTGCTCTTGCAGCAAGTTCATTTCCGCTTTCAAAAACTATTTTTTCCTGTGCCATAAAAATTTCCTCCTATAAAGTTGTATTTGTAGTCCAGCTTTCAGAACGCATATAAGAGTTTGCTCCAGTGTATTCAAATGTAAGCTTATCCACAATAAGCTGTTGATTTCTTACGTGCATTTTGGAAATATCCACATCTTTTTCTAAAGCTTCAGTAAGTGCATTTGTAGGACAGATTTCCACACATCTCATACAGCCTTTACAATGGTGATAGTCAGCACCTAGATTTACCATGGCAGATTTTCCTTTATATTCACCTTTTACAAATTGGTAAACATAGTCTGGACAGGTAGATTCACAAAGTCCGCAGTTTATACATTTTTCTTTGTTAAATATAGGTACATAACCTTCTCGGCTGGCACTTAAATCATTGCTTACCATATTTCCAAAGTTCGGATTTACTCCGCCGATAGGAGCATTGTCCCAGCCCCAGTCATATTTAATGTCTTTGTATTCTTCATATTCGTATAAGTCATCATTTGGGATTATATAAGGTTTGGCATTTTCATAACCTTTTCTTATGCCTTCTATATTAGAGGGTAATGCTTTTGGATATTTTTTACCTAGAGTATCTGAAACAGCATTTTCAAGCTGTTTTAAAGGAACAAATCCAGTTGCTCTTACGATAGCTCCAAGCATTACCATATTTATACGTGTTTTACATTCGGCGGCAATTTTTAAGGCATCTATACAATATAGAGTTCCTCTATACATTTTAAATTTTTTACGTATTTCTTCAGGAGAAGAAGGGGTATTTACAATAATTGAAGTATTTTCATCTGCCCCTGCCATTATTCCTGTTTTTCCAGCAAGATTTTCATGGAAAATTCCAAGAATATCAGGTTTTTTGACAGGACTGTTTATATATATTCTTTGGTCATTATCGCACCAGCGGATATATGCTTTTACAGGCGAGCCGCGTTTTTCGGAGCCATAACTTGAGAAGGAAGCACTATTTTTATCAAGATATAAGGCACCAAGTTCGCCTAAAATTTTACCTGCAAGATTTGCACCTAAACCGCCAATGCTCTCAAGACGCATTTCGTAGTATTTCATAAAAAATTACCTCCCATATTGGAAAATGAAGTATTAATAATATATTTCCAATAATGAGAGGATTTTATACAAGTATTTAAAATATTAAATTAAGACATAAGCCGGCAATACCACAAAGAGTCATTACTAATATAGGATTTAATTTAAATTTTCTTAAAACTATAAAAGCAATCATAAAAGAAATTGTACCAATCCAGTCTATATTATTTAGATTTATGCTGTTTCCATTAAATACCACAAGATTTAAAATTGAAAGACCTGCACCTGCAATAAGTGCTACTACGGCAGGACGTAAGCTTGAAAGTATACTTTGTAAAATAGAAATATTTTTATAGCGGTAGTAAATATAAGCTAAGAATGAAACTATGAAGCAAGAAGGTGTTATACAACCAAGAGTTGCGATGACAGAGCCAGCAAAACCTGCAATACGTACACCTACAAAAGTAGCAGAATTTATAGCAATAGGACCGGGGGTCATTTCGGCAATGGTAATTAAATCCGTAAATTCAGACATTGAAAGCCAAGTATGATTTTCTACTACCTGAGTCTGAATTAAAGGAAGAGCAGCATAGCCGCCACCTATACTGAATAAACCTACTTGTAAGAAACTTAGAAATAATTCAAGATAAATCATTTAACAGCTTCTCCTTTCTTCTTAAAAATTTCTATGCAGATACCTGCAAAAGCAGCAGCAAGAATGATATATATTACATTTATATTGAAAAAGAAAGTAGCGATAAAAGCTAAAATCATAATTAAAATATGTACAAATGAATGTTCTTTTATAACATTTTTTCCAAGTCCGCATACAACATCAAGTATAACTGCGGCAACACCTGCCTGCATTCCTTTTAAAACTAAAGCTACATATAGATTGCTTGCAAAGGCATTATAAAAAAGAGATATAATACTGATTATAACCATTGGAGGGATTATTGTACCTAATATAGCTATTATCATTCCAATAAAACCTGCAACACGCCAGCCTACTAATATTGCGGCATTTACAGCAATAGCTCCGGGAGATGATTGTGCGAGAGCTGTCAAATCCAGCATTTCTTTTTCATCAATCCAATGAAGTTCATCTACAAATTTTCGTTTCATAAAAGTTACAATAACAAATCCACCGCCAAAAGTAAACGCACTTATATAAAGTGTACTTAAAAACAGTTTTATTAAGGTTTGCTTTTTATTCATTTTAATTCTCCTTTTTATTAATTTAAATAGAAAGACTTTTTTCTATTAATTTTTAATAAAAGTCTTTCTATTGTGATACTTTAAAAATACTAAGCGAAAGCGTTTTTTGAAAGAATGTCAAAAATTGGTTTTAAAAATAACATTCGTGCGTTTTTCCTATCCAGATATATATTATCACTTGAATTTAAATATGTAAAATGCTATAATTTTATAGATTTCATATCAAAAATGATATAAGGTGAATAGAATGACTATAAAACATATGAAAATTTTTATTAAGGTATTTCAGACAAAAAATGTAACTCAAGCGGCAAAACTTTTAAATATGACACAGCCGGCAGTTACAAGGGCAATTAAAGAAATAGAGAGTTATTATGGAGTACTTTTATTTGAAAGAATTAATCACAGACTTTGTGTAACAGAAGCAGGAAAGCAATTTTATTCACAGGCACTGCATATAGCAGAAGCTTTTGATGTTATGGAGAAAGGGCTTAAAAATTGGGACGAACTTGGAATTTTAAGGGTAGGTACTACTATTACAATAGGAAATTTTATATTGCCTGATTTAATGGCAGAATTTCAAAAAAAATATCCTAATTTAAAAATAAAAGCTACCATTTCAAATAGTGAAAAATTACAACAATTATTATTGGACAATAACTTAGATATTGCTTTGATTGAGGGAGAAATAAATTATGAATATCTTGAAACGGAGGTCTTTGCAAAAGATGAAATGGTTTTGATTTTACCGCCTAATTCAGAGTTCCGTTTTAAAGAAAATCTTAAATTAAGTGATTTAAAAGAATGTAATTTTCTGCTTAGAGAATCGGGAAGTGCAGGAAGAAGTTTTTTAGACCATATATTTGCACTTCATGATATGAATATTAACCCAGTTTTAGAAAGTGTAAGTACACAGGCTATTATAAAAGCGGTAAGCAGAGGCATAGGAATTTCAATATTACCTCAACAGCTTGTAAAATCAAGCATAGAATGTGGAGATGTAGTATCTAATAAAATTCAAGACCAAAGTTTTAGCAGAAATTATTTTATTGTATGGCATAAAAATAAATTTATTACCAATTCAGCAAAGGAATTTAGGGAACTTTGTAAAAAATGGAGTAAATAAGTGCGTATAATTTATTAAAATACTTGACAAAATTGTTGGGGGGGGGGGGGGTTATGCTGATAGTTGATTGCTTTTGAATTATATTAAGTATATAATTTACGTTATAGGAAACAAAAATTTTGCTTAAGCGGCAAAGTTTTTGTATTTTAGTTATTTTACGGCGGATTAAAGTAAGTAGAGGGGGAGAGAAAGTGAAAGTTTTAAAAAATAATTTTTACATTTTGAAGCTTATATTTCAAGCTTCACCTAAGGTTGTGATTGTAAGTACCTTATCACAGTTATTTTATTCTTTGAATGAAGTTATTTACAGTCTTATAATGTTTCCGTTGATAGTAGAGGCATTGCAGGGTGAAAAAACATTTACTGATGTAATGATATTTTTACTTATCTTTTCGGCATTTAGTATTGTAAGTTATGTATTGACAGGTTATGAGGAAGCAGTGCAGTTTAAAGAAATAATGGTGGTTCAGCACTATTTGATGAGAAAAATTTATAATAAGGCTATAAATGTGGATTTATATTGTTATGAAAATCCGGAATTTTATGATAATTATACTAAAGCCAATGCAGAAATATTAAATCGTTTTACCGATATATTGTACAATATAATATGGATGATATCAATTATTGTGTCTGCAATAATAAGTATTTCAGTAATTATTGCTTATGAACCGATTGTATTTATAATAGTAATTATACCGGTTATATTGGAAAGGTTTATTGATTCAAAGTATACACGTGCGAAATTTGACAGAAATAAAGAAACTACACCTTATTCTCGTCAGATGGATTATGTAGACAGAATGGTTTATTTACAGGATTATGCTAAAGATTTGAGATTGAGTTCAATATTTGGACCTGTAATGAAAAATTTTCATAATGCCTTGGATATGACAGTGAAAATTATGAAACAATATGGTTTTAAAATTGGTTTTTGTAGATTTTTAAAAACAATATTAATGGGATTTGTGGTATTTTTTGCAGTACAAGCACTTACAATTTATAAATTCCTTAAATTTGGTGCATATGGTTTAGCAGGAATTACAAGGCTTATAAATGCTTCTTCTGAACTTACAGGGATTTTAGGAAGTCTTTCATGGGCCAGTGCAAGTTTTTATGAAAATGGAATATTTATAGAAAATTTAAAAGTATTTTTGGAATATGAGCCTAAGATTGTAGAAGACCCAGAAGGAAAAATTCCTGAAAACAAAGAGCATAAAATTTCTATAAAAGATGTTTCTTTTTGTTATGAAGGAGCTAAAAATCCTGTGCTTGAACATATATCTATGGAAATTCAGCCAAAACAGAAAATTGCTTTGGTAGGACATAATGGGGCAGGGAAATCTACGCTTGTGAAACTTTTAATGAGACTTTATGATGTTAGTGACGGAAAAATAGAATTAGATGGAATGGATATAAAAGATTATAAACTTAGTGAATATCGTCATATGTTTGGGACAATTTTTCAGGATTTCAAGATATTTGCAATGAGTGTGGCGGAAAATGTTTTGTTAGATGAAGCAAAAAATCCACAAGATGTTGAAAAAGCAATAGAAGCTTTGAAAGCAAGTGGTATTTATGAAAAAGTAAAAGGTTTTGAAAAAGGAATTGATACTCTTTTAACTAAGGAGTTTTCGGAAGATGGAGTTATTATGTCGGGTGGAGAATTTCAAAAACTTGCAGTTGCCAGAGTATTTGCTAAAGAAAGTTCAATAGCAATATTAGATGAGCCATCAAGTGCTTTAGACCCTATAAGTGAGTATGAGATGTTTGAAAGTATGATGAAAGCTTGTGAAGATAAAACAGTTATATTTGTTTCACATAGACTTTCTTCGGCGGTTATGGCTGATAAAATTTATATGCTTGAAAATGGAGGTATTATAGAAGAAGGTTCTCATCATGAACTTATGGAGTTAAATGGAAAATATGCGGAAATGTTTAGAATGCAGGCAGAAAAATATAAAGAAGAGCAGGCTGTTATGTAGGGGGTGAGGGCTTGAAGGTTAAAAAGATTATACAGAATAATTTATTTGCAATTAAATATTATGTAAAATATGCACCGTTATATGCGTTGTTTGATACAATTTATATTATTTTGGTGTCGGCAGTTTGGGTTATTGAAGGTCCGATTACATTGAAATTTATATTTGATTTTTTGGCACAGACTCCTGCAAGAAGTTTTAAAGAAATCATTTTATTTTTGCTTTTAGTAGCCTGTATTTCAATTTTCAGACATATATATGGAAGTATTATAATTGAATATGTACAGCCGATTTCAAATGCAAAAATTAAGGCAAAACTTAGGGAAGAATTATTTGAAAAAGCCTGTAAAATGGATTTGGAATATTATGAAACACCTCAGTTTTATACAGATTTTGTCTGGGCAGCTTCGCAGGCAGACAGTAGAATAATAAGTATATTTTCTACTTATGAAAAATTTGTTGCGAGATTATCTGAAATTTTATTTTTAGGCGGATTTATAATTACAGTAGATTATACTTTATTTATATTTGCATTTATTGCATTGGGGTTAAGGTTGTTTTTTAATAGCAAAATTGTTAAAAAAAGGTTTGAAGTTAATAAGGAGGTTAAACCTGTTGAAAGGGAAAGGGATTATATTGGACGAGTATTTTATTTAAGTGATTATGCTAAAGAAATAAGACTTTCAAATGTACATGAAATTTTATATAAGCGTTTTTCGCAATCAGCTGAAAAGATTGAAAATATTTGGGATAAAGGCGGAAAAGAAATTTCAGGATATCGAATTGTTTCAAATGTACTTGAGCAAATTTTTACGGAATTTCTTATGTATATGTATCTTGCATACAAAATATTAGTTTCCACTGAGCTTAGTTTTGGTGATTTTGGTTCTCTTATATCAGCAGTAAATAGTATTACTCACAGAATGCGTCAGTTTGTGGATATATGTACAGAGCTTGGTGAAAATAGTTTGTATGTAGATAAATTTAAGAAATTTTTAGAATACGAACCTAAAATAGAATTACAATCAGGAAAATCTTTGCCTGATAAAATTGGCACAATAGAATTTAAAAATGTAAGTTTTACATATCATGGAGAGAAAGCTCCAAGCTTGAAGAACATAAATTTGAAAATAGAGCCATATCAGAAAATAGCTATTGTAGGCTACAATGGAGCGGGGAAATCTACCTTAGTAAAGCTTCTTATGAGATTGTATGATGTAAGTGAGGGAGAAATTACTTTAGATGGTGTAAATATAAAGGAATTTGAAACAGAAAAATATAGAAAAGAGTTTGGGGCAGCCTTCCAAGACTTTCAAATATTTGCAGCTACTTTGGGTGAAAATGTTGCAATGAATTTTAATTTTGCTGAAGATGAAGATAAGATAATAGATGCCCTTAAGCATAGTGGATTTGAAGATAAACTTTTGGATTTGCCTTTAGGGATTAAAATACCTTTAACTAAAGAATTTTATAAAGAAGGTACAAATCTTTCGGGTGGTGAAAGCCAGAAAGTAGCAATATCAAGGGTGTTTTATAAGCCTTGTAGATATGCGATATTAGATGAGCCATCAAGTGCCCTAGACCCTATAAGTGAATATAACTTAAATCAGAATATGATAACTATTGCAGAAAATAAAACAGTTATTTTTATATCTCATAGACTTTCAACTACCTGTATGGCAGATAAAATTTATATGCTTGAAAAAGGAGAGATAATAGAACAGGGTTCGCACAAGGAATTAATAGAATTAAATGGAAAATATGCGGAAATGTTTAATAAACAGGCAGAAAAGTATAGAAATGCAGTATAGATATAGCAAAATTAATATTTGATAATAAAAAATACAAATTTAAAGTTTAAGGATTGTTGATTTTTCAGCAGTCCTTATTTTTTATTTTGAAAATTACTTGTAAAATCATTTTTATTATGTTATAATTAACTAAATTTCATGAAATTTAC
>CAZQDT010000105.1:0-8309 GCA_964592005.1 uncultured Eubacteriales bacterium
AGAATATTAAAAGAAGCAGAAGTTAATCCTGATACAAGAGTTAGAGATTTAACTGATGATGAAGTAGCAAGAATTCGTGATGTAATAGACAGAACACAAACAGTAGAAGGAGATCTTCGTAGAGAAATTGCTTTAAATATTAAGCGTCTTATGGAGATTGGTTGTTATAGAGGAATTCGCCACAGAAAAGGACTTCCTGTAAGAGGTCAGAGAACAAAGACAAACGCTAGAACAAGAAAAGGTCCTAGAAGAACTGTTGCGAACAAGAAGAAATAATTCTTAAAAAATAGTCTTATAGGAGGTTCAGATAAATGGCTAAGAAAGCAGTTAAAAAAGCGGCTACTCGTAAACGTCGTGAAAAAAGACATGTTGATTGTGGTCAGGCACATATTCAGTCAACATTTAATAATACAATAGTAACAATAACTGATAATGCAGGTAATGCTTTATCATGGGCAAGTGCTGGACAGTTAGGTTTCAGAGGCTCAAGAAAATCAACACCATATGCTGCACAGATGGCAGCTGATACAGCAGCTCAAGCAGCAGCGGAATATAATTTAAAATCAGTTGAAGTATTTGTAAAAGGACCTGGTTCAGGAAGAGAAGCAGCTATTCGTGCACTTCAGGCAGCTGGTCTTGATGTAACAATGATTAAAGATGTTACTCCAGTTCCTTACAATGGTTGTAGACCACCAAAACGCAGAAGAGTTTAATAGGAGGTGTAGGATAAATGGCTAGAGATAGAGTACCTGTTCTTAAAAGATGTAGAGCTTTAGGACTTGAACCATCAGTTTTAGGAATAGAAAAAAAATCTAAAAAAGAAAATTTAAAAGCTAACAAAAAATTAAGTGAGTACGGACTTCAGTTAAGAGAAAAACAAAAAGCTAAGTTTGTTTATGGTGTATTAGAAAAACCTTTCAGAACATATTTTGAAAGAGCTAAAAAAATGACTGGTGCGACAACTGGTGAAAACCTTATGGTTATTCTTGAACTCAGACTTGATAATGT
Organism: uncultured Eubacteriales bacterium; assembly: GCA_964592005.1. Classification (GTDB taxonomy): domain Bacteria; phylum Bacillota; class Clostridia; order Lachnospirales; family CAZQDT01; genus CAZQDT01. The sequence goes on from CAZQDT010000105.1 coordinate 1,009, forward strand.
ATTATTCAGAATGGGTTATGGAAGAACAAGAAAAGAATCAAGACAGATTGTTGGACATAAGCATGTTTTAGTAAATGGAAAAGCAGTAGATATACCATCATATCAGGTAAAACCAGGTGATGTTATCGAAATTAAAGAAAAATATAAAGGTATCCAAAGATACAAAAATATTTTAGAAGTAACAGATGGAAGATTAGTTCCAGCTTGGCTTACAGCAGATCATGAAAAATTGTCAGGAACAGTTGTAGAAATGCCTACAAGAGATCAAATTGATGTTCCAGTAGATGAAATGCTTATCGTTGAGTTATATTCTAAATAAATTTCTAAGGAAACAAAGACTTTGTTTATATTTCAGAAGTTTTTGTTTCCTAGGGAAAAATTGATTTTTGTAAATATAAATATTAAGGAGATAATCCGCAAGGGAGGTTTGAATGCGTGTTTGAATTTGAAAAACCTCGCATTAAGATTGATGAAATGGCACAAGATGGGACCTATGGACGTTTCATAGTTGAGCCCTTGGAAAGAGGATACGGCACAACACTTGGAAATTCTTTAAGAAGAATATTATTGTCTTCATTACCTGGTGCTGCTGTTAGTAATGTTAAGATTGACGGAGTTTTACATGAATTTAGTGAATTACCTGGAGTAAAAGAGGATATACCAGAGATAATCCTTAATCTTAAAAATTTGGCAATTTTAAACAACAGTGAAAGCGATGAGCCTAAAGTTGTAAGTATTGACTTTAAAGGTGAGGGCGAAGTAAAAGCGTCTGATATAGAAGTTGATGCAGATATTGAAATTGTAAATCCAGATTTGCATATTGCTACTTTAAGCGGCGGTCCTGAGAGCAGATTATCAATGGATATAACCATTACAAAAGGTCGTGGTTATGTAGGTGCAGATAAGAATAAAAAGAGTGACCAGCCTATCGGAACGATTCCTGTGGATTCTATTTATACTCCGGTTCGTAGGGTTAATTTCTTAGTGGAAAATACTCGTGTAGGACAGGTTACAGATTATGATAAGCTTACTTTAGAAGTTTGGACAAATGGAACAATTTCTCCAGACGATGCTGTCAGCTTAGGAGCTAAAATATTGAATGATCATTTAGCATTATTTATAGATTTGTCAGACAATGTAAAGAACACTGAGATATTATCAGAAAAAGAAGAGAATAAGAAAGAAAAAGTTCGTGAAATGACGATTGAAGAGCTTGACCTTTCAGTTCGTTCTTATAACTGTCTTAAACGTGCAGGTATTAATACAGTTGATGATCTTGCAAATAAGACAGAAGATGAGATGATGAAGGTTCGTAATCTTGGACGTAAGTCATTAGAAGAAGTTTTAAATAAAATGAATGAATTAGGTTTAGCACTTAAGCCTAGTGAGGATTAATATTAAGGAGGTTTCGTGATGCTTGGTTATAGAAAACTTGGACGCAATGCTAGTCAGCGTAAAGCGTTATTAAGAAATCAAGTTACTAGTTTATTATATCATGGTAAAATTACAACCACGGAATCCAAAGCAAAAGAAATTAGAAAAATTGCAGAAAAAATGATTACATTAGCTGTAAAAGAAAAAGATAATTTTACAGAAGTAACAGTTAATGCAAAAGTACCTAAAAAAGATGCTGAGGGAAAACGTGTTAAAGAAGTAGTAAATGGTAAGAAAGTGACAGTTTACGAAGAAGTTGAAAAAACAATTAAAAAAGATAATCCTTCTCGTTTAGCTGCAAGAAGAAAAATGCTTGCTTATCTTTACCCTATTACAGAAGTTCCTGCTGATGGCAGAAAGAAGAGATCAAACAGTGTTAAGGTAGATATGCCTGCTAAATTGTTTGATGAAATAGCACCTAAATATGCAGACCGTAAAGGTGGATATACACGTATGATTAAAATTGGTCAGCGTAAGGGCGATGGAGCAGTAGAAGTAGTTATTGAATTAGTATAGTAAAAATAATAGCCATTGCAGGTTTGCAGTGGCTTTTTTCATATAAGTAATGAGAAATATTTTTATTTTTTAAACATATAGGGCGAATGCCAGGATATAATGAATATTTTGAATGATTAAAATTTGATTTAGGAATATGTATAGAATGAAATAAGCATCTACAAGATTTAAAGAGGTGACTTTTTATGGAAGAAATGGTAAAAACACAGGATTTGATTTGTGAATATACACAGTATGAGGGAGAAGAACAGACTCAGTATACGGCTCTCAAGGGTGTAAATATAACAGTAAAAAAAGGTGAATTTGTAGCGATATTAGGACATAATGGTTCAGGAAAGTCTACTTTTGCAAAACATATAAATGCACTTCTTATACCATCAAGTGGTACAGTATGGGTAAATGGTAAGGATACTAAAAATGATGAAAATTTGTGGGATATAAGGCAAACAGCAGGTATGGTATTTCAAAATCCTGATAATCAGATAATAGCAACGATAGTAGAAGAAGATGTGGCATTTGGTCCTGAGAATATGGGAATAGAACCAGATGAAATAAGAAAAAGGGTTGACAGTGCACTTAGTACGGTAGGAATGACAGAGTATGCAAATTATTCACCAAGTTTGCTTTCAGGAGGACAGAAGCAAAGAATTGCGATTGCAGGAATATTGGCAATGAAACCTAAATGTATAGTTTTAGATGAGCCTACGGCTATGCTTGACCCACGTGGCAGGAAAGAAGTAATAGACACTATCTATAAGCTTAATAAAGAAGAAAATATAACGATAATACTTATAACACATTATATGGAAGAAACAATAAATGCAGATAGAGTGATTGTGATAGATAATGGAAATGTAGCAATGGAGGGAACTCCAAAGGAAGTATTTAAACAGGTAGAAAAAATAAAAGAATTGGGATTAGATGTTCCGCAGGTAACAGAAACGGCATATGAGCTTAGAAAGCTTGGAATAGAGCTTCCAGAGGACATTTTATCCATAGAAGAAATGGTGGGTGCGATATGTCAATACAAATCAAACATTTAGTACACAAGTATAATGAAGAAACTACTTTTGAAAAGGTCGCACTTGATGATATAAATTTGGAAATAGGTAATGGTGAATTTATAGGACTTATAGGGCATACAGGCTCAGGGAAATCAACACTTATTCAACATTTGAATGCTATTATAAAGCCTACTTCAGGAGAAATATTGTTAGATGGTGAGAATATAAATGCAGATAAGACAAAATTAAAATCTATACGTCAGAGAGTAGGTTTGGTATTTCAGTATCCGGAACATCAGCTTTTTGAAATGACAGTATATAAAGATGTGGCCTATGGTCCTTCAAATATGGATTTAAGTAATGAAGAAATAGATAGAAGAGTTAGAAAATCGCTAGAAATAGTTGGAATAGATGAAAGTTTTTATGAAAAATCTCCTTTTGATTTATCGGGAGGGCAAAAACGTAGAGTTGCCATAGCAGGAGTGCTGGCAATGGAACCAGAAGTACTTATATTAGATGAGCCGACAGCAGGACTTGACCCAATGGGTAGGGAAGAAATACTTTCGGCAGTTAAGCAGTTACACGAAAAATTGAAAATAACGATAATTTTGGTATCGCATAGTATGGAGGATATAGCTAAGCTTGTAGACAGAATTATTGTTATGAATAAAGGAAAAGTAGCACTTGATGGAACACCAAAGGAAGTTTTTTCGCAAGTAGATAAGCTTGAAAGTATTGGCCTTGCAGTGCCTCAGATAAGTTATGTTATAAAGAAATTAAATGAAAAGGGTTACAATCTTCCTAATGATATTTATACAATAGAAGAGGCGGTAAAAGTGTTGTATGAGTTTTTAGGGGGTGGAAAAAATGCTTAGAGATATTACAATAGGTCAGTATTATCCGGCAAAATCATATATACATTCTTTAGATGCAAGGACTAAAATAATAGCAACTTTTGTATATTTATTTTCAATATTTTTAGTTGACAGATATTTGGCATTTGCATTGGTGGTAGCATTTTTAGGTACGGTAATATATATTTCAAAGGTTCCTTTAAAGTTTATTTTAAAGGGGCTGAAAAGTATAATGGTTATAATAATATTTACGGTAGTTCTTAATATTTTTATGACGCCTGGTGATGATGTTATCATAAAAATCGGTTTTTTGAAGGTCACATATAAAGGATTATATGCGGCTGGACTTATGGCATTGAGATTGATATTTTTGATAATAGGTTCTTCAATGCTTACCTTGACTACTTCGCCAATAGAACTTACAGATGGTATAGAAAAACTTATGAATCCTTTGAAAAAGATAGGAGTTCCAGCACATGAAATAGCAATGATGATGAGTATAGCACTTAGATTTATTCCTACTCTTTTGGAGGAAACAACAAAAATAATGAATGCACAGGCAGCTAGAGGAGCAGATTTTGAAACGGGTGGACTTGTAAAAAGAGCAAAAGCGATGGTGCCAATATTGATACCTCTTTTTATTTCAGCATTTAGGAGAGCAGATGAATTGGCAATGGCTATGGAAGCACGTTGTTATCATGGTGACAGTGGAAGAACTCGTATGAAAAAAATGGTAATGGGTAAAAATGATTATAAAGCGTTTGGAGTATTGATAATGTTTACAGTGTTGATAGTGATTACAAAGGTGATTTTATGAGAAAAATACTAATAACGATATCTTATGATGGAACAAAATATTTTGGATGGCAAAAACAGAAAGAACAGGTAACCATAGAAGGGTGTCTGGAAAAAGCCTGTAAAAAAATATTTGTGCAGGGTTTTGAACTTGTGGGTACAAGTCGTACAGACAGAGGAGTACATGCAATGGGTCAAAGGGCGAGCATTCAGACGGAGTCACAAATACCTACGGAAAAGGTATGTTATGCACTTAATGCAAATCTTCCTGATGATATAGTTGTTATAAAAGCCGAAGAGGTGCCTTTGGAATTTCATCCAAGATATGATTGTAAACAGAAAACATATGAGTATAGAATATTAAATACTGAATTTATGCAGCCAAAGCTTCTTAATTATGTAGAACATGAAAGACGTTTTCTTGATATAGAAAAAATGAAACAAGCAGCCAAATTTCTTGAAGGAGAACATGACTTTAAAGCATTTTGTGCAAGTGGAACAACGGTTAGTAGCACTGTAAGAACTATATATAAAATAACAGTGGAAAAAGAAAATGATATAGTTATACTAAAGTTTATCGGAAATGGATTTTTATACAATATGGTAAGAATACTTTCGGGTACGTTAGTTTATGTGGGATTAGGAAAAATAAAGCCTGAAGAAATACCAGATATTATAAAGTCAAAGGATAGGAGTAAGGCAGGAAAAACTTTGTCACCTAATGGACTTACATTGATGGAAATTGAATATTAGATGTTTAAATTTAGTAATGAAAAACGTATAGTTTTTGAAAGAATGTTAAAAATTCAGTTTTAAAATAATATTGTAAAAAATATCCTCTAGTAAAACTAGGGGATATTTTTTACAAGTTTAAATATAATCTGAAATATATGGTGTTTTATGAAAAATAACTTCATCTAAAATAGAAATGGCTTTTGATGTTCCTTTAATTCTGTCCATACGATATAATTGAGCTGCTGTTTTATAGCCAAGTAATAATGTAGTAAGTGTAGCAATACTCATATCAAGTGTGTAATCTGTGGATTGTTTTGTAATAGAGCAGTGTCCTGACTGAAAAGAAATGTTGAAACATTTATTGTTCCATTTTAATAAAGAATCTGTTATATTAAATGTAATATAAATATTTTTTTCTGTTGGATTACAGGGATATTGTTCAAAAAATTTTTCAACATCTACAATACGTCCCATAATATATGGACGGATAGTTTCTTTTATAGCACTATCATCCATTTCAAAAGCAATAGGTTCATTAAAATAATTATTACCTCTTACTTCATCAATCATTGAATTGTGTGCATGAATATATTCCCATAAACCTAGCTGTGCTTCATGGTTAAGATAAATCATTTCTTTTATGTGCATAATGTCATCTTTAATTAAATAGACCATATATCCTTGCGGATATGATTTTTCGTTGTAATAAATAGCAACTACGGTGTCATCTTCAGCCCATCGCCAATATTCTTCCCATGCAAGTTTGTTTCGGAAAATACAGCCATGTGTTTCCTGAGCAAATTGTGTATGTAAGTTCATAAAATCTAGATTATTCCAGTCAACTCTTCTTACAAATCCCGAAGTATTTGTTTTTGCAGGGATTTGACGGTCTTTTACTGTATAAGAAATTTTATTTGAAATTATTTCCCATCCTAAATGACGGTATAATGGTATAGAATATGGATAAAGCATTGCAAATGAACGATTTTGTTTTCTCATATTTACAAGGCTTTTATACATAAGTTTTTTCATAATTCCATTACCCATATATTCAGGATATGTGCATACGCTTGTAACAAATCCTACCGAATATACAATATCGTATATGTTCATTTTTAGAGGATATACCGCTACTTGTGATACAAGTGAATTTTTATCAAAACATCCCAGAACGTCAGCTCTTTCTAATACGGGGAATTTAGATTGTTTTATTTCTTCGTTGTGATAGCCTGTTTCTATTAAATCTTGTTCTGTCACTTGAAACGCATAACGCAGCAGATTATTATACTGCTCTAAATCATCGGTGGTAAGACTTCTGATATACATATGCTTTTGATTATTTTGTTCCATAGATATCCTTTCCTTTAAAATATTTTTGTGTTTCATGGTTTAAATTGTTAGCAAATGATGTCATTGCATTTGAAAAATCGGAAGTATCATTTGCAAGTGTCTTTAAATATGCTTTATTTTCTAAATCGTAAATTACACTAAGAACGCTGTCGGCATATTTTTTTCCTTCCGAAGTCAATCGGATATTTTTCTCTTTTGCTCCTTTTTGAGAAGTAAGAACTATATATCCATTTTCTACACATTCTTTTATAATTGTATTTAATGTAGTTTTGGGTATTAGCCAATCTCTGCTGATTTCAATTTGTGAATGATTTTTTCCATCATCAAGTGCATAAAGTAATACAAGAGTATTTTCTTTCATTCCAATTTTTTTTGCAGCATAAGTATAAATGCCATCAATAATATTTACCGAAATCATAATTTTTCTGATTTGCTCCCTATAACTATCCATTATCTCCCTCCAAACATTAATCCTAATTCGTACTATGTTATTATATTACAATTTCTTGAGCTTGTCAATGAGTTATATATCGTTTTTTGTGTTTTTATTTTGAAAACTACTTGTAAAATCATTTTTATTATGTTATAATTAACTAAATTTCATGAAATTTAC
>CAZQDT010000106.1:0-8274 GCA_964592005.1 uncultured Eubacteriales bacterium
AACAATGGGTATTGTAAATATAACAGCAGTAGATGGAGAACAAAAACGTCTTGACTTTGCTAAAGAATTAGGAGCAAGTGCAACAGTAAACTTTAAAGAACATAAGGGAATTGAAGCTCTTGCAGAAGGAGTAAAAGCATCTTTTGGTGGATATTTGGCAGACTTTGCTTTCCAGTGTACAGGTTCACCGGTTGCTCACTCAAACATATATAAATTTATAAGAAACGGTGGAGGACTTTGTGAGCTTGGTTTCTTTATAAATGGTGGAGATGCAACTATCAACCCTCATTTTGATATTTGTTCAAAAGAAATTACAACAGTTGGTTCATGGGTATATACTTTAAGAGATTATGCTACAACATTTGATTTCTTAAAGAGTGCTAAAAAATTAGGACTTCCTATTGATAAGCTTATTACTCATACATTCCCATTAGAGCAAATCAATGAGGCTACAAATACAAACCTTGCAATGGAAGGTCTTAAGATTGCAATTATCAACAAATAAATAGAGGGTGACACATTATGGCAAACGCTGTTGGAATATTAGAAGTTTATGGACTTGTAGCAGCATTTGCGGCAGGAGATGCAGGCTGTAAGGCGGCTAATGTTTCATTAGAGCCATTTGACCGTAATAAGCCGGCTAATGCCGACAAATTACCAGTCCCTTTGATTGTAATGGTAAAATACAGAGGAACGGTAGAAGATGTCAAAGCAGCTATTGAAGCAGGTGAAGAAGCTGCTAAGAAAGTTTCGGGAGTAGTTGCAAAGCATATAATAGCAAGACCAGAAGATGATACAGAAAAAATGCTTAGATTGAGCGGACTTGACAAAAGCTAAGTATTTGATATATAAATAAATTAAAAAAGAATTATAAATTTTAAGGAGGATTTTTATTATGGCACAGGAAGCTTTAGGAATGGTAGAAACAAGAGGTTTAACAGCAGCAATAGAGGCAGCAGATGCAATGGTTAAAGCAGCAGAAGTTACTTTGATTGGAACAGAAAAAATTGGTTCAGGTCTTGTAACAGTTATGGTAAGAGGAGATGTAGGAGCAGTAAAAGCAGCAGTAGAATCAGGTGCAAGCTCAGCTTCAAGACTTGGAGAATTAGTAGCAACACATGTAATACCAAGACCACATACAGATGTAGAAAAAATTCTTCCAACAATTAAATAATTACTTCCGCTGAGGAATTTAAGGTTTTCCTTGAGTTCAGCGAATTAACGGAAGGAGTATAACAGATGAAAGCATTAGGATTTTTAGAAATTCCAAGTGTAACAGCCGCAGTAGATGCTTTAGATGCTATGTGTAAGACAGCTGAAGTGGAGTTTGTTACATGGGAAAGAAAATTAGGCGGAAGATTGGTTACGATAGTAATACAAGGTGATGTGGCAGCGGTTACAGAAGCTATTGATAATGCAGCTGCGACAGCACTTAAGCCACCTTGTGCTAAACTTGTAATTCCTAATCCACATGAAGAAACATGGAAGATGGTACAGTTAAGTGCAAGCAGAATGACTAAAAATAAGAAGTAGTATAGGTGGTGGAAAAAATGGCAGAAGAAAATAAGCCGGAAGAAAACAAAAAAACACCTGAAAAAAAAGCAAAGACTACAAAAAGAAGTAGGAAATCGGCTGCAAAGGCTGAGGAAAAAAAGATAGAACAATCAGTTGAAATTAATGAAGAAGAAAATATAAATGAGCCTGAGGTAAAAGAAGAACCAAAGGTAGTTCATAAGGAGGAAAAAAGAATGGCACAGGAAGCTTTAGGAATGGTAGAAACAAGAGGTTTAGTAGCAGCAGTAGAAGCAGCAGATGCAATGTTAAAAGCAGCTAATGTTGAATTAGTAGGAACAGAGAAAATCGGTTCAGGTCTTGTAAGTGTTATGGTAAGAGGAGATGTAGGAGCAGTAAAAGCAGCAGTAGAATCAGGTGCAAGCTCAGCTTCAAAACTTGGTGAATTGGTAGCAACACATGTAATTCCAAGACCACATACAGATGTAGAAAAAATCCTTCCAGTTTTAAAATAATTTTACAAATATTGGACAAAATAATCTTTGAGTTGAACTTGCTCCCTTTTAACAGGGAGCAAGGGATTATTTGACTATTATTTAAATAAAAAATGGAATGATTAAACATAAGGTGGTGGATTTAGCAGTGGATGAAAAAATGATAGAAATGATTACCAAATTGGTAATGGAAAATATCAATGGTAAAGCTGAAGATAAATTTGAAGTGCCTGTTGGAGTTTCTGCAAGACATATCCATTTAACACAGGAGGATATTGAAATTTTATTTGGTGCAGGATATCAGCTTACAAAGAAAAAAGACCTTATGGGCGGTCAGTTTGCATCTAATGAACTTGTAACTATTGTAGGTACAAAACTTAGAGCAATAGAAAATGTAAGAATTTTAGGACCTGTACGTAAGGCATCTCAGGTAGAAATATCTAAGACAGATGCAATAAAGCTTGGAATACAAGCACCAGTAAGAGAGTCTGGAAATATAAAAGGTTCAGCTCCAATAGCAGTAGTAGGACCTAAGGGCGTTTTATATCTTAAAGAGGGTTGTATTGTTGCCAAAAGACATATTCATATGTCACCTGAAGATGCACAAAAAGCTAAAGTTGTAGATGGAGATATAGTATCTGTTAAATTTGAAAATGAAAGAGGAACTACTTTCAACAATGTTCAAATAAGAGTAGATAAGAGCTTTACTTTAGAGATGCACATAGATACTGATGAAGCAAACGCATCTCAAATAAAGACAGGTGATAGAGGAGTTATTGTTAAACAATAATAACATTTAAGGAATGGTTATTGATGATAGTAGGAAAAGTAGTAGGAAGTCTTGTAGCAACTAGAAAAAATGAAAAATTGGTGGGAAATAAATTTTTAATAGTAGAGCCTTTTGAAAAGATGAATGTAAATAACACTAGGTTTGTAGCCATAGATAATGTGGGAGCAGGTATAGGTGAAATAGTTCTTGTAGCACAGGGAAGTGCAGCAAGAGTAGGCTGTGACTTAAAAGACTCGCCAGTGGATGCAGCAATAGTTGGTATAGTAGATGATGGAATAGGTTTGGAATAATAAAATTTAAATTAAAATTTCGGCGAAAAGGAATGACATTATGGATATTGTAGAACTCAAAAAAATAATACAAGACAATGGTATTGCCGGAGCCGGTGGTGCTGGATTTCCAACGTATGCAAAGTTGGATATGAGAACTGACACTATAATATTAAACTGTGCCGAATGTGAGCCTTTATTGAAGGTTCACAGACAAATGCTTCAAAAATTTGCTTATGAAATAATGTCAGCACTTAGTGTAATTGCTGAAGCAGTAGAGGCAAGTAGAGTTGTAATAGCAGTAAAAGGTTCTTATACAGGAGCAGTTAATGCAGTAAAAGCTAATATAGATAATTTTAAAAATATTGAGCTTAAACTTTTGCCTGAAATATATCCTGCTGGTGATGAAGTAATACTTATATATGAAACATTAGGTAAAGTAGTTCCTCCGGGAAGTATACCTATTGAAACAGGAACTGCAGTAATGAATGTAGAAACTGTTTACAATGTATATCAGGCACTTAACAAAAAAGAGCCTGTAATATATAAATATATAACAATAGCTGGAGAAGTAAATAATCCAGTTACTTTAAAAGCACCTTTAGGAATAACAGTACAGGAATTAGTTGATAAAGCAGGCGGAACTACGGTAAAAGATGCAGTGTACATAATGGGTGGCCCTATGACTGGACGTATAGTTCAGCCATATGACATTATAACTAAAACTTCAAATGCAATTTTAGTTATGCCTAAAAATCATTGTATTGTAAATAAGAGAACAAGTAAAGTAACAATAGATATGAAAAGAGCAATGTCTGTATGCTGTCAATGTCAAATGTGTACAGATTTATGTCCAAGACATTTACTTGGACATCCAATAGCTCCTCATGCATTTATGAGAGTTGCAACAAGTGGAATAACTACTGATGTAAAACCATTTTTGGATACAATGTTCTGCTCACAGTGTGGTCTTTGTGAATTTTATTCATGTAGTCAAGGCTTGTCACCAAGAACTCTTATAGGTGAATATAAAGCAGGTCTTAGAAAAAATGGTGTAGCAATACCTAAGGGAATACCATTGAAACCTGTTGACCCTATGAGAGAAACTAGAAGAGTTCCTATGGAACGTCTTACAAGCAGACTTGGTCTTACAGAGTATAGTGTAGAAGCACCTTTGATAGATGAAGTAGTAGAAACACCACTTGTAAAAATTATGCTTAGTCAGCATATAGGAGCACCTGCTAAAGCAGTTGTTTCTAAAGGAGATAAAGTTGAAGCAGGTCAGGTAATAGGACAGGCGGCAGAAAATGCACTTTCAATTCCAGTACACGCATCTGTTTCAGGTGTAGTACAGGATGTAAACGATAAATTTATTACAATAAAAGCATGAGGTGAGATAAATGAGTAAAGCAATCGGTATGGTAGAATACAGAACCGTTTCTACTGGTGTGCAGGCAGCAGATTTAATGATTAAAACAGCTGCTGTTGAAGTTTTGCAGGCACAGACTGTATGTCCGGGAAAATACATTGTATTGATTTGTGGAGATTTAAGTGCTGTTAATGCTTCAGTAGAAGCAGCAAAAACAACTTATGGAGAAAAACTGGTAGATAGTTTTGTACTTGGAAATCCACATGAGTCTATATTCTCTGCTATTTATGGAACAACTGAAATTGAAGATGCAAAAGCATTGGGAGTATTGGAAACTTTCTCCGCAGCATCTATTATAGTAGCAGCAGATGAAGCAGCAAAGACTTCAGATGTTGAGCTTATAGAGTTAAGAATAGCAAGAGGTATGAGTGGTAAATCTTATATGTTCCTTACAGGAGATGTAGCAGCAGTAGAAGCTGCTATTGAAAAGGCACGTAATGCAATGGGTGACAGTGGAATGTTACTTGATAGTTCAGTAATTCCAAGTCCTGATAAAAATTTGTGGAAAAGCATTCTTTAATATATAATTTTTAAAAATATATTTAAAATTAAGGGCAGGGCGTTTTGTCCTGCCTTTTTTATAAGGAAATGGCAGTTTAGGGCGGTGGAAAAATGTTGGCAATAGAAAGAAGAAGTCAGATATTGACTAAACTTCAACAGGAACGCAGGGTATTGGTGAGTGATTTGAGTCAGGAGTACAAAGTTACAGAAGAAACTATAAGACGTGATTTGGAAAAGTTGGAAAAAGAAGGTGTAGCCAAGAAAACTTACGGTGGTGCAATTCTTAATGATAACTTTAATTCAGATTTACCCTATACTGTAAGAAAAAAATCAAATGTTGCAAATAAACAACAGATAGCAGAAATAATAGCAGATATGATTGAAGATGGTGACCATATAATTATGGATGCCAGTTCAACGGCACTTTATGTAGCAAAAAGTATAAAAAACAAGAAAAATATTACACTTATTACAAATTCAGTAGAAATAATAATAGAATTATCGGATATAACGGGCTGGAGAATTTTATCTACTGGTGGTTCTTTGAGAGAGGGTTCGCTTTCTTTTGTAGGATATCAGGCAGAGGATATGATTAAAAAATTTCATGTAGATAAAGCAATTATTTCTTGCAAAGGTGTCGATATAGAAAATGGTTTTACTGACTCAAATGAAATGGACGCACAAGTTAAAAAAGCAATATTAAAGTCAGCTAGACAAAAAATATTGGCGGTTGACAGTTCAAAATTTGATAAAATATCATTTACTAAAATAGGTGATTTTTCAGATATAGATTTAATAGTTACGGATAATCCATTGGAAGAAAGATGGAAAAAGATTTTGTCAAACAATGGAGTTGAAGTATTATATTCAAAAAAAGAAAGGAATGATTATTGATGGCGGCAGTTTATAATTTGGCGTTTGACTTTGGTGCATCAAGTGGAAGACTTATTTTGAGTAAGCTTGAAGATGGAAAAATAGAACTTAAAGAAATTCATAGATTTCCTAATGAACCAGTACGTTTAGGAAAAAGATTTTGTTGGGATTTTTTAAGGCTTTATGAAGAATTAAAGACAGGATTAAAAAAAGCAGCAGCTTTAAATTTGCCTATATCGAGTATAGGTATAGATACATGGGGTGTAGACTATGGTTTGCTTGACAAAGATGGAAATCTTATAGGTATGCCCCTTAATTACAGAGATGACAGAACAGAAGGATATATAGAAAAAGCTGATAAGATTGTAGGATTGCCATATATATATGAAAAAACAGGTATTCAGTTTATGAACTTTAACACAATATTCCAGCTTATGTCAGATAAAGATATTAGACCTGAAATAGTTGAAAAAGCAGAATGTATGCTTTTTATGCCTGATTTATTTAATTATTATTTGACAGGAGTTAAATGTAATGAATATTCAGAGGCTTCTACCGGTCAGATGTTAAATGCAAAAGAAAGAACATGGGATATTGAACTTTTGGAAAAATTGGGAATAAATACAAAGTTGCTTTGTAATCTTGTGAAACCGGGTACAGTAATTGGAAAGCTTACAGAAGAAATCAAAGCAGAAACAGGACTTGGCGATATTCCAGTAGTTGCAGTAGGAAGTCATGATACAGCTTCAGCAGTTGCAGGAGCACCTCTTGAAGATGAAAATAGTGCATATTTGTGTACAGGAACATGGTGTCTTTTAGGAATGGAAACTAAAGAACCGATTATCAATGAAATGTCAGAAAAATACAATTATACAAATGAAGGCGGAGTAGAGGGAACAATACGTTTCTTAAAGAATATTAATGGTTTGTGGATTATTCAACAGCTTCGTAAAAGTTGGAATCAAAAACATAATACAGAACTTGGTTTCCCTGAAATAATAGCTGAAACAAGAAAAGCTATTGCAGCAGGAAAGAAATTCAAGGTAGACCCTAATGATTCAAGCTTTATGGCACCTCTCAATATGGCAGATGCTATGGTGGAATATTGCCAGAAAACAGGTCAAGGAACACCAGAGGGTATTGGCGAAATAGCTTTAGCAGCTTATACAGGACTCACAGAAGAATATCAGGCAAATATTGAAAAACTTGAAATAATTACAGGAAAAACCATTTCCAACATCAATATGGTAGGCGGTGGTATCCAAGACCAGCTTTTATGTGAGCTTACAGCTAAACAAACAGGTAAAAGGGTGCTTACTGGACCTATTGAATCATCTGTACTTGGAAATGTACTTATGCAGCTCAAAGCAACAGGAAATATAAATTCTTTAGAAGAAGGAAGAAAGATAGTAAAAGCTTCTTTTGAGCAAAAAGAATATTAAGAGTTGATAAAGGCTGTATTTAATATTGTTAAGACACTTTTTCTTAAAATGAGAAAAGGTGTCTTTTTTTAAAAAATTTTTGCAGCTTTAAATATTTTTAGGTTTAATTGTATAAGCAAGATATTTTTGTTATAATAATAAAAAACAATTTGGAGAGCTTTAAAGGGAGGTATTTTATGGAAAAAAAGATGGTGCCGATAGGGATAAGTAACTTTGAAAAATTGATAACGGAAGAATATTATTATGTAGATAAAACCGATTTTATATCTAATTTGTTAAAAAATAAAGCAGAAGTGACATTATTCAGCAGACCAAGAAGATTTGGGAAAACTCTTAATATGAATATGCTGAAAGAATTTTTAGACATAGAAAAAGACAGTAGAGAATTGTTTAAGGGGCTTAATATAGAAAAAGAAACAGCAGTTTGTGAAAAATGGCAGAATAAGTGTCCAGTGGTATTTATATCAATGAAAAAAGTAGATGGAATGAAATTTGAATATGCGTATGATAATTTAAAAGAACTTCTATCCGATTTATTTATGAAATATGATTTTTTACTTGAAAATACAAAGTTTAATAGAAAAGATTTGAAAGTTTTTCAAAAAATGGTAGATTGTGAAGAGTCTTTGGCGGAAATAAAAAGTAGTTTATATTTATTGACGAAATTACTTTATCAGCATTACAAACAAAAAGTGGTTATATTATTAGATGAATATGATGTACCACTTCAGAAAGCAAGTATAAATGGATATTATGATGAAATGCTAGATATAATCAGAGCAATGATGAATGATTGCTTTAAGGATAATGAATATCTTGCATTTGGAGCAATTACAGGTTGTTTGAGAGTGTCGAAAGAAAGTATATTTACAGGATTTAACAATTTACGAGTATGTACTATATCAGATGTAGATTTTTCACAGTATTTTGGATTTACAGAAGAAGAAGTATTTGAAATGTTGAA
>CAZQDT010000107.1:0-8220 GCA_964592005.1 uncultured Eubacteriales bacterium
AACCGCTGCCCTTGTTACAGGTATGTTATTGGCGGTATCCGGAATGTCGTTTTGTAAATTTTCCTCTAAAATCGTACTAAATTCCATATTTTCATCTTTATTTTTTATATCAGAATAACTTTTTTCAATTGAGCTTATGCTTGTCCCACAACCACAAAAAATAACTAATATCATTAAAAAATAGACTATCTTCTTCATATTTTTTCCTCCTTTAAGAATTTATTTATACACACCCATTCTATTCCATATCTAACAATTTAATTCCTTTAATCAATAAATAAATTAACATTTTCAATTTATATTTCTTAATTAATAATTTTTTAATATTAATGTTTTAGTACATATATTTTTATCTTTCAAAAATTTTCAATATAAAAATTGATATTCTTTCTAATACTAAAAAACCCTTCACAACTTGGTGAAGGATTTTATACATTCATTAATAAAAAAACCAAAATGCCGTTCCCTATATTTTGACACCTAGCCTAAGCTAGGTGGGTATCTTCAATCTTTCTATCTATCTTCCTCTGCCCAAAGGGAATTAGCTTGAGGCCTGATATAATTAAGATAATGTCAGATTCCCGTTCATGTAATGTAGGTTCAAAATAATAGGGTTTTCAAACATTTCAGTTATATAATTTAATTTAATTCAATTACAAAAATTTTTGCACTTAAGCAAATTTTTTGTTTCTTTTAACATGAATTAAATCTAATTATATAGATATTATAAATTATTTTTTAATATCTTTCAATAGTATTTTGTACATTTTTTCAAAAATTTTTCAGACAATTTTTTACAGCCTATTTTACAAACTTAATATTCAGTTATACACCAAAAAAAGCCAGAAATACTGTATTAAAAATACAATTCCAGCTTTTTCATATCTTATGCCAGTCCAAAGCTTACTTCCAATGCTTTATTCACCTTTGTCATCATTTTCTCATCTAAATGGCAAATTTTTTCTTTTAAACGTTTTTTATCTATTGTTCTTATCTGCTCTAATAATATAACCGAATCTTTAACCAAAGCATACTGTTTTGCTGCAAGTTCTATATGCGTTGGAAGTTTTGCCTTATTTATTTGAGAAGTTATAGCAGCACAGATTACTGTCGGACTATGTTTATTTCCCACATCATTCTGAAGTATAAGCACCGGTCTGACTCCGCCCTGTTCTGAACCAATGACAGGACTTAAGTCAGCATAAAATATGTCACCTCTTTTTACTATCATGCTTTTCACTCTCCGCCGTTTTGGTCGTTTAATATGTAACCTTTCCTATATTCTTTCCTAATAAGTAAATTTTATACATTTAATTTGAAATCAATGGAAAGTTTTAATATCAAAAATAAAGAGGATAATTCATTGTATTCACTACAAAAAATTATCCCCTGTATATATTTTCTATACAATATGTTCTTCAACACATATTATAAATATGAAATTTTTTTCAAAATTGTATTATTTTTGATATATACTCTAGGTATTCTTTTTCCTATCATACATACCACTTCGTAATTAATTGTATCTATAAGTTTTGCTATTTCCTCTGCACTTACCATATTACCTCCTTGCTCTCCTATCAAAACAACTTCATCTCCTATTGATGCTTCAGGTATATCTGTAATATCTATCATAAACTGGTCCATACAAATTCTTCCCACTATCGGAGCATACTTTCCTCTTACAAGCACTCTAGCTTTATTGGATAAAGCCCTTGAATATCCATCTGCATAACCCACTGGCACTGTTGCCACCTTGCTGTTTCTTTGAGTAAAAAAAGTTCTTCCGTAACCAATAGAAACTCCGCAAGGTTCTTCCTTTACATAGCTTATTTGAGTTTTTAAACTCATAGCAGGTTTTATATCAAGCTTTTGCTTATTTACTTCATCTGATGGATACATACCATACAATATTATTCCTGCTCTCACCATATTAAAACTAAATTCAGGTAAATCCATTATTGCCGCACTATTTGCACAATGTTTTATTGGAATATTTACTCCTCTTTTTTCAAGTTCTGAAATAAAATTCTTAAAAAGTCCTGCCTGCTCATAAGTAAAAGTTTTATCTTCACTGTCAGCTGTTGCAAAATGAGTAAATGCACCGTCTATCTTTATATTTTCCATTTGACTTATTTTAATAATATCTTCATATGCCTCTTTTGATGGCAAAAAACCCAGTCTTCCCATTCCTGTTTCAACTTTTATATGTATTTTAGCAATTTTATTAAGTCTTTTTGCCACCTTTGAAATATTTTCAGCCATTTCAAAATTATAAACAGTCTGTATTAAATCATACTTTACACAATCCTCAAGCTGCATTTCAGGTGTATACCCCAATACCAATATTGGAACTTTAATATTATTTTTTCTTATCTGTATACCCTCATCAGTAATTGCAACTGCCAAAGCATCTGCTCCATTATAAAGTGCTACTTTAGAAACCTCTACTGCTCCATGTCCATAAGCATCAGCTTTTACTACCGCCATTATTTGTGAATTTTTATTTGTTATTTTTCTTATTTTTCTTATATTGTATGCTATGGCATCAAGATTAATTTCTGACACCACTCTATTGTATTCCTGCATTTTTAGTCCTCCTTAGATATATTAAAAATTTTATCTTCAAGTTCTACATTCCATTGAAATTCTCCATATGTAACTCTAATTCTTTCACTTCCGTCTTTATCATATATCACCAATTGTTTAGGTAAAAGTGTTTCATTATCTACCCATAATTTCTCCGTAGACAAATATTTATGATTTCCCGGAATAACCGCTTCCAAAATAGTACACTTAGCTTTATCAAATTTCGATACTGCTATGGAAGTTTCTTCTGATTTGAGATAATTCTCTATAAATGCCCCTAAAAACATTTCATCAACATATTCCGAAGACTCCAAATCTTTCCTTATTTTGCTTTCTACGTTAGGATTATACTGACAAATTGTTTTTCCGTTATATGTAGTTATTATACCCTTAATATTTTCTGGTGCAAGCATTTCTAAACGATATTCTCCAGTTTTTTTATAATATTGTTTTGTTTCATAACTTTTTGTCCCTCTTTTAGAAATATGTTCCACTGTCGCTATGCAAGCATAATTTTTCATTTCAAGAAACTGCTTCTGTATTTTTTCCATATCTGACATAACTTCTCCACCCTTGGCTGTACAAGCTGCTAAAATTGCTATTAATATTAAACTTATACATACCGATAAAAATTTTTTCATAATATCCTCCTTAAATTATTATTTTACTTTTATAATATTAAGGAAAATTGAAAAGTATTCTTTGGTTTGCAAAGTTCATAAAATTTTATAGAACATAGAACAGTTTTCGATAAACTCTTATTGAAATACGCATCATATTATCATAAAGAAAGCACTCACTCCAAAGTGAATGCCTACTAAAAAACAGTTTTTTAAGTACCTATTCAAACACTTCCTACCTTGTTAGGGTACAACAGTATAGGATTTTTTAACTTACTTTTTCCATTATTTTGTTATCATTTCTACAACCTTACAAAGTTTTGGAGCATCTGTACCACACTCCGCTTTGAAAGTAATTTTAAGGACTTCTTTTCCTGCTATTGTAATCGCATCTTTTCCCGCAATATAACTATTTTCAAAAGCTTTTTTCGGAATTTCATAAAGATTATTCTCTATATCTGCTCCTGCAACAAATATATCCCCAGCATATATATTTATTTTCTTATTTTTATCATCTTTAGAAAAATTTAACATTAAATAATTTTTCTTTGTTTTATCTATCAACATCTGATAACTTACAAATCCACCCAACTTAATTTCTCGGTAATTAGGCATATCTCCTGTACCTTCAATTCCTACTGAATTATCCTGAATATAACCATGACCATTTTCCTGCTGGTCATGTGCAAACTCTACAAAATCAATTATATTATAATCTTTAACATCTTCTATATCTTTATGAAAATTTTCATCAATCAAATACCAATAAATACCATATCTTTCTTTATATCTTCTGTAATGAGGTGTAAATATAAGCTTCTGGTCCGTATTTTTCATGGTAAATATAAGTTCTCCGTTTGTTTTAATCATATTTTCAGCTAAATTGCCAAGCCATTTTTCTCGTGTACCATAATTTTCATCTATTTTAATAAATTCATTTACTTCTGTTTTATGTTTTGGTACACGCACTGCCATACCATGAAACTTTTCTTCTATATCTGAAACTCCAAGACCTGCACTTAAAACCACTGGACCATATTTAAAAGCAACTACATTTTCATTATCTGAAAGACCATAAACTCTCATTTCCATAGGTAATATTATCTCTACAACATCACCTGCTGTCCAATCTTTTTCAATTTCTATATAACCTTTTAAAATATCAAACTCTGTTTCATTTCTATTTAACTTAACAATCGGCTTTCTGGCTATCCAATCAGGTACTCTGAATTTTACTTTTGCATGCTGTTTTTCCCCTTCTAAAGGCTGTATTTCAAATAATACATTTTCTCTATCAGGTAAAAATGAATTTTGTACTAAACTTATATTATTTTCCTTATCTGTAAGAATTGAACTAATATATTGATTTACAATTATCTCATTTTTACCTTTAAAATAAATACTATCATTAAGTTTTGTAAAATTCTCCATTCCCGAACCTGTACAACACCAAAAATCCTTAAATTCAGAAGAAAATACCTTAAAATAACCAGTACCCATAGGTTGAAAATACATTGTCATTCCTGTTTCAGGATTTTGACTTGATATAATAGCATTTAAAAATGTATTTTCATAAAAATCCGCATACTTTTTATTCCCTGTTATTTTAAACAATTCTCTGGTAAGTTTAAGCATATTATAAGTATTACAGGTTTCACAATTTATATGATTTCTGCATTTATCTTTTTTCATAGGTGTACGGAAATGTTCATTTTCGCTATTTCCACCTGTAATATATGAATGTCCATTTACAACTATATCCCAGAAATTTTCAGCAACGATAAGATAATATTTAATGTTTCGGCTATCCTCCGAAACATTAAGTAATTCACCATTTGTTTCTTCATTTACTCTATATCTATTCAATGCACCTATAATTTTAGGTATAGTAGTATTTGCGTGTTTATTTTCAAGTACATCTATATGTTCATAAAGTTTATCAAAAAGTGGAATTTCATCAAATACATGAGCTGCTTTTGCGTGTTCTGGTTTTCTTGTAAACTTATAAAGCTCATAAAGACAATCATTCATTCCGCCATATTCAATATTAAGCACCTTTTTTTGCATAGCTTCATCATATTTCGATACCCTGTTGTATACCCAATCACCAAGAAATGAGGCGATTTCCAAAGCTTTCGTATTTCCTGTAAACTTGTGTGTATCTATCAATCCTGCCAATATTTTGTGCATTGTATACCAAGGTACCCATGCTTCTGTTATAATATTTGCCCTATTATTTTCTATATTGTCAAACTGCCTTTCTCCATAAACTGCTGATGCACCATTCCAGCCCTCAGTAGAAGCAAAAAGAAAGCCTTTTCTAACTTGCTCTCCATTTATTTCTTTATCCTGTTTTATCTGTGCTTCATCAAAAGCTTCTATAATCTCCTCGGACATTTCTAAAAGCTTTTTATCAGCTTTACGATTTCCTTGAGAATACGCATATCCCTGTGCAAGTGCTGTTACAAAATGTCCTATTGCATGACCTGCTATAAGGCTTGTTTCCCAGCCCTCATAAGTATTTTTTTCTTTACCTATACCGGCTGTACGTCTAAATCCTTCAACACTTCTATCTATATCAAACTTTTTCAAGTATTCTGCCATTTTATTAAAACCATTCATAAGATACGCATTTGTAATTTCAATATCTTTTAAACTGTAATCACCATAAATAGACATACAAAATTCCCCCTTGCCAACAAGCATTCCAAAATTAATTTTTTTAAAACTTCTTACTATTTTTCTAATATTCACCTTTTTTGTTTTAATAAAATTTCTTTTATAAGAGTGTAACACATTCCACTCCAAGGAACAATAATTTTTTTATTATTTATAAAATTTAAAAAAAATTACTCAAAATATTCCAAATAAAAGGAGCGAAATAATTCGCCCCTAATGTATAAACTCTATTCTTCTTTAAAAAGCTCTGTCATTTTGTCAACCATATCATTTATGGCATTAGCCTGTGTAGCAAGCTCTACCGTATCAGAAGCATTACTTTCTGCCATTGAGCTAATAGCACTAAATTGTTCATTTTCATTTTTTATGCTTTCTGCAATGCCCTGATTTATCTCCACAGTATTTTTTATTACTGCCGATTGCTCTTTATGTGCTTCACTCATCGCTTCAACAGCCGCTTCAGATATGCTAAGAAGCTCTGTCATATCCTGTATTCCTTTAAAAACATTGATAAAATATTCATTTTGTTTACTTAATTTATCTGAATTTTCTTCTACCTGAGTAGTAATCTTTGCAAC
The DNA here is from genome assembly GCA_964592005.1 of uncultured Eubacteriales bacterium. Classification (GTDB taxonomy): domain Bacteria; phylum Bacillota; class Clostridia; order Lachnospirales; family CAZQDT01; genus CAZQDT01. The sequence goes on from CAZQDT010000107.1 coordinate 6,467, forward strand.
ATTTTGCTGTACCCGTTCAATAACAGCCTGTACATTTTTTAAAGATTGCTGAGTGTTGCTTGCAAGATTACCAACTTCTGTTGCAACAACCGCAAATCCTTTTCCTGCCTCTCCAGCTCTTGCAGCTTCAATAGAAGCATTCAATGCCAGTAAATTAGTTGAAGTGGAAATATCATTTATAAGATTTAACGTCACTCCTATTTCTTGAACTGCTTCTGACAACTTTACAGTAATATTTGTAGTAGCATTCATAGATTCAGCCACTTCATTATTGATTACAAATAAATCATTCAGTAACTTCTCGTTTTGTTTCGATTTGGTCAAAAGATTTCGAGATGTATCCTCAACTTTATCAACATTTTCAGCAACAATACTTTCCCATTTATTAAGTTCATTAAGATTATCCATACTTTCGTCAGTTCTAGTACTTAAAAGATTACTCCCAGCAAGTAATTGCTCACTTGTTGCTGCAAGTTCTTGAGCAGAAGCACTTTCATTTCCTGCAACCTGTGAAAGAGTCAGCCCTGCTATATGTAACTTTTCAGCCAATTCTGAAACTGCAACAAGTATATTTGTAATATGCTCGTTATTTTTTTCCAATTCATCCTTTTTTGCATTTACTAAAAAATGTGCTACAAAAAATACAAATATAATCAATCCTATCAGTGATAAAACTAATGCTATAAGGCATATTATGACATCAGTAAAAAATAATTCATCTTTTACTGGAAGAAGCTCTGTTCCTTTGACACCCCAACAAATAAACAATGAAACAATACAGGCTAGACCACTTCCAAACAACATCTTAATATCTAAAAAAAATGCCATCAAAATAAGGAAGAAAAAGAGAAACCCCCAAAATGTTCTGGTTGGCAGCATATATAATAAATAATTCCATTGAATTACCAAAACAACTACTGAAAAAATTTTTCCAACTTTCAACCTGCCATCTTTTAAATATCCATTCTCATCAAATGATGTCCGAACAATAAATATTGCTATTGCAAAAAATATTAAATCCATCATTCCTAAACCTATGGTTGCAAGCCATGGTACTGTCGGATATAATCCAAATAATTTTTCTGTATTAAATGTGATAGTAGCACACATACAAGCACTTACCAATATAATAAGTCCCCACTTAAAAACTGCTGATAAATATACTTCAACCGCAGTTCTTTTATTATTCATAACAACTCCTCCTTTGGTAAAATAATAAATTTTTATTCTTTTCATCCTTTTCATTAATAAATTCTGAAAATAAAAAAACCTTTATCATAAATAATTTTTGATAAAGGACACACTCATACAATTATTTAAAAAAACATTAATTTTTACATAACAAAAAACAGCCTGTGCTGTGCTGTGCTGTGCTGTGCTGTGCTGTGCTGTGCTGTGCTGTGAAAATTTTATTTTCAGCTATCATAACTGTCAATTCCTTTCTTTAATATTTTTTATTTATTATATCATCTCCTCTGAATTTTGTCAATTTTTTATCAACCAACATTTGTAAAGCAAAAAAAATTGTGCATTTTGTACAATTTCATTAAATATATAAATTATTATAAAAGAGGAAAACTTCAAATTGTACCAAAATAAATTTTGGCATATTCAAGTAAATTATATATCAGGTACATTTTAAGCATTGTTTTTCCTAAAATATTATGATAACATAAAATCGCAACAATAATTTAGGAGGAAAAAAATATGTTTGATAATCTAATATTTAGTGTAAATGCAGTAGTTCCAATGTT
>CAZQDT010000108.1:0-3713 GCA_964592005.1 uncultured Eubacteriales bacterium
TCGGCTGATAATTTTTCAGACTTCGGCTTTTCGGAAGTCTTAACTTCGGATGTTTTTTCTTCATCATCTAAATTTTTGATGAAATTTTTTACATAGATAATTGTCGGCTTACCCTGTCCCTGTTTTTTTCTGGTTATAAGTCCTATTTTTTCTAATTCCGCTATAACCTTTACCCCTTTTTCATTCCCACAGTTCATATCTTCTTTTATGTCTTCAAGGGTATATATTATGTAGACTTGGTTTTCTTTGTTAAACCAGCCATTTTTCATTGACAATGACATTCTGTCTAGCATTAGACCATATAAAAATTTTGCCTCCATGGAGATGTTTTTATATCTTTTATCTTTTACAAAAACTTTCGGTATTCGGTAAAAGGAAAATTGTTCCGCTTCTGCTCCGTAAAAATAGTCAAAATTCATTTCTTTCATCTCCTTTCTTAATTTTTAAAAATTATTCTGCCTTTTTAATACAACTCACTTTACTAAAATTTGTATTTATAATTATTATACTTTTACAATTTCTACATATTATCTTTAAATTGCTTATCTTTGTATCTTTATATATTTTAAATAATCTTCTGCAACAACAAGGACAGCAATACCAATAATAAAAATTTTCCACCTTTAAAACCTCCTTACATATATGGGTCTTCTTCCTCTTCAAAAATTGTTTCTTTAAATTCATCATCTATTTTTATTTCTTGTTGTATTATAGTAGTAGAATTTACAGGTTTTTCAACCTGCAAATTCACTTCATTTTTTTCTTGTTTATGTTCTTTTTTGTCTGATAAAAGGTTTATTATTATTTGTTGTTCTTCCTCATCACAACAACTGAAAAGTTCCAGTATATTTTGTAATTTTTGATAAAATTCAAGTTTATATGCTTGCTTTAAATATTGATTTATAAGTAAACATATATTTTCTGTTAAAGTCTTTTTATTTTTCCATTGCTGGAGTGTTTCAATAATGTTATCTTTATTAGGGATTTTATCTCCTACCCTAAATGAGAAAAGGTTATTCATTCCATCGCCTACTTTACTGATTTCTTAATAATGTTGCTATTGTTGAGTAAATCATTGTATAAAATAGATTATCATCTGTTTTATTTACCGTTGCACTTACCCTTGTTTTTTTATCTACTCCTGTATTTGCTAGCTTTGAAACTGCATATTTCCCAAACCCTTTATCTCCTGTATTTGCAACATTTATTATTTCCAGTTCTAAGTCGGATAGCGGACTTAATGTTTCTAAATCACCTATTAGAGAACGTGGTGCAGGTGTTGCAGCTTGCGTCAATAATTCTACTCTTTTCAATTTTTTACCATTTAAATCAAAAAGTTTAGCTTTTGTACTACTGTTTCCAATATCTAAAAATATGTAATTATCGAAATTATTTTGGTTATTATATTGCTTGTCCGAATATATTACTAATTTAGAAAGACCTTTGCATGTCTTCCAAATGGATTGTTCCGTTTTTATTACAACTTTTTTATTACCTAAAAAATTTTGTACTTTATCTTGCAAAATTTTTCCATACATTTCAGCTCCTCCACCTACAAGTAAAACACCTGCGAGCTGAATATCAGATATTCCACGTTGTTTTAGTATGTTATCTTTATATTTAACTAATATATCCATTATTTTATCTGTTTCTTTTTCAAATACTTCTTTTACTATGTCAGTTATATTTATTTCATTAACTCCATCAGGAAGTATATTATTTTTATATCTTATCGTTTGATTTATTAAAGAAATAGGTATGTCTGTCTTTAAATCATATCTTTGTTTTATCACTTCTCCTATTTCTCCTAAGGTGTCATTTACTCCGTGATACTCTGTTTTTTCTGTGCCTCCCAAAAATTTTATACCCTGTACCGCACAAAAATCTGTTGTTCCGCCACCCATATCAATACAGATATATACCAGTTCTTTTTTTATTGTCATTGGATTTAAAATCAGATTATCATCTATCGCTTCATCAATGATTGCAGTACAAGCTTCTGCCTGTACAACCACATCTGTTATTTCAAAGTTAATTTTAAGTCCTTTAAATTGAGGAGCAAGAAATTTAACTTTCCTTGTTCCGAGAAGTTGATTTTGAATATTTTCAAAATTTGTTTTTAATAATTCTATGTACTCAGCTGGCGGAACTACCAGTCCTAGTTTTATTTTTTGTATACTTTCCATAATTTTTTGTGTAAATTTTAATTGACAAAAACTTTATTTTATGCTTATTTATAAACTATATTAATATTTTTTTTACGCTCTGTGATTTTATGTCATAGGGCATTTTTATTTTTTAAAATGGCGTATCTTCGTCGTCTTCCTCGTTTTCTTCAGGTTCATTCGTTGATTTTGCAGCATTTTCTTTTTTACTTTCTAAAAATTCTAATTCATCTACTATTACTTGTGTTACCCATACTTTATTACCTTCTTTATTATCATAACTAGAAACATTGATATGTCCTACTAATGCTAATCTATCACCTTTGTGAACATATTTTTCTATATTTTCAGCTGTTTTTCTAAATGCGGTACAGTTTATAAAATCTGCTTCTAATTCTCCGTTTTTGTCTTTAGTCTGTCTTCTAACAGCTAAAGTGAATTTAGCTATTGCTATTTGTTCTGAGCCTGTACTATATCTTACTTCTGGGTCTTTTGTAATTCTTCCTACTAATTCAACTTTATTCATTGTTATTCCTCCATTTTTTATAATTCTATTTCATTTGTAATATCCAACTTAAGTTGCAGTTCCGGTTCGCCTCTTGGCAGATTTATATTTTCTGTAACACTAATACTTTTTACTACTAAGTCCGATAATTCAAAGGCTTTTTTTACTATCTTTTCAACTCCAAGTCTTTCTTTATCTTTATCTGTTAATTCATAATCTTTTTTTTGTTTTATTCTTTGTAAGTCCTCTAAACACCAACCAGAGGATTTATAAAGTTCTTTAATATTTTTTATGGGTGCATATTTTATATCAATGTCAGAATATATCGTACCTTCCAAATAACTTTTATTCATAAGTTTATTTAATTTGTATAAGTTCAATATTTCTTTTTCATTCAACATATCCATATTTATTTCTTTTGCATAAGTTTCTTTAGTAATTTCAAGTTTTTCCTGTATTAATCTTCTCTCTTCAATTCTTTCTACAAGAGTTTTATAATCCACCATATAATTTTTATAACTTTTATTTACCAAAATATCAGATAATAAGTCATACATTGTATTTATCCTAATTCCCATTTTCTCTGCTTGATTTCTTATACTTAGAAGTTCTAGAGAATTTTTTTTAACAAACACTTTTGATGTCAACATATCTTGATAACGTTCATAATAAGGCTTTAATAGTTTTATTTCTTCTATTGTCCTAAGTTTTACCAATTTATCGTGTAATGTTTTATTTTTTATCTGTAATTGACGCATTGTCATATTGTTATACATTTTTTTTATTTCCAAATATCTTTCCGGACTCCATTCCTTCAAGTCTTCAGGTCTAACATTCAAAAATACATTATCCGGATTTAATCCTAAAAAATTATATTCTTCTTTAGAAATAAATCTTAATGGCTTATTATTGAAATTTGTTTTATCTATTGTTGTATTTTCAGGTTGTATACTATATTGCTTGACGAGAAAATCAACGGCTGTCTTAAAATCAACCTTGTCTATTTCTTTTACAAAATCTATTACACTTCCCCCAACATTGCT
>CAZQDT010000108.1:3723-8108 GCA_964592005.1 uncultured Eubacteriales bacterium
CATAATCATAAAATGTATTTTGTTCTATATACAGACAGCAACTATCTGTTTTTTCTCCTCGTATATTGCAAAATAATTTATTTCCCTTTTCTTTAAGGTGTAAATTGTAACAGTTCTCTGCAATATCTTTTATAGGGATTTCTTTTATCTTATCTAAGTCATAATAAGGCATTATTACATACCTCCTGTCTTAAATAAGGTTTGTAATATCTTTTACAGTAGTTTTAGTCAATACTGCTTCCTCTGCATCTGAAGAATATTTTAAATAAAAGCTACTGTATAAACCATAAAATATAGCATCATAAGTAACCTTATTCTCTTTATAATCTAGAAGAAATTCTCCATTTTCAGTTGAAACCGGACCTATAATCTGGTCTTTGTACTTTTCTTCAATCTGCTTTAATATCTCTTTAACTATATTTTCTATTTCTTCTAAATCTGCAGTCTTTTTAACTTTAAAAAATTCTTTAGATTTTATAATCATTGTTGCATTTCTTTCTTTATCATTTGTACACAAACAACTTATAGAAAGCTTGTCTGTATCAAATTCTACTGCAAAAATTTCTTTCTCTTCATCTAAAAGTATTTTTACATCATCTGTTTCTAAATTTACTGCATAAATGTCTGAGAAAAAATGTTTTATTCCCTGCACATCTTTTTTAAATTGTTCTGACATTCCAATTCCTCCTATTCTATCTCCAGTTCCACATCTTTTGCTGGTTGTGGTGTTACTTCAGTATTTTCGTTAATAATTATTTCATAAGGTTTATCAAGATTTAATTCTTCTCGAATTTTACGTTGTTTTTCAAGTTTTTTATTCAGCTCTTGCTCTTTTTCAAAAGGCTTTTTAATTGCTTCCTGTGCTTCAGTTAAATCCATTTGAAGATTGCTTAACTTCTGCATCTGTTTTTCTAAAAGATTTTCAATTCCATTATTTATCGTATATTGGATTTTCATTATTGTACCAAGCGGATTTAAACTATCTAGTGCGACAGAATACTCTCTGTTTCCTTTAAAATGTAGCATGGTACTTATCAAATTTTCCTTTTCTACTTCTATTTGAAAACTTTTATAAATACCCACCTGAGTCCTTTCAAGAGTGTTTATATTCTCTATTGTTTCAATAAGCTTCTCTCCAGCTTCTGTTTTTTTATTAAATACCTGTTTCCCTATTTCTATTTCAAATTCATCTGTCTTAAACAGTTTCTTGTTTGATATATCTTTCTTTATATTTTCTATATCAATTTGTAAATTTTTTATAGTTTTAGGGTGATTTTCTATAATATCTTGTAATTGTTTTTGGGCATTTATGTATCCCTGTCTTAATATTTTTAATTTGTCTATATCATTAGACAACTCGATTTGTTCTTTTATTCTTGGGTCACCTAATGTAAGTGCCTTTATTTCTGCATAATTGAGTGTGGTTTCGTCTACGTCCATACATTCTCTTTCTGCAAGACTTTTATTTGACATTATTTGTGAAATAAACCTTTGCTTAGTTTCAAGCAACTGCCAGTTATATCCATCAAATGTGTCTTGCGTTACATATTTATAAATATTTACCTCTTTATTTTCATTTCCCTGACGAAGTATTCTCCCCTCTCTCTGTTGTACATCTGAAGGTCGCCAAGGGCAATCCAGATGATGCAATGCTACAAGCTTATTTTGTATATTGGTGCCAGTTCCCATTTTAGAAGTACTACCCAAGATTATTCGTTTTTTACCACTTCTTAAATCTGAAAATAATTCTTCTTTCTGCTTGTCCGTATTGGCATCGTGAATATAACAGATTTCTTCTTCAGGTATACCTTTTTGTATAAGAGTATCTTTTATATAGTCATATAAACAAAACTCTTTTTTGCCTGTTGGGGTGCTTACATCTAAGAAGATTATTTGTGTTCCTTTAGTATTGTTGGAATTTATATATTCCTTGTACACCTGTTCTATGCAGGTATTCACCTTACTGTCAGGTAAATTTTCTGCTAAAGGCTCTATTATTCTTGGGTCTGTTCCTAATAATTTTGCCTCATTGGTAATTTTCAGCATATTATCTACTTTAGGTGAAATTGTACCATTTTTAATTTTTTCAGCTCGATGTGAAAATAATTTCATATACTCTTTTGTAAATTCACTTGGTTTCGTTGCTATGTTTACAAAAGTTTCTTTTGGTCTTGGGAGATTCAGCATCTCTGCTGTCTGTATATCTGCAACTTCTCTAAAGGTAGTCATCAATTCTGGTAAGTTTACAAACTTGGCAAATCTATTTTTAAAATTAAATCCATTACCATCGGGTTTCAGTTCCAAAGAAGTTACTGTTTCTCCAAAATTGGCTGCCCAACTATCAAAATGGCTCAACCCCTTTTCTTTTAAAACATCACCCTGCAAATATTTTTGCATTACAAATATTTCTGCCATGGTATTTGAAACTGGTGTTCCTGTTGCAAATATTACTCCACTTGGATTTATTTCATTTATATATTGTGTTTTTAAGTAAATATCTTCTGCTCTTTGAGATGGTGAATTTTGAATACCTGATACATTCTGCATCTTTGAAAAAGTTGGAAGATTTTTAAACATATGTGCTTCATCTACAATCAATTGGTCTACCCCAAGCTGTTCAAAAGTTAAAACATTATCTTTAGCACTCTTTTTATACAAATTTTCTAGTTTTACTTTTAATTTCTTTTTTTGAGTTTCTAATTGTTTTATGGTTATAGTACCTTTTTCACTTTCATCTATCAGTTTTGTTACTTCGTCTATTTCAGCTTGTACATATTTTTCTTTCCTCTGTTGAGAAATAGGAATTTTAGAAAACTGACTATGAGCCATAATAATAGCATCATACTTTGTCATCGCTATCTTATTTATAAATCTTTTTCTATTGGCAGAAGTAAAATCTTCTTTTCCTACTGCTAAAATTTTAGCTGAAGGATAAAGCTTTAAAAACTCTGCGGCTGTCTGCTCTACAAGATGATTAGGTACAGTAATTAATGTTTTATTAACTAATCCTAACCTTTTCTTTTCCATTGCTGCTGTTATCATTTCAAAGGTTTTACCTGCACCCACTTCATGGGCAAGCAAGGTATTTTTACCCGAATAGAGCATACGAGCAACTGCATTTTTTTGATGTGATTTTAATTCTATTAAACTACTCATTTGCGGAAATACCAGATTAGAACCATTATATTCTCTCAGCACATCACAGTTATACAATTTGTTATACTTCTCCAAGTAATAAGCCTTTCTTTGAGGGCTTTCCCAAAGCCATTCTTTAAACTCTTCCTGTATTTTTCTCTGCTTTTCTCTTGCAAGAGTTGTTTCCTTTAAATTTGGGATATGTTTTTCTTTTCCATCTTCTATTACCACTTTATTTATTGTTACTAATCTAAGATTTAAACTCTGTTCAAGAAGTTCAAGGGAGTTTTTATATTCTGTACCATAAGTTGATTGTGTAAGAACACTACTAAAAATTTTTTTATTTTCTATGTACCACTCATTTGTAGTTTCATTGTACGTTACACTTATATTTTTCTCTCCTTTCATTTTTTTCCCAATTCTTTTATAGCTAATTGGTATTTGAAACTTCTCAAACATAAATTTTTCTATATCTTTTGGCTCTATCCATGTTGCTCCAAGCTTTATTGATATCTCTTTTTCATTTAAATTTTTTGGAATAACCTTTTTAAGTGCTTCTACATTTTTAAGAAATTCAGGATTATCCTTACTATATTTAGTGGCTATTTCAATCTTTTTTCGTACATTTCCTGAAAGATATTCATTTTTTAACTCATAATTGTCATTTTGAGGATTTTTAAATATTTCATCTCCAAGCTCTTCTATTATTTTTTCTTTACTTTTAAAATAGACCTCTGACATATATTTAAAATCAAGTCTACCCTTAACATTTAAAGACTGTATCATAGCTTCCAATGCAGTTTGTGGAGGTTTAAACTCAACTTTACGTATTGTTCTTTCATTGAATATACTCTCTTTTTCAACTTCTTTTTTCTCTGCATCTGTGATTTTTTCAATAGAGCAAATGAGAGAATAATCATCATCTTCTTTAAATAAAGCTTTTATTTTACTTGAAAATGTAATTGATTTTTCTTTTTCAACAATATGGTCATATTGCTTATTTAATTCTTCCTGAAGCTTTTTAAGTTCCTCATCAGTACAACCTTTAAGTTGTAAATTAATTGTATCTCTTATAGTTTTTCTTAATGTATCAAGATTTTTTATAAGTTCTGTATCCTCTTTAGAAAGCCTTATTTGTATTGTTTTATCAAAGTCTTTATAAAATACTTTGTTATCTTTTATAAAATATTTGAAATATTCTTCATTTTCTCCCAATTCTTTTACTTCTAATAGTTCCTGTTCTAAATCTA
>CAZQDT010000109.1:0-8054 GCA_964592005.1 uncultured Eubacteriales bacterium
ATCTTGTTTTGGTTTAGCGTACCCTGATAAATATTGATTAATAGCAGATTTAGGTATTTGAGTTTTTTCTGAAAGTTCTATTTGTTTAATATTTTTTAACTCTAATGCTAATTTTAAACGGTCTTTTAATTCAACTATTGGATAGTTCATAACAACACCTCCTAAATTGAGTATACAGCGAAAGTTTAAAAATATCAATAAAAAAGTTTAAAAAAATTAAAATAAATTGTTGACAAACCAGTTTAAAAATGTTAAACTATCAACAGTTTCAAACAATTAAACTTTTGCAGAAAGGAGTAACAGGCAAGTGATTTTTGATTATAGCAAGTTGAGAGGTAGAATAATTGAAAAATTTAAAAGTCAAACAGCTTTTGTTGAAAAATTTGGAGTTTCTCAAAATGTTTTTTCTCAAAAGATGAATAACAAAATCAGATTTACAACAAATGATATAATAAAAATTGCTCAGATGTTGGAAATTCAAGAAGAAGATATTGGAATATATTTTTTTACTCTAAAAGTTTAAAAAGATTAAACCAAAATACAAAATTTAATTACTATAACGAATGCTTGTAAGTGGGCTTTGATTAAACTTTCAAATATTTTTGACAGGAGTTGAAAAAAGATAAATAAATTTAGCAGAAATAAAAAAACGGTAACCACTCAACCGACCAAAGCGATTGGATACCGTTCAACCTTTACAAAGAAGTAAACCCCTTTGATAAATATATAATATCAAAGTTTGGGACTTCTTTCAAGGGTAAATTTTAAAATTGAGAGGAGTTTTATTTTTATGAAAAACGCAAAGAATATCGAGAAAACAATGGTAAAGTGTTCAAGAATAGGATATGCAATGTTATATAGAACACGCTTTGGTAGTGAAATGCAAGTTTTAATTAATTACCTTGTAAATGTACAAAATTCAGGACCAAGATATATAGGAGTTGTAATGTGTGGCTTTGGTTTTATGTGTGGTTTGATGGCTAATAAAAAAGAAGTATTTAAAATATTAATAAAAAGATTAAAGTAATCAAAAAACATTTCACAAAAAAATATTGATAAATTTTATAGTTCCTGCTGCTTTCCATACTCAATAACATTTGGTTATTGGGTTTGGGAAGCAAAGGGAAAGCAAAGGAATAACCAACGCACAAGAAAAGAGGTAAAAAATGGCAGAAAGACGAATGTTTTCAAAAAGCATAATTGACAGTGATGTATTTTTAGATATGCCACCAACAACACAACTGCTATATTTTCATTTAGCGATGCGGGCAGATGATGACGGTTTTATAAATAACCCTAAAAAAATTCAACGAATGTTAGGGTGTTCAGATGATGATTTGAGGTTGTTAATATTCAAGAAACTTATAATACCTTTTGAGAGTGGAGTTGTAGTAGTTACCCATTGGAAAATGCACAACTATATTCAACGTGATAGATATAAAGAAACTGTTTACAAAGAGGAAAAAAGCACACTTACAGTTGAAAATGGAATTTATGTATCCACTTTGGATACAAATTGTATACAAACTGTATCCGAAATGGATACACAGGTTAGGTTAGGTAAGGTTAGTATAGGTAAGGATAGTATAGAGTTATTTGACGAAACGGAAAACGTTTCTAATATATCTGAAAAAAAAGAAGAAAAAAATAAAAAAGAAAATGATAAACCTAAAAAAGAAAAACCAATCCGCCATCAATATGGAGAATATAAAAATGTCTTATTATCTGATGATGAATTAAAAAAATTAAAAGTTGAATTTCCTGACGATTATCAAGATAGAATTGAAAAACTATCAGAGTACATAGCAAGTACAGGTAAAAAATATTCTAACTTTTTAGCAACGATTAGAAATTGGGCCAAGAGGGAACAGGGACACAATAAAAATAATAAACTTATACAGCAGGCGGAACAGATGGACACGAAAATAGAAACCCCTACCAAAAAGCCAACAGCTGAAGAAATACAAGAAAAAGAAAAGTATGATAAATTAATTAAGCAAATGCTTAAAGATATGCAGGAGGGGCAAAATGAACGACTTAAACAGTGAAATTGAAAAGCTTAGAAAAAAATCGTTAAAAAGAACAGAAGAAGTAAAATCAGGAAAAAAATTTTTTAATCCAGCTACTCCCAAATCACATTATAATTGCCCTAAATGTTGGGATACAGGATATTTACAGGACGATTTATTTACTGACGATAACGGTATAGATTGGGCGATACCGTGTGATTGTGGTATTAAAGCAAATAATGCTTATCAAAGTAGAATTAAATTTGCTGAAATACCTGAAATATATAAAAATAACTTTTTCAATAATTTCAATACAGATTTATACAATGATACAAAAATATCTAAAGTGATTTTTGACACAATGAATTATTTAAATAATTTTGAGGATATGAAACAAAACGGATATGGTTTGTATTTGTGGAGTAATACAAAAGGCAGCGGAAAGACAAGATTAATTTCAAGTCTTGCAAACGAGTTATTAAGAAATGGTTATAATATTAAGTTTTCAACAAGTCTTGATATTTTGGAAGAAATAAAGGCGACTTGGAACAAAGAAACAGATTATACAGAAAGTGAATTAATAAAGTGCTTAACGACAGTAGATATTCTTGTTATTGATGATTTCGGAGTAGAAACTCCAAAACAGTGGATAAATGATAAATTTTTCGGAATTATCAATAAAAGGTATGAAAAAGGCTTGGTAACTCTATACACGAGCAATTACCCTATAAATAAATTAAACTATGATAAAAGAATAACTAGCAGGGTAGCAGAAAAAAATTTTGAAATACATTTTGTGGAAGAAAGTATAAGAGAGCGTATTTCTGAAAAAATGCAAATGAAATTTTAAATATGAATATAGCAAGAAAATAAGAAACATAGTTTTTACAACGCAAATTTCAAAAATTACAAGGGGTTCGTGTTTGAATGATAAAAATATAGATGAAAATTAGAACGCAAATACAACCCCTTTAAAACGATTTGAAGTAGGCAAGACAAAAATATAGAAAGAGAGGTTTTAATGATGGCAGAAGTAAAAAAATCATATTATGACGTAAATGATGTAATGGAAATTTTAGGGTGTGGAGAAAATAAAGCTTATGGAGTAATAAGAAAATTAAATAAGGAATTAGAGAAAAAAGGATATATATTTATTGCTGGAAAGATAAATAAAGCATACTTTAACGAAAAATATATGCTTAATTAAAATACAGCTGCTTTTATTAAAGCTTTATAAAGGGGGTTATATTATGCCAGCTTATAAAGACAATAAAACTAATAAATGGTACGTCAAATTTTATTATGAAGATTGGAACGGAAAAAAACACCAAAAAAAGAAAATGGGATTTGAAACAAAAAAGAAAGCTTTGGAATTTGAAAAAGAGTATATAAATAAATTTGCGACAGAACCGACAATATTATTTAAAAATTTATATTAACTTTATACAGCAGATTTAGAGCAAAGATTAAAAAAAAGTACTTTAGTAAGCAAAGAAAGCATTATAAGAAATCATATATTACCTTATTTTGAAAATATGCCAATTTCAGATATTACACCATTACAAATAAGGAAATGGCAAGAACAAATAATAAAAAAAGGCTATGCAATTACATATCAAAGAAGATTAAATAATGTTTTAAGTGGTATAATGAATTATGCTGTAAAATATTATGATTTACCTAAAAACCCTTGTACAATAGCAGGAATGATAGGAAGAGTGACAAACCCAAAAAGCAACTTGAATTATTGGACTTTAGAAGAATTTAAGAAGTTTATAAATTGTGTTACAGATGAGCAATTGAAGCTTGCATATAATATATTATATTGGTGTGGATTACGTAAAGGTGAATTATTCGCATTGACTAAAAAAGATATTGATTTTGAAAGCAGAACTTTAAATATAAATAAATCTTTACAAAGAATAAATAAACAGGATATAATTACTACACCAAAGACAGTGAAAAGTAATAGAAAAATTATTGTTCCTGATTTCCTGCTTAACGATATAAAAACATATGTAAGTAAGCTTTTTAATCTTCAAGAAACAGAATTAATATTCTGCTTAACAACTTATAAATTAAGTTTTGCCTTAGATAAGATTTGCAAAGAGCAGGGATTGAAAAGAATAAAAATTCACGATTTAAGACATTCACACGCCAGTTTATTGGTTGAAATGGGTGTAAATCCTCTGCTGATTGCTGAAAGGCTTGGACACGAGAATGTACAAACTACTTTAAACATTTATTCTCATTTATACCCCGATAAGCAAAAAGAAGTAATTGAACAGATTGAAAAATTAAAATAGTACTTTTTTAGTACCAAATTAAAAACATAATGACTTTAAAGCTAGTAAAATTCAAGGATTAGAATATCTATTTTTAATTGAATATAAACAAATAATTAGTGTAGCAAAAATTTTTACCCAAAACCATTGTAAAAAGTTTTGAATAAATTTTATTAAAGTTTAATATTATAAATACAAAAATAAAGAAATAATTGTTTTTTGTATAATTGAAATAAAAATAATTTAGTGCTATAATTAAAAATAATTTAAGTTAAATTTTGGAGGCATTTTATGAAAAAGAAAATCAATTGGCAACAATTATTTAGTCGTTATGTTCTGGCTTTATTGGTTATAGCAGTTATTTACCTTATCTTTGAAATTATAGCAGCACCTGTGGAAATAGACCCGAGTAATATAGAAACAGCGTATGAACGTGTTAAAAGTGATTATGTGCTTATGTTAGTACAATGTTTATTAGGGATAGTTGCAATGTTTATTCCAAGTATGGCTAAACATAAACTTAATTTGGAAATTCCTTCAGGAATGTTATTTTTATATACAATATTTTTATACTGTGCGATATATTTAGGGGAAGTTAGAAGTTTTTACTATTCAGTGCCACATTGGGATACAATACTTCATACTTTTAGTGGAGGTATGCTGGGAGCTTTAGGTTTTTCATTTGTGACCTTATTGAATGAAACAGAAAAAATACCTATGAATTTAAGCCCTGTTTTTGTTGCAATATTTGCATTTTGCTTTGCTCTTACCCTAGGTGTGTTTTGGGAAATATATGAATTTACTTTTGATGGAATTTTAGGATTAAATATGCAGAAATTTGCATTGGAAAATGGAACACAATTTATGGGAAGGGCAGCTTTGACAGATACAATGAAAGATTTGATAGTAGATGCTTTAGGGGCATTTGTTGTATGTTTTATAGGTTTTATTTCATTAAAGTATAAAAAAGGCTGGGTAGAAAAACTTATGTTAAAAGTTGATAAAAATAATAAAACCATTAAATAGTTAGAAAAATAGGATTATTTGAAGAAAATAAACAGTTGCATTTTTATGAAATTGTGGTATAATTATATCTACGTTTTGGAGGTGAATATTATGGCTAAGGATAAAGATTCTGTTAAGCTTATAGCACAGAATAAAAAAGCATATCATGACTACTTTATAGAAGAAACTTTTCAGGCAGGCATATCATTGGCAGGTACAGAAGTTAAATCTATGCGACAAGGGAAATGTAGTGTTAAGGAGAGTTTTGTAAGGATAGAAAATGGAGAAGCCCTTATCTATAATATGAATATTAGTCCTTATGAGCAGGGTAATATTTTTAATAAAGACCCAATGCGTACAAGGAAACTTTTACTTCACAAACGTGAAATAAATAAGCTTTTTGGAGCAATTACGAAAGAAGGCTATACGATAGTTCCACTTAAGGTTTATTTAAGAGGAAGTTATGTAAAAGTAGATATTGGTTTAGCTAAAGGAAAGAAAAACTATGACAAACGTCAAGATATAGCTAAAAAAGACCAAAGGCGTGAAGCTGAAAAAGAGTTTAAAGTCAGAAATATGTCTATTTAGCTTTATATTATGGGGCTGCAATGGTTTCGACGGGGGTTTTGAAGATAGGGATAGCCGTTCGCAGATTCTGGTTTGCTGCGTCAAAAAACCGGAAAATAAATTTAAACGACAAAAATAATAATTTAGCATTTGCAGCGTAAGCTCAATGCCGTCAGCCTCTAATCCCCCGCTGTTAGAGAATCTGGCGTCGACTTTGCGGGAAACTCTTATGTCAAAGCTTTGAGATGTAAGAAGATTTATGAAGCTACTAAGTTACAAAGCCTGTTGGCTGGCGTTGCGACAAGGGAATGTTAAAAGACCAACTATAACGGTAGAGGTCCTTGTTGACGGGCTTTCGGACAGGGGTTCAATTCCCCTCAGCTCCATTATTACAAATGGCTAAAACAGTGGGTTTTAGCTGTTTTTTATTCTCAAATAAACTTTCTGCATCTTTAAATATCAATCGCCTTTCGTCTTTTATTCTAATTACTACTTCCATTCTGTTTTCTAGTAGAACATAAAATAAATAAGTACCATATAGCACAACTAGAATTAGAAAAGTTTTTAATTCATGCTTCTATTCCGACAATTAGGATAGAAAAGCCATTTGTTGCAAGAGAGGTTCAATCTATAAAAAACTTTTGGATAAAGTTGAATCTATAGAATTTGATAATTTTATAGATTCAAATGCTGAATTATTACTTCAAGAAATACATAAGTCTTTACAAGATGAAGTTTTAAATTCGAACGCTAATCAGGCTGCAGTTGAGGAAGTGGAGAAAATACTTAAAACACTTGAAAGTGTTAAATAAATATTACTGATTATCTATGTAGGCAAGGTAGAGCTGAGGGTTTTCTGTCAGGTTTCCGAAAGTTCTATCTAAGGCTGTGCATCTAAGAAAGTATAAGGTGTTGATTTTTTTATGATTGGATTTTTGCGTCCTTGAAAGAAGAAAGTATAGGACATTACTGGGTGAGTGGCATTCGGCGAGTACTAAACCTTTGCAGGGGCTTAATCAAGCCACCAGCTTAGCTGGTGGCTATGACTATTATTCAATTTTTGCCTGCTCTAGGGCATCTGTAATAGCATTTAAAAGAACACTTTCGGTTACTTCACTATCGGAGTCAAATTCTGTTTCTAATGATTGATTGCTTATAATTTGTTCTGAAAGATTTGCCATAGCAGGTTTTACAAGAGGATAAAAAATTTCCTGTTCTTCATCTAAATTTACAAGTTCAATAGAAACAATTTTATTTTTACTTACTTCAACTTCAATTTCTACTATTTTATCTCCTAAAGCAATAGATGACGTATATTTTCCGGGTATGTATAGGTTATTTTCGGTTTCATAGACTGTTGCGTTTGTAGGTTTGTCTTTTGGAATAAAAATGTAAATAATCAGACCAAGCAGTATTATGCCTAAGATGGAAAATATTACAGTCATTATGACTTCTTTCAGCTGTACTACTACTATTTTAGGTGAATTCATAAAAAACCTCCATTAAAATATATGTTTATATAATAATATTATTATTTAAAAAAAAATATTACAAATTTATTATAATAAAAAAATAAAAAATAATTTAAAATTTTTAAAAATATGATTTGACTTTATTGGTAAAGTATGCTATGCTAGAAAAGCAAGGTTAATTAAATTAATTTTGCGAGATTTGAAATGTAGGAGGATTTAACAATGAAAAATGGTACAGTAAAATGGTTTAATGCAGAAAAAGGATTCGGATTTATTTCCGTAGAAGGAGAAGATGACGTATTCGTACATTTCTCAGCTATCCAAGCAGATGGATACAAAACTCTTGAAGAAGGTCAGCAAGTACAATTTGAAGTAGTTCAAGGTGCAAAAGGACCTCAGGCAGCAAACGTAACTCGCATATAGTCAGTCCACGATAAATCGACATTTGTATGTTTGAATTATATAGATTGTTTTAGTGCAATTCTCTCCAATATAATTTTGGAGAGTTTTTTTATTGGATGCTTTAGCATAACGAAGACTTTGTATTTGAAAAGTGTTACTTATATTTTAGTTAAATTATGTATATTTTTATACAAAAATATGAAAAATTTGCTTAACTCGCAAATGTTTTCACCTTGAAATAAATCACATTATATTATATAAATTCAAAGAATTTAACTATTTCTTAGCAACGGAGCTTGGTATTATAATAATTT
>CAZQDT010000110.1:0-8036 GCA_964592005.1 uncultured Eubacteriales bacterium
AAAGTAAAATTGATAATTAAATGCAAAGAATAATTATTCGTGCGTTTTTCCTGTAACATAAGTAAAATGTTCTTTACAAAACAACTAAAAAACGATATAATTAATTTATATGTTCAAAAATAGTCTATTATTTTTGATTAATCTATTATATTAAAATTTGTGCTCTTGAAATGAAGTCTTAATGATGAATTTATAAAATTTAAGTTTTTAGGTTTATCTTTTAATATAATGTAAATAATAATGATAAAAGATTAGAGAGAGGGAAAAACACATGGCAAAAATCGGAAGAAATGATAAATGCCCTTGCGGAAGCGGAAAAAAATATAAAAACTGTTGTATGTTAAAAGATGAAAATGATAAATTATATACAAATGAAATTGGTCAGTATATAAAAGCAGAAACATACATGACAAATATTATAATGAAATATATAAAAAGCAAAGAAAATTCAGAAGATTTCAATAAAGCAATAATTGAGTTTTTTGGTAAAGAAATTTCAGAGTTAGATATAACAGAGTCTGAATTTGGAATATTTATGTCATGGTATATTAAAAATTACAATATGGAAAATAATCTCTTAGATAGGGTTTTAAATTCTATAAAAGGAAGAATAAGCAGTGATGTTGAAACCTTATTTAGAAGTCTTAAAAATTCAAATCTCTATCTGTATCAAGTAATAGAAGCGAAAGATAGAAAAGCTGTATTTGAAAATTTACATAACGGTGAGAGAATTGAGGTAATAGATGAAGTTCTTGAACGAAATGTAAATGTTGGAGATATAGTATATAGTAGATTTTATGAAGTTGGAAATAAAAATAGAATATTTGGTGGAAGTATGTTTGTTGCACCTGAAATAGTTGAAGAACTTACAAATGAAGCTAATATGGCTTGGGAGAATACAGGAAAGCAGAAAGACTTTAAAGAATTTTTACAAGAATATTCTTTAGAAATAATAAAAAAAATTAGTTCGGCAGGAATAGAGGATAAAGTTCTTTATAACGAAAATGGGGAAATTCTTCAGTATGCAGTGACTAAATATAAAATTAATGAGTCAGAGAAATGCAAAGTGATATTAGAAGGACTTTTTAGTAAATTAGAAGAAAATGTTTATCAGTGGATACAAAAGTTAGATAATAAAGAAATACTGATGGGCGAAATTACTATTGAAAATAATATGCTTAGTGTAGAAACTGATAGTTTTGAAAGAAAAGAAAGTCTTCAAAATATACTGGAAGAAAATTTGAAGGATATAGTTACTTTTGAAGATGAACAATATGTTACATTATATGACCTTAATCAAGAAATTGGAAAAGGTAATGAAAAAGAACAGAGTAGTGATAAGGTAGAAAGACTTGTGTTTGATAAGATGAAAGTGGAATATAAACCTTTAGAAATAAAGAAAGCTTTATTACTTATAAAAGAAAATAAAGATAAATTTAAAAAGGTTAAACCAGAAAGTATTGCGGCTGCAATAGAATATATTGTGGCAAGCGAATTGGAAACTTCTAAAACACAAAAAGATATAGCAGATAAATATGAAGTAAGTGTTACAACGCTTGCCAAATGGGCAAAGGAATTAAATAATTAAATTACTCCACCCAACATAAGTAAAAATATTAACTCTGTGACTGTATTTGAATTTGCAGGAACAGAGTTTTTTATTGTACAGCTTTTATCTATTTCATATATACCATCAGAATGTACTGTGGCAGAGGAAACAGTTTGAATGTTTTCTGATGTGGGATAAGGTATTTGTTGTAATTCTTTTTGAATATTTTTAGCAGTACTGAATTTGTATATAAATTCAATCATTGTATCAATGTTTTGCTGTGAATTTGTTGGCAAAAAAGGTTTTAAAGCTTTGATTAACTGAATTTCTCTGTTAGAGTTTTCTTCAACAATTTTTTTTTGTTCATCTATAACAGTTTGAAATTTTGCCAAATATTTTTCATATAATGTATCTTTTACAGAAGCAATAGCTATGTTTAAATCTTCCTTAATGATATTTTTGTCTTCCATAAGTTTTGTAATTTCATAAATATTATTATCCATAAAAAATCCTCCTTATTACATTTTTGGGAAATTTGGTGAAACAAGTTTAGCAATGTCTATAAGTCCCCAGCCTTGCTGATTTTGAGGATAACCTAAATCAGTAGTACTGAATTTTAATTTGTATTTTACATCATTAGGTTTTAAATTTGGATATTTCTGAAGAAGTAAAGCAATAGCTCCTGTCACTATTGGAGTTGCCATAGAAGTACCACTTAATTTAATATAATTTTTATCTACAATTTTTGATTTATCAATATCACTGGCAGTTTTACTAAGGCAGGAAATGATATTTGAGGAAGGGGCAACTACATCAGGTTTAATGATACATTCTGAGGTAGGACCTCTGCCAGAATAGTTTTTTTGACTATTACCCCAAATAGTTACATTTTCAGAATCGTTAGAGCCCCCTACGGTAATAACTTTTCGACTTACTCCCGGAGATGTTATACTTGAGGGTTTAGGTCCATTGTTTCCAGCAGCAATAGTCATTATTATGCCATTATCCCAAGCGTAATTCACAGCTTTTACCAATGGGTCGGTTTGATTGTCCGATATAGGAGAACCAATGGAAAGGTTAGCAATTCGGATATTATATTTTTCTTTGTTATCAATAATCCATTGTATTCCAGAGAGGACTTGTGCTGTATTTCCTTTACCATTTTTATCAAGTACCTTTACTCCGACAATTTTGCTTTCATAGGCAATACCACGATAGAGTCCATTTGACATAAAACCATTTCCACAGGCAATGCCTGCTACATGAGTACCATGTCCATTATCATCATAGAAGACATTTTTATTATTTATAATATCTTTAAAGGCTATAAGTCGGTTTTTAGGTTTTATAAAATCATCTACGGGTGAAATTCCTGTATCTAATATAGCAATAGTTATATTTTTACCCGAAAGTCCCTCTTCATAGGCGGGTGTACAGTTTATAGCTTTTATGGAAGAGTTCATCTGGGCTGTTATATGTGTATTTTCATATACGGCTTTAATTCCTTCGATATTTTTAAGATTATTAAGTTCTTCTGAAGGAATTTCTATTACATAAGATTTAATACAGGGTAAAAAATATTTTATGTTTCCGTTATTTTGAAGTATTAATTCAAGTTTATCTTCATTACATTCGACTATTATTTCAACATTTTGATTATCCAATAAAAGTCACCTTTTTTTATTTGATGTTTTACATTCTATGAGGTAGGATTTGATTTTATTCTGATAAAATAGTTGAAATACTTATTTTCATTTGATATTATTAAATAAATCTAGAAAATTTTAGATTACAGATTTATTGTATGAGAAATGGAGATGTAAAAATGGAAATATTGCAGTTGTTATTTGTAGTAGTTTTAGTATTATCATTGTTTTTTAAAGCCGTATATTTTCATACTCAGACTGGAGTGTATAATGAAAGTATAAAAATAGTAAAGAAGGCTAATTTTGGAAGTACACTTATTTTAATGGCATTTGTTTTACTAATTTCATTTAATCATATTTTTTTGATAGGAATTGTTGCTGATATA
Source organism: uncultured Eubacteriales bacterium (assembly GCA_964592005.1). GTDB lineage: Bacteria > Bacillota > Clostridia > Lachnospirales > CAZQDT01 > CAZQDT01. The sequence goes on from CAZQDT010000110.1 coordinate 3,582, forward strand.
GCCATCAGTATTTTGATTTTTGCAGATATAATGTTTGCAAAATATTATTATAATCCTCTAAATGTGACAGTTATTTTTTATCAGATGCGTTTTTTAGGAGATATAAAAAATAGTATGTCAGCGTTATTTGATGTAAAAGATTTGAAATTGTTTTTAGATATTCCATTTTTGATTGTGGCAGCACTTATTTTAAAAGAACCGACAACAGGCTGGGAAATTAGATTTGCAGCATTTATAATGTTTATAGTCGGCTTGATATTGTTAAAACTAAGTGGTAAAGAATGCGTTAAGCAGAAATATTCTTGGGAAAAGGAGAAAACAGCAGGAGATTTGGGTGTATTGTATTACCATTTTACAGATATTTGCTATAACATAAAAAATATTTTTTCTTCAAAAGAAGTTACAAAGCAGGAGAAAGAAAAAGTAAGCGATTGTAAATATAAGTCCGAAAATAATGAATATAGTGGTATTTATGAAGGGAAAAATCTGATTGTAATACAACTTGAAGCAATGCAGGGATTTGCCATAGGAGCAGAGATTGATGGAAAAGAAGTAACCCCTAATTTAAATAAACTTATAAATAAAAGTATTTATGCCAATAATCTATATTATCAGGCAAATTATGGAAACACTTGCGATGCAGAATTTATTATAAATAATTCGTTGTATCCATCAGTAACGGGTACAGCCTATTATCAGTATCCGGCAAATACATACTTTTCACTTGCTAAGGCAATGCGTAAAAAAGGCTACTATTCGGCAGTTTTTCATGGCTATGAGAGAGATTTCTGGAACAGGCCTCAGATGTATGAGAGTATGGGGTATGAAAGATATTTCAGCAAAGATGATTTTAAATCAAGTAAAAATATAGGTTTTGGAATTAATGATAGTGAATTTTTTAGGCAATCTTTAGATTATTTGGTGGAAAATGCAAAAGAAAATCCTTTTTACGGTTTCTTTATATCACTTTCTTCACATCATCCTTATCATTATGACTATGGTACAGATTTTAAAGCAGGAAAGTATGAAGGCACAATGCTCGGAGATTTTTTAAGAGGAGCTAATTATGTAGACAAGGCAATAGGTGAGCTTATTGAATATATGAAAGAAAAAGGAATATATGATGATACAGTGATAGCGTTATATGGTGACCATGCAGCATTGTTTACAGATGAGGCATATAATCTTTGTGATTATATGGGGGTAGAATATAACAATCTGAATTGGAATTTGTTGCAGAAAAGACCATTTATAGTGACAAGTGGAGAGGATATAGGACCTGTGAGAATTGAGAAAACAGCAGGACAGATTGATATTCTTCCTACAATAGCAAATTTAATGGGAGCAGATTTATCATATTGTATGGGTAAAGATTTATTGAGCAATGAAGAAGGTTATGCAATTCTTCCAAGGGGAAATTTGATTACAGATAAATTTGCATTTATTTCAGAAGAACATAAATTTTATGATTTGAAAACCAGAAAAGATATAATTCTTTCAGAGGAAGAATTGGCTAAAATTGAAAAATTTTATGAAAAGAGAGAAACAAACAGAATAATACTTGAAAAAGATGCTTTAAAGAATTAGAAAGGACGGAACATTGAATGGATAAAAGCAGAAAAATGCTCCATGCACTTATGGGTTTGGAGATAGGGGGAGCAGAAACTCATGTAGTTGAACTTGTTAAAGAGCTTAAAAGAGAGGGGTATGATGTAATAGTTGCTTCTAATGGAGGAATATATGAAAAGGAATTGGAGCAGGCGGGAATTAAACATTATAAAGTGCCATTAAATGATAGAAATATATTTAATTTTATTAAATCTTACAAGCTTTTGAAGAAAATAATAGAAGAAGAAAAAGTGGAGCTTGTCCATGCTCATGCAAGAATACCGGGGTTTATATGCGGTCTGCTTCATAAAAAAATGAAATTTACATTTGTTACAACAGCACATTGGGTATTTTTTACGGGTATGGGGCTTAAATATATTACAAATTGGGGACAAAAAGTGATTGCAGTAAGTTCAGATATAAAAAAATATCTTATGGATAATTACAAAACTAAGGAAGAAGATATATTTTTAACCATAAATGGAATAGATACCGATAAGTTTTCTCCTGATACAGATAAAACAAAAGTAATGAAAGAATTTGGACTTGAAGAAAAAGATAATATTGTAGTTTATGTCAGCAGAATGGATTCAGACAGAAGTAAAGCGGCATTTGAACTTGCAGAATGTGCTGAGGAATTGGACAAGAAGATAGAAAATTTAAAAATATTGATTGTTGGTGGTGGAAATCAGTTTGAAGAAATTCAAAATAAGTCAGAAGAAATAAATTCTAAAATAGGGCATAAAGTAATATATCTTGCAGGTGCAAGGTCTAATATCAATGAATTTGCAGCAGTGGGAGATATATTTGTAGGAGTAAGCAGGGCAGTGCTTGAAGGAATGGCAGCGGCAAAACCGGTGATAATTACTGGAAATGAAGGATATTTGGGTGTATTTGATACAGATAAGCTTGAAAATGCTATAGAAAGTAATTTTACCTGTCGTGGGAATGAACCATCTGATAGAGATAAAATATTGAAAGATTTATTATATCTTTTTTCACTTTCAAAAGAAGAAAGAAAAGAGCTTGGGCTTAAAGGTAGACAAGTTATTTTTGATTATTATTCAGTTTCTAAAATGGCTAATGATTGTATAAAAGCTTATGATGCGGCATTTGAAGATAAGCAAGTGCTTATTTTGGGATATTATGGCTTTGGAAACTGGGGAGATGAAGCAAGTCTTTCTACTATAATAAATATGATAAAAAAGACTTCAGATAAGACAAAAATAAATGTTTTAAGTTATAATGAAAAAGAAACTTGTCAGAAATATGGAGTTGATGGAATAAGCAGAAACAGTTTTAAAGAAATAGCTAAATATGTAAAAAAATCAGATATAATTATATTTGGCGGAGGTACGTTACTTCAGGATATAACCAGCAGTCGTTCTCTGTACTATTATTTATTTATTATATGGTTTTCAAAGATATATAAGAAAAAGATAGTATTTTTCAGTAATGGATTTGGGCCAATTATAAAAAATAAGAAACTTACAGCAAAAATTGCAAATATGGCTGATGATATAATTGTAAGAGATAACAAGTCAAAGGAAATGATGGAAAAGTTAGGTATAAACAAGGAAATAACGGTTTCCACAGATGTTGTATTTGACCTTGAAAAAAGCCCTGATATAGAAAAGAAAAATAAAATAGCAATTTCTTTAAGACCATGGAAATATTCAGATAATTTTTCGGAGCAGATTACCAAAGCTATTAATATTTTGATTAGTGAAGGATATGATATAGATTTGATTTCACTTCAGGAAATGGACGATAATATTTTAAAGAATATTTATGAAAAAATAGAAAATAAAAGTAGTGTTATGCTTTGCAGAGGAAACAGTTATAAAGAAATAATGGATAAAATAGGTGAATCTAGGATAATGGTAGGTATGAGATTACATGCAAATATTTTTGCACTTATAAATGATATCCCGGTTATAATGCTTAATTATGACCCAAAGATAGAAGCTTTGGCACAGGATTTTGGTCAGGAATTGATAGAGCTTGATGAAAGTAATATTTGTGAGAGGATAATACAAGCAGTAGAAAATGTAGAAAAAGATTATGAACATAAAGTGGAAGAAGTAAGCTTTAAGACACAGGCAAAGCGTGAGCTTTTAAAAACTAATTATAAATACTTGGAGAAAAATATCCCATTTTAACCTATATAAAGCTATTATGGGACAAAAAGTTGTTAAATTGGCAAAATTTTTTAAAAAATACTTGACATGGGTGGGGGTGGTATTATATATAAAAGTACAAAGATGTTTAAGTATAAAAATACCCCCGAACTTCAGAAGAAGTGGGGGATTTTTTTATGAAATGGATTATAAACTTTGTTGGATTTCTTCGATGCGAGGCAAAGATAAGCCTGTCAAGGTGGCTATTTGATGGAGGGTCATATTGCCCTGATTTAACATATTTAAAGCTACTTTTTCAATACCCTCAGTACGACCGAGTTCAATGCCCTCAGCCTTTGCAGTTTTCAAAGCACTAGCTTCATCATGCAATGATTTATCTCTTATTCGCTCGATTTCTTTTAATTTTTCATCTTCGCTCATCTGTTTTATTGCATTCACCGCCCATTTCTTATTATAATACACTATTTTTATTAATCAGAAATATTCATTAATATATTTGTTATTTCTTCTTCGGTATACCCTAATTTTTTCATTGTTTCTATAAATTGTTTTCTTTCTTCAAGCTTGCCCTTGCTTATTCCAATACTAATACCTTCAGATCTTCCCTTACTTATTCCAATATTGATTCCTTCGCATCTTCCAATACTTATCCCTTCACTAATTCCATTTCTTCGTGCACTGCCCAATTCACTAGCTTCATCGTGCA
>CAZQDT010000111.1:0-8016 GCA_964592005.1 uncultured Eubacteriales bacterium
CTGCTAAAGCGGAGGTCCTAAATGAAATTTCGTATATGTTGGATAGACTTTGTCCCGAAATAACAGAATTAACTATCGACTCTGTTATTCAGCAATACTATATTGATTATTTTTCTAATATGGTTATGTCCGGAACAGAATTTACATCTCCAGTGACTATAAATCTCTACATCAGACCTAAAGGGGATACACTTACTTTCGAAACATGCACTCCAGAACTGATTTCTGATATAAAAGTCTATCACAGGGGTTCTCTGTTGGACCTAGAGCTTCAGCCTAATTCTGAGGTTTCTTTAAAGGAAGAATATTCTTCTCTTGTGGTTTCATTTAAATGTGCTAGGGAATCCACCACTAGAGTGCGTGCTGTTCAAGTTTCACTTAATGGTAAAGTTTATACCTCGATGGTAACCTCCCCCACGGAAGACGATTTATACTATTATTTTGAAAAGTACAGATTATCTAATCTTTCAACGTATGAAGAAAAAAGAGAACGTCTTGTTCATATAATTTATCAGGAGTCTTATGGACTTGGTCCTCTAGAACTTTTTATAAACGATCAGGACAATGTAGAGGGAGTATGGTGTAATCGTCCAGATGATGTCCATATTCTTTTTAGAGGTTTAAAGCGACCACTAAAAAACATTAAATTCCGAAGCGAGAAAGAATATCTCAATATTATTCGTAATGCTGTTGCGTTCGATTCAAGTACAGATATTTCTCGCTCAGACCCTTATGTTCGATGTTCCAGAGTTAATGGCTCTCGTGTTACTGCTACTGTACCTCCATTTAGTGTAACGCCAACTCTAAATATTCGAAATTTCAGTTCTAGTGTGACTTCTCTTGATGATCTTGAGGGTTCATTCATAGCACCTGACATTCGAGAATTTATAGAGTGTCTTGTTAAAGGCAGACCTAATTTTACTATAATTGGGGGTATGGGTGCAGGTAAGACAACATTTCTAAAAGCATTACTTCATGCCTACCCTAAAAACTTGGGAATCTTAACGCTCGAAGCTTCTGATGAACTCCGCTTATCTTCATTTATGGCTGGATGGGACGTGCGTGCCTTTATTTATAGCAATGAGCACCCAGAGCGTTCATTAGAAGCCGCTATGTCTGGGGATAGGGATATTTTTATTCAGGGTGAGATACGATCAGCTTTTGAAGCTTACATGGATATGCACGCTAAACTAAGGGTGGCTAAAGGTTCCGGCTGTTCTTTTCACTCGCCTGATTTTGCTGAATATTATACCAATATGAAAAACCTTTTAATAGAATCGGGAAAGTATCATGATCCTGCACAGGTTACAGCGGATTTGGCTGCCTCCACCGATATCATCTATATAATTCGTAACAATGAGATAACGGGAGTTCGTTGCTTAGGAGCAATAATTGAAGTTTTATATAATCCCGATACACGAGAGGTGCAGCCTAATTATCTTATTCGATATGATGACAATTCTGGTGATTGGGTTTCTGAGGGGGATATGTCTCCTCGTCTTTGTAGTCGACTTATGCAGGAGTCTTATTTTACCGAGGGTGATCTGGCAGTTATGACTAATATACTCCATAGCAGGGCAAAGGGGTGATATTTTATGTATAATTTACTCATATCGCTGTTACCTTTGTTTCTTATTTTAATTGCACTGATACTTCTTCTAAGTTTAAGCATTGAAATATTACAGCAAAATAGTTTTACAAGCAGAAAAGATTTCGTACGTAAATCACGCCTAAATGGGTTTACAAGATTTCTTCGTAGCAACCCATTAACGGGATTGACGATAGCTAAACTCTCTAATTATTATCACAAAAAAGCATATCTTCCATTAAAGGTTTCAGATGTCTTAGCGTGTTTAACACCATTCTTTGTTGTTCCTTTTGGTATATTCCTGTGGAATACAGCTTCACGTTACCTTTTTGTGTGGTATACAAAATTGTTGGGTGGTATATTTTGTTTTGTTTATCCCGTTATGATTGTAGAATTCATAATATCTCTTACTTCATCTCGTCTGTATAAACATCTTCCAGCGATATTAAGGGAATTGGCTAGTCATTACAGAGTATCTCATAAAATAAGTACTGCGATTGTGGATATATTGCCGTATATCCCTAAATCACTTCGTTCGATATTTACGTTGTTTGCTAATCTCTTGTCTTCAGATAGTACATTTGATGAGGGACTACGTTATATACAAGAGACCCTTGATGATCCCTTTATCCGAACTCTGTGCACTATCTTACAATTAGGCCATACACAGGATGGAGATGTTTCAGATCATTTGGATACTTTGGCTATGCAGTGTCAGCTGCATTACATTTCCCAATCTGAAAGCAAAATGGCTCTAATTCCCTACAAAGCGATTGCCTTAGGAGTCTTACCTACAATCCCATGTGCAATGAAAGTGACGGAAGCTTTTACGGATACAGCAGCTGGTTATTTCTTTACATTAGATGGCAGTAAACTTTTACTTGCAACAGCTATTGTATCTGCAATTGGGTACTGGATAGTGGCACTGCTGAATAAGTCTAATTAGGGGGTGCTTAAATGCTTTATAATTCTATTATAGCCAACAGTCCATTCATTCTTCTAAGTTTAGCTTTATTTTTACTTATAATATTTCTATTACCTAAAGTGCGATTGGATCTAACTCAGATTCGAACTTTGTGGTATAAAATGAATGATCATTTTTTCCCCGCCTCTAGTCCTTACGCTGAATATATATCCAAACTATTCAGAGAAAGTAACACGCATTCTAATCTTTATAAAATGCACGCAATTCAATGTTCTTTACTAATAGGTACTTTCTTTGTTATGCATTTAATTTATATAACGGATTTTAATTACAAGACGGAGCAATTATTAGGCTTAGGGTACGAAGCTTCTATATCTGAAGATGTCGCTCGTCGCGTTGAGTACTTTGAGTTTATATCAGAAAAAGTCCTGGATTACAAAGATTTGCAACGTATGGACCAGAGCCTAGGAGCCAGTACGATTCTAACAGCACTTCTGGATAATTTTGAATTGAGTTATTCCTCTGCTGTGAAGATAGCAGGGGAAATTTATACAGTTATGTTGAAACAGTCTCAAATATCTAAAGGGGCATCTTACTATCTATTGCCTTTAATATTTTTATTTATACCTGATATATTTCTATTGCTAAAAAGGAAATTACTGTATATAAAATATATTAATGATTTGCAGGTTCTAAAAATCTCTACTTTAATTCTTGCAAATATGCACGTAAAAACTTTACCAATACTAACACATCTTAGGTATCAATCTCCTGTATATTATGACGCACTGACACGATGTATATTGCGTTTTTCTGGAGTATCTAGAGGACCAATTCAAGCAATTCAATTGTTGTCCCAGGATATTCCATATTTGCAATTTCGTAAACTTTGTAATACTTTCAGGGAATTGTTGTCTTCCGATAAAGCTTCCGCAGTTTTGAATTTGCGGGCGGATATGGAACTAGAACAAAAAGAGAGGGAGGTGAGGGAAAGGACCAATCTGAAAACATTTAATCTTATAGCGTTCAGCTGCATTATGCCATCGCTATATTGCCTGATCTCTATAATTGCAATGCCATTACTTCAGTACATTAGCACAACTTTATCATCTATTTAAAGGAGGGATTATTTTTATGGTAAACAAATTTTATTCTAATAACAAAGGTGACGGTTTTGGTCAAATTATTACGACCATTATTTTAATTGTTGTAATTCTTGTGGTTGTTGTTATTCTTGCAGTTATTGTTCGTAATCTTGGTAATGAAAGTGCACAAGCACTTGATGCAAACGCCAGGGGTATAATTAATGCTATTTTTAATGCAGCTAACAACACCGGTGATGTTAATATCCCAGCTATGTCAACACTTAAATAATACAATCTTAAGGTATCTCACTAGAGATACCTTATTTCTTTTTAAGGGGGTTTAATATGCTGAAAAATAATAAAGGAGATGGTGTGGGACTTATCCTTACAATAATTGTGGTATGTTCCATTGTACTCTTTTTAATCGCACGTACACTCGTTCCAACATCTAATTCATTTATTGATTTTGGTGAAGAGGTTCAAAGTCATCAACAAGATTTAATTGATGCTTTACAATAAAGGGGGTTATAAGTATGTACAATAACAATAAAGGTGGAGGTTTCCCAACTATCCTGACTATATTAGTGGTACTTGCTCTTGTAGTGACTGTCTCTATACGTACTTTGGTTCCTTCATGGGAGAAGAGTAAGGAAGCATCAGGGAAGATGATATCTAATATATCTAATCAAGATCAACAATTCCGAATGAGGTGACTTTAATGCAGAAATACAACTCTAATAGGGGTGATGGTTTAGGATCAATATTAGTGCTCCTATTCTCTAGTATTCCCATATTGTTTCTAGTGGCATTATTATTTGCTGGTCATATTCGTAATACTCAAGCTACAGCAATCGATACTTACTTAACCTCTACGGTCAATCACATTTGCTCTAATGGTACTTATTCTTCAGCTGTGCAAACAGACTTGGTAACTAAACTTAATAAACTGTTTCCAACTGATAAGTATTCTGTTGATATATTTTATAGTATGCCATCTTCTCCGACAACGTTCATTGATCTAAATGTAGGAGATCGCCTTCATTATGACGATGTAGTATATATACAGTTTGAGCTGGATGGTACGGAAACTGTTCTTAGTCGCATAATTAAGTTGTGGGTAAGAAACATTACAACAATGGATACTCTTTTCACAATGAAAACGGGGGTGGTGATGACAAATGGATAATAGAGGGGATGGTTATGCGATTGTACTCACATTAATGCTTGTACTTGTTGGGTTCTCTCTCTTCTTTTATCAGGAAACGACAAATAATTATGCTAGGTGGGTTAGACGCACACAACAAGCTATAGATTTGAGCACAAGGGCTGCCTTAAATGCTTTAGAACCGAATAATGTGGAGTTGGGTTTTTTAATTAATACCGCAAGTTCATCTAACTCTGCTTTTTTGGATATATATTCATCTAATTATAATAATTACTTTGTATTAGATAAAGTAACAGCTCATTCTAATTTTATTTCCACATTTGCATCCAATATGGGTATGGCAGTCGCAGACGTGCAACCCTATATTCATACTTTAATATTGGAGGTAGAACCTGTAAGCGAACATTTCCTAAGCTACACATTAACAGTGGATAATATGTCATCATATAATGGGACAAGTTTAAATTCTATTCGTACACAAATGGTTTCTAGTCTGGGAACTTCTTCTTACATAACTAAGGTCTTTAGTAACTCTGTTGAGTCTATTGTTAACCTTGATAAACGAACATATTTCATTGGTGTTGTTGATGAATTGCCTGTACCTCATATGAGTGCTGAAACTATTAGCACTCATTATATTAGTTCCAGTAATCTTCAACGACAGTTACAAAGGAGGCAATAGAGTGTTGATTTTAATTTTATTGTTATTCTATCTTATAGCAATAATCGATACTAAGACACACGAGATACCTCCGTACTTAACACTTCTTATATCCTTTCTAGCTTTATTACGCATACATCCTGCTTCTGTTGTATTTGGTTTTATCTTTGCTTTTATTTTTAATTCTATTATTATGATTATTTCCCACCTTTCTAATCAATATATAATGGGAGGGGGAGATGCTAAATTGATGTTTCCTTTTTTTGCACTCCTAGCTCATTTCAACTTTATTTTGGGACTTCTTGTATTTGCCATATTTATTGGCATAATATCTCTCATGTTCAAGCCCTCAAAATACGCTCCCTTGGGGGCTGCTTTCTGTGGCACTTACGGAGTAATGTTCCTACTTTATTTGTAGGAGGTCTAAAAACTACACACCTCTAATATCTATATTATAAAGGAGGTGATTTAATATGTCTTCAAATATTGAAGTTACTTTTGTTACATCCGAAGATTCTGTACCATTTGAAGAAATAGTGAAAAGATTATTGCTTATTTTAAGGAGTGCAGCATAGTATGATTTTTCGAGTTGGTATTTATCTCCGTCTTTCTAGGGAAGACGGAGACAAAGAAAGTGACAGTATCTTTTCTCAAAGAGGGTTACTAAAAGATTATATCTCTTCTCATCCTTCTTTAATATTTTCATCAGAATATGTAGACGACGGTTACACAGGCACTAATTTCAAACGCCCTGGATTTCAACGACTCCTCGAGGACTGTCGTTCTGGTCTAATTGACTGTATACTAGTGAAAGACTTGTCACGTTTAGGCAGAAACTATTTACAACTTGGTACATATTTGGAAGAAGTGTTTCCTACTTTAAATATCCGGTGTATTGCTATTAATGATAACTATGATAGCCTTCATTTGAGTGCAAATGACCAATTTGTTGTACCCATTAAAAATATATTTAATCAGCAATATGCAGAAGATATTAGCCGTAAAGTTAAATCATCCTTTAAGGTTAAACAAAATCAAGGGTTATTTATAGGTGCTGAGCCCTCGTATGGTTATAAGAAAGATCCATATAATAAAAATCATTTAATTATAGATGAACCGGCTGCTTTAGTGGTACGTCGTATTTTTCAACTATATATCTCTGGTCTAGGTAAGATAACAATAGCACAAACCCTTAATAAAGAAGGTATTCCCTGTCCCACGGAATATAAAAGGTTAAATGGATCTAAATACAAAAATGCTAAGCGTCTGGACTCTACTACTTACTGGACTTATTCTACTATCCATAAAATATTAACCAATCAAATTTATATAGGAGATATGGTACAGAATAAGAATGTGCGTTCCAAAATGCACAGTAAAGCAAAAATTCTTCCAGCATCTGAATGGATTATTGTAAAGAATACGCATGAGCCTATCATAGATATAACAACATGGAATATGGTGCAGGATTTACTAAAAAGGAAAGCACGTACTTTAAATTTAACTTCTAATTTACATCTTTTTGCTGGTTTTATTACTTGTGGCAATTGTGGGCGGTCAATGGTGTATTCAGATAAATACTATGTTTGTGGTACATACAAACGCTGTGGTACACATTTATGCTCTTCTCACAGGGTATCTGAAAAATTTTTACATGATCTTGTACTAGGTAAATTAAATGAACAATTATCTAAATTAACATCTCTTCCGGATATAGACGAGCCTCAAACAACTCTAAAATTAGATCACTCTATTCAATCTCTGGAACAGGCAAAAGCAAAGGTTGCTTTAAGGAAACAACATTTATACTCTGATTTACAGGATGGTCTGATAGATAAAGAAGAATACCTTTCTTTCCGAAAGAAATATTTGGAAGAAGAAAAACAATTGGAAGCACAGCTTGAACTATTGACATCTCAGACCAAACCATCTAAAATAGAATGGCAAGATACTTTATCTAAATACAAAGAAGTCAGCAGTTTATCTCGAGCAATTCTGGCTGAAATTTTGGACAAGATTATTGTAACGGATAATATTGGGAAATTGTCTATTACTATATATTTAAAATTTGAAATTTAAAGGGGAGAAAAATCTCCCCTTAGCCTATTTATACATGTCGCTATTTCACATCACCCCAAGCAGCATCAAAGCTTATAGAAACTTGTTTTTTTTCTGTTTGTACACAGTAAATAGGTAATTTCCTTGAAGATGTATTGGAGCTGGAAACAGATATAACAGAAGGATTTATAAATAGTATAGAGCTTACAATACATATTACCAATAATAGTCCTGAAACTATGTATTTTTTCATTTTATTGCCTCCTAATTAATTTATTTTATATATATTATGAAAACATTAACTTGTACTATACTAAAATTCATTTGTATAATATAATATAATTTAATTTATTTCAAATATGAAAACATTTGCGGTTTGAGCAAATTTTTCATTTCATTGGAATTAATAAAAACAGCAAGAGGAATATGGAAAATAGAAAATGTGGTATTTAATAATCAAAAATGTGGTATTTATAAGATAGAACATTTAAATAGTCGAAACAATAATGCAATGAAAAATCATTATTTATTAAC
>CAZQDT010000112.1:0-7993 GCA_964592005.1 uncultured Eubacteriales bacterium
AAAGTCATTGCAATTAAAGAAATTTAAATGCAATGACTTTTTAGTTTATTGATAATTATTAGTGTTGACAGAGTAAAAAAGTTGTTATAAAACTAAATGTGGTTAGTTTTTTCTAATATTTAAAAATATATGTGAGAGGATGGTGAAAGAATGAAAAACTATTTAAAAAATATTTTTAGAGCAATTTTAAAAAATAAAGGTTCATACTTTGGAGCAATATCTGTTATAGCTTTGGGTATAATGATATATGTGTCTATGACTGATGTAATGAATAATTTGACAGAATGTGTAACAGATTATTATAAAAAATATAGATTTGCAGATGCTTTGGCAACAGTTCAAGCAATTTCAGATAGTGAACTTAAAAAACTTGAAGATATTGAGGGAATAAAAAAAGTAGATGGAAGATTGGGAAAAGATGTAAGATTTTTGCTTCAAGACAGTGAAAATGTAGTTATGCTTCATCTTATGAGTTATTCCGATGATGGGGATTTGCTTAATCAGATAAAAGTAAATGAGGGTGGTAAAGAAATTTCTTCAGATGCTATTTTTTTAGGAAATCAAATGATGGATTTTTATGGTTTTGAATTAGGACAGGAAATTAAAATTATAATAAATGGAAAAATTGAAAAATTTACAATATCAGGAGTTGTTCAGTCGCCAGAATATATTTATTCAATTCCACCAACAGGAGGTTTGCTTCCAGACTCAGCTACTTATGATATAGCCTGCATAAGTAAAGATAGAATGGAAGAACTATTTAATTCTAAAAATGTATATAATGAGCTTGGTTTTATGTTGGAAGAAGGTTATGAGTATACAGATGTAAAATATGAATTAGAAATGGAACTTTTGGTTTATGGACTTTCTAATATCACAAGCCAAGAAAAACAATTTAGCAATTATATGTTACAATCTGAATTTAATCAGCTTAAAGCAATGATAGTAGTGATACCAGCAATATTTTTGATGATTTCAATATTTATGCTTTATATAATACTTAAAAGAATGATAGACCAAGATAGAACGCTTATAGGTACAATTAAAGCTTTAGGATATACAGATTTTGAAATATTTAGGACATATATGAAACAAGGGATTATTACAGGCTTTTTAGGCTCGATATTTGGAATAATACTATCATTTCCTATGGGATATGGGATGTTTACAATGTATGCAATGTTTTATAATCTTCCTTATGGAGCATATAAAATGTACCCTCAAAGTATAGTTATAGGCATTATATTGGCAGTGCTTACAGGAATAGCGGCTACATATTTTGGAATAAAAGAGATTTTAAATATAAATCCAGCGGAAGCGATGAGGGCGGCAACTCCAAGTTTTAATGGAAGTATTAAATTTCCAAGTCTTTTAAACAGGCTATTGAGTACAGGAAAAAAGATAGCTGTAAGGTCGGTATTTAGAAATAAGGTAAGAAGTGCAATTATAGCTTTTGCAATAGCTTTTCCATTTGGTTGTATAGCAGTACTTTCATCATTTGATACAATTATTGACCAGATGTTTTTCTCACAGTTTACAAAAATACAGATGTATGATTTAAAAGTAGGGTTGGATGGCTATGTACCTTACAACAAGGCAATAGACGCAGTGGCGGATATAGATGGAGTTTATGATGTAGAAGCAATAGCAGAGTATTCTGTAAATGTAAGACACGAAAATTTTTCTGAATATACCACCCTTATAGGACTTAATGCGGACTCAGAAATATATAAAATAATGGATAATAAAAATGTATATTATAAACCAAGCAAAGATGGTTTAATAATAAATTCAATCATGGCTAGAAAATTAAATGTGAAAAAAGGAGATATTGTTGAAGTTGAAAGCAGTTATTTGGGTGTAGGTAGTATCAGCATTCCAGTGGTTGAGGTAATAGAGGAAAGTTTTGGAAGTGGTGTTTATTTAGATATAGATGCTATAAAAAAATATTTTGGAAAAGAAAAAAATGTAAATCAGATTATTTTTAATGTAGAAGCTGAAAAGATGGAAGAAGTAAGGAACGTTTTATTAGAGGCAGGAAAGGTTGTTTTGATTGCAGATAAAAATAAAACACTTTCAAATTATAAAAGTAGTATGGACTCTATGATGGGTATGGTATCGGCTTTTGAAGCTATGGCAGTGTTGGCGGCAGTTATTCTTATTTATAATATTTTGAATATAACCATGAGAGAAAGAAAAACAGAGTTTGGAACAATGAATATATTAGGGAATACTTTTGGGGAAATAGCAGAAATTATTTCTTTTGAACAGTTAATAAATTTTGTAATTGGATTGATTATGGGCTATCCTATGGCAATGTTTATAAAATGGATAGTTGAAATGGTAGTAGCCTCAGATGCTTATACAGTAAGCGTAAATATAGCACCAATAGGTTATATAAAAGCATTTTTAATGTGTTTTATAATAGTAATTTTATCAGTGATTGCAGTGCTTAGAAATGTTAAAAATATAGAACTTACAGATGTTTTAAAGGAAAGAGAGTGATTTTATGGAAAAATTACTAACAGCTGTTAATCTTACGAAAAAATTTACAATAGGTGAAGTAGAAGTGAATGCCCTTAATGGTGTAAATTTTGAAATTTATGATGGTGAAATGGTAGTAATACTTGGACCAAGCGGTTCGGGAAAATCGACAATGTTAAATATAATAGGGGGAATAGAAACTGCGACTTCAGGAGAAGTGGTGTATAAAAATATAAATCTTGTGGGGGCAACCAAGAAAGAACTTACGAAATATAGGCGTGATAATATAAGCTTTATATTTCAATTTTATAATCTTATGCCTAATCTTACAGCCTTAGAAAATGTGGAGATGGTTGCGGAAATGTCAAAATCTCCCATAGATGCTAAGATGCTTATAAAAAGGGTTGGACTTGAAGAAAGACAGGATCATTATCCAAGTAAGCTTTCAGGAGGACAGCAACAGAGAGTGGCAATAGCTAGAGCAATCTGTAAAAATCCTGATTTATTACTTTGTGATGAACCGACAGGAGCATTGGATATAAAGACTGGGGTACAGATACTTCAGCTTTTATGTGATTTTAATAAAGAGTATAAAAAAACAGTTGTAATAATTACACATAATTCTGATATAGCACAGGTGGCGGATAGAGTTTTTTATATAAAAGATGGAAAAATAGATAAAATAAAAATCAATGAAAATCCGATAAGTCCAAGTGAAGTTAATTGGTAAGGGGGAAAATTATATGAAAAAAATAAAATATATAATAGCAATAATGGTTATAGTAGCTGCAATAATAGTATGTGCAGGATTTTTCGGTAATAGTATTGAAGTTGAAACAATTGATGTACAGAAACAGTATATTAAAGACAGTTTTAAAGAAAATGCAGTTGTAAAGAAAGGAGAGGCAATAGAAGTATTGGCAGAAGTTTCTGGAAAAATTCAGGAAATATATGTAAACAAAAATCAATTTGTGAAAAAAGGTGACAAAATAGCTTTATTAGACAAATCAGACTATGAATATGAGCTGAAACTTAGAACAAATAATATTGTAAATTATGAAACACAGATAACAGAAACACTTAATAATGAAAAAAATCAAAAGAGAGAACTGGAATTTAGCCTTGAACAAATAAATGAACAGATAAAAGGTTTAGAAATAAAGAAAAAATCTAATGATGTATCAAGGGTATTGACAGTTTCACCAGAAGAATATATTAAAACTTTAAAAATTAATTTAGAACTTGCAAAAAGCAGTTATAATTATGCAAAAAGTACATTTGAAAATATAAATGAATTATATAATGCAGGAACGGTTTCAAAGTCGGAACTTGACAAATTTCAAAATGAACTTGATAGTGCAGAGGCGGCAATGTATAATGCACAAAATCAGTATGATTTTAGTATACAGGAATTAGAAAAATTGGAAATTAATGATGGCATAGATACATATTTTTATAAATATCAAGATGAAGAAATAGAAAACAGTATAAATAATTTAAAAATTCAAGCAGCAGCTTTGGAAGATAAGCTTAATACAGATTATTCCTCAGATACAGTAAAACAGCTTGAAAATGCCATAGAAAGCGAAAAAATAGTGATAGAGCAGCTAGAAAGCAATATAAAAAAATGTACAATAACAGCAAAAGAAACAGGATATATAAAAGAATTGCCAATAGAAAATGTTTCTGTGGTAAGTGCAGGTATGAATACAGTATCAATCCAAAAAGATGCAAAGGCTACCCTTGAAGCTGATATTCTTACAAGTTCTGTGCCATATTTAAATGTAGGTGATAAAGTAATTCTTACTCAAAAACTTAGAAGTGATGATATAGTGAGGGAAGGTAAAATTAAAGAAATTTATGATTTTGCAGAAAAAGGAGTATCAGCTTTAGGACTTGATGAATATAGAGTGAAAGTAATAATTGAAATTTCTGATAATGTTGAGGAATTGAAAGATGGTTATGAACTTGAAGCAGAGTTTGTTACATTTGAACAAGAGGAAGCCATAGCTTTGGCAAATAGTTCAATATTTGAAGTAGAGGACAAAAAATATGTATTTAAAGTTGAAAATGGTAAAGCGATAAAGACAGAAGTACAGATAGGTCATAAAACCAATACTAAAACAATTATTTTATCGGGGGTAACATCAGGGGATAAAATTATTTATAATGCAGATACAGAAGGTATTGCAGATGGAGTTGAGGTTAAACAAATAGAAAAATAAAAACATTTTTTGAATTAAATTATCATATTATTATTGAATTTTAATAATTATTCTGATAATATTAAGTATAATATAGTTGTAATAAATTAAAGTGTTAAAAATATAGATTTTAACAAAAATAAGTGTAGGAAATTTTAATATTTTATATAAAGTTTTTGGACTTGTTTAGTTAATTTCAGCTTAAATTCATTTAATATAACCGGGGGGTATGATGATGAAAAATTTAAAAATACGTGTTAAAATGTTTGTGATATTTGGTGTTCTGCTTATTTGTATTGTTTGTGCAATGAATGAATGTGTTTCGAGATTAGGTGATGTTTTGAATGAAATTACAAGATTTAAGACGGAAGCATATGATACAAATGAGAAGATGTGGGAAATGCAAAATTATATGACAATTACCAATAATGATTTGGAAAAGCTTGTTGCAGATGAATACAATGGTGATAAAAAACAGATTGTTACAGAACTTGAACAAGTTGAAGTAAGTATAGAGGAAAGGTTTTTATTTATAAAATCAAATTTGGAAGATTTTGATAATGAGCTTAATACTTTAAATAATCATTTAAATATATTAAAAAATAAGAAAAATGAAATTATAAGTTATTTTCAGCAAGGAAATATTCAAACAGCAAAGACTAAATATGAAGAATATTTGACAGAGTATACAATAGCAGAAAGTGTGGCTAAAGTTATTTTTAATGGAATTTCGGAACATTCAGCTGATTTAATTGCTGAAGCAAATGATACAAAAAATTTGGCACTTCAAAGAGCAAAATATTCTACTATATTTATAATTGTTGTATGTGTGTTGTCAGGAGTATTATTGTCAATGCAGATAAAAAAACCTTTGGAAGAGTTGAAACAGGTTTCTAAAGAGCTGGCAAAAGGAAATCTTGATGTAGAAATTAAGTATAAATCTAAAGATGAAATGGGTCAATTAGCTGAAAATATGAGAGAAACTTTTGCGGCACTTAGATTATACATAAAAACTACGGGTGATGTTTTGAAAAAGATGTCTGAAAGAGATTTAACATCAGAAATAAATGTTAATTTTGAAGGAGATTTTAATGATTTAAAAGACTCTTTAAATCTTATATTAGATTCATTTAATTCAATGTTTCAGCATATAAAAGCATCAGTAGAACAGACAGATGAAGGTGCTGACAATATTGCTAAAGCTTCAGAAGCTTTGGCAGAGGCAACTACGGAACAGTCAAGTGTGGTAGAAGAATTGGTGGCAACTGTAAATGAAGTAGATGAGCATGTAAATAAGAATGCAGAAAGTGCAGATATTGTAAAGCAGCTTTCAGCTAGAAGTGCAGAAAAACTTATGGAAGGAAATCAACATATACAGCAGCTTCTTTCTTCTATGGAATATATGTCAAAGCAGTCTAAAGAAATATCAAATATTATAAAAATAATAGAGGACATTTCAAGTTCAACAAATCTACTTTCGTTGAATGCCTCAATAGAGGCAGCACGTGCTGGAGAAGCAGGAAAAGGTTTTTCGGTAGTTGCAAATGAAATAGGAAAACTTGCAAATGATTGTAGCATTGCAGCACAAAACATTGCAGAATTAATTTCTACGACTGTGGAAGCTTTGGCAGAGGCGCATAAACTTACAAATGAAACAGCTGTTATGATGAATGAAATAGTTGATGATGCATCTGAGTCTAATTCTCGTGTAGGTGAAATGGCATTAGCATGTAATCAGCAAGCAGAATCATTAGATGAGATACTTAAAGGAATACAGCAGATATCGGCAGTAATAGAAGCAAATTCTGCAACAGCAGAAGAAACAGCGGCAGCAAGTCAGGAATTACTTTCACAGTCAGATGTGCTTAATTCAATGCTTGGAGAATTTCATATAAAAGCTTAAAAATAAGGGAGATAGTGTTTTGAACACTTCTCCTTTTTAAATTTATAATAATGGATTGTCATTTTTGGCTTTAAGACGTTCCCAACGCCTATCTACTTCTTGTTGAATTCCATCAGCAATTTCTTGATATTCAGGGCGAGTTATATGTTTGGTTCTTCCCATAGTTTCTAGCCATTTTGAAACAGGAATTTTTTTGTTTTTACTTTCTGGATTGTAATTTATAGTAGTAATGCCATTTTCTACCTCATAGAGAGGATGATAACAACTGTCAACTGCAAGTTGTATAATTTCTCTTTGATGTCGTGGTTCACAAGACCAATTCAAAGGGCAGGCAGATAAAGATTTTATAAATGCTAATCCATAATTTTTAGCATAAAATTGAGCTTTAATGGCTTTTTTAATGAAATCTGTCGGCATACATTCTGCGACTGTTGCGACATAAGGAATGTTTGTGGCAGCAAAGAGTTCAGCACTGTCTTTATGGAAAGTTTTTTTACCTTTTTCTGCTTTTCCGACATTGGAAGTAGAACTTTTGGCACCTAGAGGTGTGGCATATGATTGCTGATAACCGGTATTCATATATCCGCCGTTGTCATACTCCATTATAATCATATGATTATTTCTCAAGGCTGTACCTAAAGCATTTCCAAGACCAATATCCAGTCCGCCGTCACCTGTTATCATAACAAATGTAAATTCTTCTTGTGGAAGTTCTCCTCTTTTTTGCCTTTGGTAAAAAGTTTCAAGTATACCTGACAAAGTAGAAGCACCATTTTGAAAAAGATTGTGTATATAAGAAACTTTAAAAGCTGTTTTTGGGTAAGGAGTACTTACAATCATACCACAACCTGTATGAAATAATAATATAACGTTTCCTTCAATTCCTTTTAAAAGCATATTTACATTTACTGGTATTCCGCAACCCGGGCAAGCACCATGACCTGGAGAAAGACGATTAGGCATACTTAGAAAATCTCTTATATTAGGATTTTTTACTTCAAGCTTTTTGTTTTCTTCATCATATTTAGGTTCTGGGATATTGAGTTTAGTTTCATCTTTTTTTATAGGGTCAAAATATTGTATAGGGGAATAATTTTCTTTCCCTTTATATTGTCCATAATAATCGAAAGTTTTTATTGATTTTTGATTTAATTTTTCAAAGCCGAGATTTAACATATATTCGGCATCTTCTACATAAAAATCTTTTCCACTAAGACCATATATACGACTGATTACAGTTATGTCAGATTTATATTCCTGTAAAGAAGCCTTTAATTCTATTGACATATTTCCGCCGCCTGCACCATAGCTGTCCTGTCTATCAGCACAGATAATTACTTTGGCATTTTTGCAGATATTATAAATTTCTTCTGAGTACCGTGGTCTTAAAACATTTAAGGTT
>CAZQDT010000113.1:0-7923 GCA_964592005.1 uncultured Eubacteriales bacterium
TCACGAAACACGGGAATGGGTAGAAACCCATCTAAAGAAGGCAGGAATTTTCTATGGAGTTGTAAATGGAAATGTAACAGGTTCTAACCGTATACAAGTTTTTGAAGATTTTAAAAGGGGTATGTTCTCAGTTCTGCTAACCTCCATCACGACATCTCTTGACATTATAGCTGACCGCGTTATTATGTATGAGTTTACACCATTAATTAAACAGTTGATTGGACGTCCTCATAGGGGACTACAACCTAAGGACTTGCAAATAAGAATACTCGTTACAAGAGAGACTGAAGAAGTTGATTTCTTTCTAAAGTACATCTATGCGAGGTCTCAATTGTTTCACCATCTTCTTAGAATAGACTATACTGAAGTATTGCACCTTGGTAATATGTTACTACAAGAAAGGAGTGCCACTAAATGACTCTAAACTTCTACGATGAGGATTTTTTACTTCCATCTCTAAATAAAGTTTTCAGCGGATTTTTACCTCATGCACAATATGAAAAGGATAAATTTATTTCATTGTACTCTGGTTTAATATCCATTCTAAATATTGAGGACACTTCGGGTCCTCATTTTATTTTATATAACGTACTTTCCAAGTTTTATGCTCTTCATTGTATGATGCAGGTTGTCGAGCCTTTGACAAAGGAAAGATTCTTAAGTACTTTGGAAAATAATATGAATGACCTTGTATTAGATCCTCGTTCAGATATTAACAATATCCTAAAGCATGAGGGTATTGTTCATTCGGACCTTCGTATTCCTACAGAAAAAGAAAATGCAATGCAGTTACTATACTCTAAATGTGTAGAATTGTATGACACTTGTTATGATATGCAAATTAGCACGGAAGATGCTATAGCTGAACTTATTAATCTTCGTGATGCTATATCTCACAATCTAATAGAGTTGTCTATTGAACAACAAAAGATAATTTTGTATGAAGGTCTAAAAACTGGGCATAGACATTATGCCGGGTCAGAAGGTTGGATTTCATTTGCTTCTGGCACCATTCGTCATTTGCAAGATTTACAGGCTAATAGCGTTGACATTTTAGAATGTGACTCACTTGACAAGTTAGCTCTAATTGATAAAGCAGCAAAGGAATCTATTGAGCCTTTGGGAGTATATAATCTACCTGTGTTGGACGATGTTACACCTATACTTAAGCATAGATTTACGGTATTGGTTGCAAAAGAAAATACAGGTAAAACTAAAGTTGCTACTTGTCTCGCTGCTTCTCTATTAGTGCAAGGTAAAAAGGTATATTTTGCTTGTGGTGAAACCGCAAGCCATATTTTATTCTATGACTTATTGTCTGCGTTTCTTCATTTGAAGTACGGTTTATTCTGTGAAAGGCATACTCTAATTTCTGAGGATTATAGCGATATCCCGCCAGAGTACATTCAGACAATAAATTTAGCTAAAGCAGAATTGGCAACGTCGGGGCTAGTTATAGATGATAAATTAACTTATGATGGTGTTGATTCTACTATTCGTTCTTATTATAACAAAGGAGTAGAAGCTTTTTTTATTGACCATTCTCAGTCATTACGTGGTCGTAATAACCGTGAATTGGGCGAACTGGTGTCTCAGTTAGCAATAGATTGCAGGGATCTAAAAAGAGAGTTGCCAATATATATTATGCTGTTAAGCCATCCCTCTTCAGAGGTGAAAACTTTAATGCAAAATGATCCTTCTAAACTTCGCGATTCTCAACTCTCTGTTACTGCCAGGTCATCTATACCTAGTCAAGAAGCAGATGAGTTATTTATTTTATATGAAACTGAAAGCTTGCATGAACAGGGACTTCTTGGGTGGGTTACCAATAAACGTAGAGGAGCACCTAAACCTAAAACTTTTTATATTAGGACAGCTTTTGCTGTGTCTTGTTTTCATTATGAAGAAAAAGATCAAACAGGGGTAAACAGTGACAATGTCCTTGATAACTTAGAGGCATATGATGGGGATGAGTATGAAGATGGTGTGGAAGTCGAATATTAAATCTTGGAGGTGTTCATATATGTATTTTATAACCGCAGTTACAGTTGATGAATTGTCTCAATTATTAAGAGAAGGCAGATTGACTCTAAATAATGCAGATTTTATTCATAAGGATAAATCTACTCTAATTTCTAATTATATGCGTCAACGACTAGGAAGTTCAGGTTTTTGTTTTGGAGTCATAGGAAGACTAACATCTTCTGATGTTGAATTTTTAAGTAAATTTGATACTAGCCTGAGTGCTCAAAAGATTATATTGGAGTTTTCTATCCCCGCTTCAGATGCTTTACTTCTAAATCAAGACGCTATTGATAACACAGTCACAGCTGTTGAAGTTGGATTACCTGATGAGGATATATTATCTATTTTAGATGATGCTCTAAGGGGCAATGATACAGAAGATTCTAGTATTGTATGTGTTCCTTATCTGTGCAAGACAGAGACTAAGGGAGTTACATCTACTTATTACTCTAACTTAAATATTGAGGGAATTCGATTTATCCCATTAGGAGGCAGCGACAAATGAAAAAATTAAATCTAACTAAAAATATCTTTGGAATAGATCTTGGTACAACTAACAGTGCTATCGGTCTAAAAACATCATCGGCTACACCTAAACTCATACCTCTACGTATGGGAAAGGTAACTATTCCCTCATGTGTTATGTGGCATGAAGGGCAATTTGTTGTTGGAGAGGAAGCTTATCTGAATAGATATAAGTCTAATGTGGCATACTCAGTTAAACGTTTAATGGGTTCTGAGGAAGTAATCACTTTAACTGATGATGATGGTTCTACACTTACTGTCACACCTATTGAAATTTCAGCTGAGATCTTAAAAGAATTGTGTAGACGTGCGGAGATCTATGTTGGTAAAGTCAACGATGTAGTTATTACCGTACCTGCCTACTTTACTCAAGCTCAAATCAGAGCTACTTTAAAAGCTGGGGAACTTGCAGGTTTAACTGTTCACCGTATTGTCAAAGAACCTACAGCTGCTTGCTATGTTTATCGTAGCCTAGACTCTATTTCAGGTGGTAACATTGTAGTATATGATCTAGGGGGTGGAACATTTGATGTGACCCATCTTCATCTAACTATAAATACTCCGGATATTGCCAAACAGATTCGTGAGACATTTGATGTCGTAGTCCCAGAAGATGCAAAGTGCTTTAGCAGGGTTATTGGGACGTATGGCAATTCTAAACTGGGTGGTGATGATATTGACCATATCGCAGCTACTTTGCTCAAAGGAGACATATCTCTTACGTCTGAAGAATATGAACAACTCACATTAAAGTGTGAGCAGGTAAAGAAATTGTTTGCTTCTACGGGTGGCAGTATGGATTGCACTATTGGTGGGCACAATTTCACGATTACTTCTGATATTATTAAACAAGCTACACGTCAGGTTTATGATGAAACTAAAAAAATAATGGCACCTCTAGGAAAACAAATTAATACTATTGTTCTTGTTGGAGGTTCTACAAAGTCGACTTTTATTCGAGAATGGCTGAAAGAGGATTTTCCTTTCGCAACTATTAATTGTGGTCTAAATCCAGATGAGACAGTTGCACTTGGTGCATCTACCGTGGCAGGGGAATTGGCGGCAGGTGCTTGCTTATCTTGCGTTGATGTGTTACCTCTTGCTATTTCTGTGAAAGCTCAGGATACACTGGATATATGTCTACCTACCAATACAGGTATGCCATTCTCTACTAAAAGATATTACACAACTGTACAAGATAACCAAACTTTCATAGATCTTGAATTGTATCAAGGTTTATCTGAAAAACCTTCTGAATGTATACCGGTTGGTTCCATTCATATTGATGATTTACCTCCGGCACCTGTTGGAGAGTTAAAAATTGAAGTTGCCTTTATACTAACAATGGAGGGACTTCTAAAAGTTACAGCCACTGTAGCTGGGCAATCGAAGTCCATAGATATTACCGATATTTTTTCTCCAACAGTAGAATCAACAATTGATGACTTTGAAAAAACGTTTATGCCGGATAATCCCACACCTGAGATTTTAAGTTTATTCGAGAAACGTAGAGAACCTAATCTCTCAGAGGAGGAGCGACATGTAATAGAGGGTCAGATAATTATGGGGTGTGACTTATGAGTAGATTAGAAATGTTAATAAGAGAAATACCTAACTTTTATAAAGTAGAGGATGTATTGCGAGGTCACAATATAACAGATAAGGGAGACTCTTATGAGCTCCCTTGCCCATTTCATAAAGATTCCAGACCATCTTTTCGTATTCTAAAAAAGTCTGGAGTGTACCATTGCTTCTCATGTAATGCCTCGGGGTCATTGCTGAAGTTAATTTACCTGCTGAGTAATTCCAACCTTTCATTTTTTCATTTTGCAGAAAAGCTCTTAACATCTAATAAGCTATTACAGAATACTTTGGGGTTCGCATCTTTAGAGGAGGAACATTCCTTTGAGCAGCAGTCTATTAAACGTTTTAAACCAAATCCCAATGCCCTAATGCCATTGACTACTTTACAAGCTAAAGTAATGCAATTCGATAACTCTTTTGAAGCGTTAGCTACTTCTTTGACGCTATTGCAAGACCATATTTCTCCTGAATTGATTCTTCAAATATATACTAAAGCATCTATCGATTTAACAAAGGAATTGGTCCTCTAAATATTTCTTACTAGACAACAACTGTTTATTATTGTATACTACTTGATATAAAGTAAAGGAGGGTGATATAGTTGAAATCATTGCAACTGGCTGGTAGTCAACCACGACCAAGAGAGCAGAAACTGGACAGTCTAATGAAAAGATTTTTAAGTTATAAGTGTATTGTTTCTCGTATCTTACATTATGGTTTAAAGGAATTCAAAGAATTTACACCTGGGTACATTGAGCAAAATTGCTTTCCTGATAGCGACGGTGATAGGGTACTTAGGCTTAATACAGAAGATATTGGTTCCACACAGGATTTAATTTTTAATGTTTATGTTCCTGGTGATAAAACACTTAGAACAATTATAATTAATCTAGAACCTCAAACAACAGATAATTTGAAATATGCACTTTCTACACGAGCAATTTTTTATAGTGGTTCTATTTTAAGCCGTCAGTACGATACCGTCTTTAACAATTCAGAATAAAAATGTTTTAACAACGTATACTATAGAGCAAAATAATATAGTAGGAATATCCACAGACACTGAGAGTGATTACGATTTATTATCTGTAATTATAGCCTCTCTTGGTGGAGACTCTGCGGACAATCCATTATTAGATTTCCTAAATGAGACATTTGATTTTAAGGCAGGTAAAAGTGAGTTATTTAATACTTTGGAAGAAAAATATGGTGTTACATTAACAGATCAATTCAGAAGGGATGTGTCAGATATGTATACAATGGAAGACGCTATATTGGAACAGGGCATACAACAGGGCATACAACAGGGCATTATA
Organism: uncultured Eubacteriales bacterium; assembly: GCA_964592005.1. Taxonomy (GTDB): domain Bacteria; phylum Bacillota; class Clostridia; order Lachnospirales; family CAZQDT01; genus CAZQDT01. The sequence continues at coordinate 5,451 of CAZQDT010000113.1, forward strand.
GTCTTAATATCAGTACTAGAAGAGATTAAGACACCTAAGGAAATTATTATTAAAACTCTAGTTGAGAAATTTAATATTTCTTTGGAACAATCAGAAAAATATTATAATATGTATCAAAATCGTTAATGATTTTAGTGTACTCTGGTATATAAATTATAAACAACAGGATAGGATGTGTCAGATATGTATACAATGGAAGACGCTATATTGGAACAGGGCATACAACAGGGCATACAACAGGGCATTATAGTCTTAATATCAGTACTAGAAGAGATTAAGACACCTAAGGAAATTATTATTAAAACTCTAGCTGAGAAATTTAATATTTCTTTGGAACAATCAGAAAAATATTATAATATTTATCAAAATCGTTAATGATTTTAGTGTACTCTGGTATATAAATCATAAACAACAGAATAGGAGGTGTCAGATATGTATACAATGGAAGACGCTATATTGGAACAGGGTATGCAACAGGGCATACAACAAGGCATTATAATCTCAGTCTTAATATCAGTACTAGAAGAGATGAAGACACCTAAGGAATTTATTATTAAAACTCTGGCTGAGAAATTTAATATTTCTTTGGAACAATCAGAAAAATATTATAATATTTATCAAAATCGTTAATGATTGTAGTGTACTCTATAGTTATAAACTAGAAGATGTCGAGCCAGTACGAAATAACTGGTAACTTAAGATTAAATAAAGGTTCTACCGATAAGTAATAGAAAGATTTAATTTGGGACTGTTTTTAGTCCCTTTTTATTTCTTAAAAAGGAGATGACAACATAATGTCCGATGAAGTTCGTTATAAAAGTGTATTATTTGAATTCGATCAAATCACTCCACTGCCAAAGTATGCAAAGTTTATTTTGTTTGGCAATTTGTCATACACATCATCTAGCAGTCAGCCAATTATACCCGATTCTTCCATCCCGTATGATTTAAGTCTAGATCAATCTTCCACTAATACAGGGATAACTTTAAAGGCTGTGGATAACTCTCGATTATACATATATGAGTTTTTCCGTAAATCTTGTAATGCGGATAGGTATATGCATCTTTTAAAAGAATTTATTGTTACGCTTACAAAGGATTTAACAGTTGTTCATATGCTCTATGAAAAACCTATTGATTCTACAAGTTTTCGTTCGAAACAAGTACTCTTCCAGGTAGAGGGGATAATTCGTGGTCTACATGAGTCAGAAAGTAATCTCCAAAAAGCTCGCTTAGAAAGCATTGCTTCTTCTAGTTGGAATGCTGCTGTATTTGATTCGGAAATAAAAAAACAGTATTCTAATAAAAAAGATATCGCAAAGCATTCTCTAATCAAGCAGTATCCGTGGTTAGCACATTTTGGAGATTCTTTAAAAGCCGATAATGACGGATATGAATCTTTTGGTTTAATGCTGGGGTGGTTTCTTCAAAACCACGATAAGCTAGATAGACCTTATGTGAGAGGAGATGACTTCTATGGAGGAATTGCAGGTATTCTTTTGTTTAATTTAACAGCCAAAGATTTATGTCAACAATTCAAAGAACAGGGTTTCTCAGCGGAGTGGTCGATGTTTAACCCAAAGCTTTCAACTTATTCCAACATATCTAAGGCTGCATATAAATATGGTGTTCATCTGGTACAAATTGAAGACTATCATGTGGCACTTATGTTGGCGATAGAGGCTAATATGAAACTCCCAGAAGATTTTAAATGTATAACATTAGCTTTAATTACTCCAAATTATATCGACAGAGCTCTCAAAGATGTTCTAGGCTCTAACTACCATATTGTATTTTAGGGGGTGCTATTACATGCTTCTTCGCTCTAAATCCTGTACATAGTAATCCCTTACCTGTGTAGGTCTCCTTAAGCCCACAGGTAGGAGGGGTATCTAACAGGAGGGATTTCATTGTACATAACTCTGATTAATGGGGATGTCTTAGACAGCGTTCCAATATCTATTTTGGATACTGTGTGGCAACTTCATGTAGATAATACTCAAACACAAACATTTACCATCACCCATTCTAAGGATTCTAGTTTCATTGTTAATACGACTTGTGGTTTGCGACAAGCAGTCCCCAAGTCTTTTTGTTTACCTAGTACGTTATATGTTATATATTCTGCTGGAGTATACATATTATCTTTGTATCAAAATTAATGAATAATTTTATAGCATAATTTGATACGCCCTCCTAATTTATATATGGAGGTGGGGTAAATGTTAAATAAAATTCAAATAGCAGCAACATTTACAAAGTATATTTCAGTCTCTCTGCATAGGGAGGCTTCCAAGTTATATTATAAGTACGCATCATCTACTGAACCGCTAGATGAGTCTTTGGGATATTTCCCAGATGATTATAGTGACTTATATTATGCAATAAACCAATTGGTACCTCGGGATAGACAGCTTATATATTTAAAATATTGGTTTGGGTACTCAGATAGAGAAATAGCTGTATATTTCCG
>CAZQDT010000114.1:0-7889 GCA_964592005.1 uncultured Eubacteriales bacterium
CGGATTGTTATACTTTTATTGTCTTAGCTTTGACACAGTTGAAATGACGCCCTCAAAAAGAGTTTTATTTGGTGCTAAATTACTTGTTTTTTTACTCTCCAAGATACTCTTGTACGCTGTCAAACATATCTGCATCTAACCTCATTTCATCACGATAGCGTATAATAAAGTTAACATTCGTCTTGAATAGTGAATTATTTACCGAGTATAGATAGTTATTTAATGCTATCAGTTCTTTAATCAACCAGTCATGCTTCCGCATCATCCATCGACAGAGCACTGTACAGGCATCTTCTGAACACTCTACAGTTGAATCTAAACCGCCCTTTATTCTAACCCACAGGCAATCCTTCTCTGCCCCTTTCCTCAATTCACATCCTTCGCATTTTTTTGCACTTTTTGCTGCCGTCAGTTGCTTCACATTCAAGTAAAGTTCTATTTTTATGACTTCTGTTATTGGTTTGTCACTCATTTCAACATTATCATCGGATATGTAATCTGTGTTTAATACTATCTTGTCAGTCACAAGATGCGATATCCAATGAAACTTCGATGTTGTTGACAAATTTTTCAGGTTCTGCCTTAGCAAATGATAGTTTACTCTGTCATTTGCAACATCCAGTAAATCTGCTAATCTAATGAGAATCATCAAATATTTCAAGCTGATTGTATCGTCTTTGGCTCTTGATTTGAGTCCATAAACATCCATTACATCATATCCATGGCTTTCCGAGACTCTAGCCACAAAAGACAATAATGTTGGTTCTAAATAATTTAGTAGTGACTTTGAACGGTCACGAATAAACTGGGCGCTGTCTTTTGCATGGTTATCCCTAACCAAAGCCTCGAAGTAGCCATAAATATCATTGAATACTTTGATTAAGAATATTCCTGCATCTTTATAACGAGAGTTCTTTTTATCTGTGATATCTATATTTGCAAACTTATTAACCTCTTCTTGCATTTGTGTCATTAAATCAGCAATCAATACCAAATTTTGTCCGTTTTCCGAACTTAGTCTGCCCAAATCAGGATGTATAACCATACTGATATCATGCAAGTAGCATGCTAGAAACAAAATATAGAAATCCACATCCTTCAGCATAAAATAGTCTATCCTATTTGTCAGTTCAAGAGATTTCGATATAAGTGTTACAGCATGTTCTTCATTGTGCAGTGTGTATGAATTCAAAAATTTTGAACCATTATACCACAATCCTTTTGTCAGTCGATGGGTCATAATTAAAGAGTCCACCCATGCAGGATTACGTACGTTCTTAATGAAGATATTCAACACTTCAAGCAATCCGATATCTATTCCCATCTGATTTGAGATGTCTTTTTCGTTTATATGTTCTATAAACTCCTCAAATTGTTCTAATTCGAAATTTTTATTCCTCAAATATGATAATATTCTCAACTCTGTATACCTGAACCGTCTAGCATTTGTTTTCGAAAAAGATAATGTGTCCGATGGAAAAACATCCATAATTCCAGAGAAATACACATTCAATATTTTGCGTTGATACTCTGCAGAGGCTTTCATTACAAATTTGGTAAATGAAATTCTGTCAAAACCTTGTTTCCGCATTTTGAAGATGCTGTATCTTGGTTGCCCTGTTGGCTTCTGTGACAAAAAATCTCGAAATTTTTCCATCTGTTTGTCGGACTCCATACCTTTCAACCCGCTGAAATTTTCTCTATCCCATCGTATTAACGAAGCATATGGATCCTGAGAAATTGATTTCATTAGGCAGGAAGCGTTAACATCCTTGGAGAAAAATAGAAATGATAGTTTTCCAGATGTGTCTACATGACATTTCATCAGTATTTGTTTCTCGAAGTCAATTAACTCTTGTTTGAAAATTTCAGCCCTTCGCTTTACAAGTTTCTGAATAATTAAACGATATTCCGACTGGAATATGTCTTCTTCAAATTGTTCGAAAAACATTTCAGGATCTGTAACTTTTTTCAAAAAACGATTTCTGAAATCGTTTAGCGTGTCATCATTCGGACCTCCCTCTTCTTTTATTTTTAACAGACGATTACGGTAAAGGAAAAATTTCTTAAACCGTCGCAGAAGTTTGAGCCTAGAATCAAGTGCATAGTAATTGTGTCCTTCTCTATTTTCTTTGTTCTGTTTATTAGTCAATTTACCAATTTCCCGAGAAATCACTTTGTCAAGAGCATTTAACTTCTTTAATGACACATGATCATCGATTTCATCCAGATTGTAAGACAGATTGGAATTCATGTATGTTTCCCGAGTAATATTTGCTATTGGTCCATATAGATTGTCTGCATCGTCTATGTGCGTGAAAACGCTCTTCCCGTCTTCATAAAACTTTATTTTGTAATTTAATTTCTTCTGAAATTCAAGGTGCGTTTTACCGACAAATTTATCTATTGTACTTTGGTCTTTTTCTGCATTCTCGCACCATATTTTGAGGCTATTATTCAGATTATTTATCTTTTTCTTGAATTTTTCTTCATCCAGCTTAGCTTGTATGTATATCACCGAGTCGTCAACATAGAAATAGGCATCACCTTTGAAGGTTTCGTCTTGCATCAGTAGTCGTTTTACCTCTATCATGCAAAGGTTACCAAAAAAATACGATTGCGGAAGCCCCTGTGGTATTCCACAGTTCATGTATGTACTAGTGTCCGTTAAATCAGTTTCTTCTGGATAGTAATACTTTGTCCAAGATCCAATATTATCTTTTGATATATTGAAATATAACAACTTGGCTACTGCCGCACTCAAAGCGTCTTTGTCTTTTTCGTAAGTTTTTGACAATTTGCTGATGATGTAATCATATAGTATCTTTGGTGAAATTGACGGGAAAAAGTTTTGAATATCCAAACTAACTTCAGTCAGATAGTTATGGTTTCTTTGGTAAGCTCTACAGTGTTCAATCACCTCCTCTGTATACTCTTTATATTTTGTTTGCCATTTACAGAATAGATACTGTACGTTCGTGCTGGGTATATTACCATAGAAATTGTGGGGGAACAACTTCGATAAATCCGAAAGTTTCCTATCCCCAGTCTCCATGTCATCATCAAACATTAAACAGTTCAAGATACTCACCATGCAAATCAAATCGACAAGTCTTGATGTGTGCATTGGACGAAAATTTAGTTTCTTCGTTTTCGTATCGTAGTTCTTAATTTTAAAGTATACTGTAGCGTCAAACAGATTTTCCTTGTCTTCGAATACCCATTTCAGCTTTTGCTGGCAACATTTAATAACTTTTGAAATCAGTTCTACGTTATACTTGTCTGCAAGCGCATAATATAGTTCCAAATCATTGTTAGCAATGATTCCTTTCACCTCGCCTTCATCATGAAGATATACGGGATTTGATGTATCCAATAATCCTTTGTCAAACACATATGATTCCATGCAGAATATTGAGTTGAATATATTCTGCTCATCTAGTATTTTATTAAATAGTTTCATTCTTTTGTTCTATCTTTTTCTTTGACATAATATTTTTTTAGCGTTTTTAAAGCAGAATCTATAAATACCTCCATGTCAGAAGGCTCTTTCCGGCATCCTGTTTTCAGCAAACTCTCCTTATTCTTTATACTGATATTATACTCGCTTTTCACCGTTGCTATACGATAAAAATTTTCCCAAAGCAAACAAGTCTTTACAAATGGTTTTTTATCAATAAGTTTTACATCCAGTATTTCATGAAATACAACATGTATGTCCCTCAATACTAGTGGTTTTCTATACAGCATATTAATGTCCACTAATACGTTATTCAAGAAGTGGATAGAATTAACTAAGAATTCTTTATAGTCTTTCTTGCACTTCCTCATATAGCTCCACAAATAATTAAACTGCGGGATTTGGGAAATAAAGAACATGTACCCCGACAACAGTTCGTCGTTATTCACTTCTTTTTCGATGGCATTATTTAACTTCTCGCTATCTTTGTAATTTTCTGTTTTATACAATTTTGCTAAGCCAATCAACATTTGAATCACAATCAACTTTGAACTATATTCGCGTCCAGCAATGTCGACAGTTTTGTTCATTTCATTGTCCTCGGTCGGTTCTGACTGTATGTCATTTAATAGTATATCAAAGGTATATTCTTCTGTTTTCATATCTGTCATTTTCTTATAATTCTCTTCCACTTATTTCCTGTTTTTTGATATAGAAATCGCAATAGTCCTTTACTCCTTCTGGCAATTTTTCCATTTTTACTGTCGAGTATTGATTTACAAAAAAACGCCTTAATGCCATAAAGGCGTTTTGTCCAGCCTCATCTTGGTCTGGATACATATGCAAGTCGTAGTTTTTTAACAACATCAAATCTTCCATTGGCAGAATCGTTGCACTAGGTATTGATACGGCATTCATATTGTCAGACAACAATGCCAAACAGTCCGTAATACCTTCACTTATATACAATTTGTCTCCTCGTTTTAGATTGTTTAGAATTGGCAGATTATACAGCCTAGTTTTCTGCGAAGATATAAATTGGAATCGAGGAGCTTTTTCATTAGTGCCCAAATATCTTGATTGTACTCCAATTAATCTTCCATCCTGATCATAGTAGGGGAACAGCAAGCATGGAGTATAGAAATAAAAATACAACCCATAGTCGCCTCGCCTAATAAGTCCAATTTTCAAACATCTTTCCTCCCCGAATATCTTGACAAGATTGTCTATTACAGTAGTAGAATTAAAAATAGAACCTATTCGTAACTTCTGTACGACATCTTCTTTCAAATGTCTTTTTAGAAATAAGAATTTTTTTGCAGGCTCTAAAAGTATTGCATTATTTATTAGCCACGTATAGATATCTTCATCAAACGTAAAGGTATCTTTTGAGCTTTTTGGGGAGTGTACTTTGGGGACGGTTATTTTTAAAACATTCCTATCTCGATTGTTTTCAGACCACCAGATATTGAATGCTTTGCCCAACCAAATGCATGCCTGTTGGAAGTTCCATCCCTCCTTGTCTTGCACCAATTTGATAGGACCACCTCCCACTCCGCATACCCAACATTTATATATGTTCTTATTGGTGGAGAAAGTGATACTAGGGTTATGGTCGTTATGTTTAAAGCAAAGTGTTTTATGTCTTTTTACCTCCAAACCAAGCTTACAAGCTACCTCTTCAATAGGTAGCTCATTTAAATGACTTATAACATTTTGAGGAATAGTCATACTTTCTTTGATATCATTTCTTTTCTAACAATGATTTAACCTCAGTCTCTGAACGAAGAGGGAATTCTTTACCAAAAGCCTCTACTTCTTCGGCTACCACTTTCTTTAATTCTTCTTGCGGAACTATCAGTTGATAATCTGCCACACCAATGGGTTTCCCCATTTCTTCCAATGCCAGTTCTACTTCCACACGGTCTTTCTCGGCGCATAGAATAATGCCGATAGAACGATTCTCATCTTCCCTACGCTCCAAACGGTCAAGCAATGACAGGTAGTAGTTCATCTTGCCTGCATATTCCGGCTTAAACTCGCCAATCTTCAGGTCAATGGCTACTAGGCAATGCAGGCCACGATGGAAGAAAAGCATATCTACCTTACTCCGTTTTCCGTTGTATTCGAGCACATACTGGTTGCCGATATAAGTGAAGCCCTTGCCAAGTTCCAAAAGGAACTGCTTTACCTTCTCTACCAGTCGGGTCTCAAGCTCTGTTTCCAATATAGGGTCTTTAACTCCAAGGAATCCAAGGTTATAACCGCTTCTGAACACTTCGTTAGCAAACATCGCCTGTGTAGCAGGGCAGAGTCTGCTCAAAATTATTATCAGAAGGGGTGTCCTTCCTCATGTGCATTTTCAGAGATATGGCACTGGATAGAAGTTCACGGTTCCAGCCTTTTGATGTTATTTCTTGTGCATAGTATAATATGGCTTTGTCATCTTCATCGAACTTGCGCATCAAGGTCAGTATATGTCCCCATGGTATAACTGCGACAGCCTGTCGCAGTTTTGAATCGCTGTTGCAGAAACGTTCGTAGAATTTCATCATATCCCACAGGTTTCTGGGCGAAACGCCCATCTGTGGATAGCGTTGCTTCAAGTCATAGGACAAACGGTTGACCACACCGCTTCCATGCTTGCTCTCAACTTTTCTGTCGTGAAGCAATTTCCCTATTTCCCAATGAGCCGTACCGATGGCAGAACTTACTGCCGTTGCCACCATTGCTCTTGTCCTGTCAATAACTGCGACAGCCTGTCGCAGAATTGCGTCATACTCTGATTCTTGGATTTGTGTAATATCTGTCATGACATCAATCTTTCCCTGTTATAAGTTCTCGCTTGTCAATATCAAGTAATGTTGCAATCTTGTCTAATGTGTACAGGTCTGGCTGAGACACGTTGGTACACCACTTGCTTACGGTAGCCGGATTTTTCCCTAATTCCTCAGCAAGCCATTTGGCCGTCCGCTTCTTTTCAACGAGTACAACTTTGATTCGATTTAAGTCTCCCATTTTGCAAATCTATTTAATTTGAACGCAAAAGTATATAAAATAATCAACAATCAATAAAATTTCACCACAAAAGTTTATTTATGCATTCTTTTTTCACACTTATTAAGAGGCTCTCGTCATATTTCTACACCAAATACAAACATTCAGACCATTTCTTATAAGTAATACTATCAGTATAAAACTTGCACACTTCCATGATTATTGTGGTTTACAAAAGTTAATATCGTTAAATTTCGGCTATAATTATGCTTCCAAAGAAAAAACGCCCCACTTTTCTACCGTATTACCCACAAATAACTGATAGTCAACAATATCCATATACAGTTCATGTATTAGCTTTGACACAGTTGAAATGACGCCCTCGTCTAAGAATTTTGTGCATATTGGATTCATGTTCGGAAATAAGCCTCAATTGCTCGGCACGATGATTTGCCAGTACTGAGCTCCACCTTTCTACAGAATGGTCTATGAGTTGTCTAAGTTTAGCAAGCTGTTCCGGAGTGATAGTTGTCTTGAATTTAGTATCTCGTTCAGCTTTCACGATGGCATTACAGATGCCGTTGACAACATTCTCACAACTGCCAGCTACCGCTTTGAGCGCACCTTCAATGTGACATTCGGCAGCGATAGCTTTCTCCAAATCCTCATTGAACTTTATCAGCGTTTCCTTTGCTTCTCTTATTTCTATGAGAAGTTTATCAATTTCTTGTTTTTCTGACTCAATTTGCTGGTTGATTTCAACTTTCTCCAGCATGTCGTTGACATTTATAGGTGAAGTGCCCCTTGATTTTCCTATACCCATTTTCTTATATTTATAAAAGGTAGATTATCTGTGAAGTCCTTTTCTGCGTTTGCACATGCTGTTTGCCATTCTTGCGCAGCGACGTGCCCATTCAAGTTCATCCTCGTCCTTGTCTCGTCCCCAGCCACCAGTGTCAGAACCGCCACCACCACTTGAAGCAGCCATACTTGTGGCAGCATCCAAATACCCGGCAAAGAGTAAAAGAGCCGTGTGTTGTATCTCTTCAATCTTGGCTAACGGATGAGCTTCCTCCAAAAAATATTCTTGCCGGATAATATTGTCAGCGGCTTCGGGTATCTCCACATGGTAGCTGTGATATTCGTTTGTTGTTATATCATAGTGCCTTATAACAGACTGTGGAGCCATCTTGGGTTGTATAACAGAATCAGCGTTGGTTGTCCGTGTTTGTTGGGGAATAGGCTTTGTCTGCTCAAACGTCCTTTCCTGCGGATGCAATTTTGCCCAAGTAGCTTCTATCTTTGATGGAGTCAGATTTCTCCCGATACCCAACACGGATGATTAATAATTTGAGTTACCCCGTTTGACTGAATAGCCATAAACTTTTCCCTTATCATTTTCTTGTATGTGTACTTTGTAACCCCGTTTTGT
>CAZQDT010000115.1:0-7805 GCA_964592005.1 uncultured Eubacteriales bacterium
CATATCCCAGTTTTCATCAGAAGTTTCCTTTAACATTTTAATCCAAAGGTCTGGTACACCCATAGATAAGCGGTAATCGAAACCAATACCGCCTTTATTTATGCTAAGACACATTCCGGGCATTCCGGACATATCCTCAGCGATAGTTAAAGCTTTTGGATTTACTTGATGAATTAATTCATTGGCAAGTTGTAAATATGTTACAGCTTCAGTATCAGTATTCATTGAAAAGTACATATCATAGTTACTGAAAGCACTTCCAAGCCCATGGTCATGGTAAATCATAGATGTTACACCATCAAAACGAAATCCATCAAAATGAAATACTTCAAGCCAATATTTTAAATTTGAAAGTAAAAAATGAATTACTTCATTTTTGTTATAGTTAAAAAGTTTAGTATCCCAAGCATTATGATATCCTCTTGCACCACTATGAAAAAATTGATAATCTGTACCATCAAATTCATTTATACCTTCATTCGTATTTTTTATAGCATGCGAATGTACTACATCTAACAAAACAGCAATACCCATTTCATGAGCAGTATTTATTAATTCTTTAAGTTCTTTACTTGTCCCATAACGTGAAGATGGAGCAAAGAAATTGGATACCTGATAACCAAAGGAGGCATAGTAAGGATGTTCCATAATAGCCATAATTTGTATTGTGTTATATCCTAATTCTTTAATTCGAGGTAAGATATTTTCTTTAAATTCTTTATATGTGCCAATACCATATTTTTCTTGTGCCATACCAATATGACATTCATATATAAAAGGAGTTTTTTTAGGTTTAAAATCTTTATCTGTCCAGCGGAAAGCTTTAAAAGTGTCTTCGATTTCTGCACACCATAGAAGAGTAAAAGGATTTTGAATTACACGTGTAGCATAAGTAGGTATCCTTCGTAGAGTTTCACCGTTATGAATTACTATTGCTTGTACTTTCTGACCTGCTTTTAAAGCAGTTTTACCTTCTAAATAAACTTCAAAAATTCCATTTTCAAGTTTGGTCATAGGGCAGGCATTTATATCCCAGTTATTAAAATCGCCAGTAAAATACATTTCTTCAGCAGCTGGAGCCCATTCACGATATACCCAACCAGTTTTAGTTTTGTGTATACCAAAATATTCATAACCATTGGCAAAATCACTCAATGTTTTGCAGTCTTTTAATAATTCCTTTTTCTTGGTCTTGTAATTATTCATTCTTAGTTGAATATCTTTTTCATAAGGTGCTAAATAAGGGTCAATTTCTAAAATTTTGTATGCCATATAAAAGCCTCCTAACATAAATTGTTAAATAAAGTATACTTTATTAAGTGAATATTTGTCAATTATTACTGATTTTATTTATTTTTAAGTTCCCAGCCTGATAAACCTGAACGTTGTATTGCTCCAAATACTTTTTCGTCTAAATTTGCGTATTGTTTTTCTAATGAATAAATGAGATTTTTTACTTCTTCACGTTTGGTATTTCCATTAGCAGGACAGTTGTTTTTTATTACTTGAAGATTATTTTTATTTATATAGTATTTAACTTCTTTTTCTCTTACATAGATAAGAGGGCGAATTGAATATAAATCCATTCTGTCAAGATATGTAACAGGCGAAAAGGTATTTATTCTTCCTTCATAAAATAATGATAGTAAAAAAGTCTGAATTACGTCATCTTTATTGTGCCCAAGTGCAATTTTATTACAGCCATGATTTTTAGCAGCTTCATTCAATGCACCTTTTCGCATTTTGGAACAGAGTGAGCAAGGATTGCTTTCTTTTCTTTCATCAAAAATAATTTGCCCTATATCCGTAGTTTCTATCGTATATTGTACATCTATTTCTTTGCAAAGTTTTACCATGGGTGAAAAATCCATATTTTCAAATCCTAGGGATACTGTTATTGCTTCGAGTTCAAATTTATTTGGATAAAAACGTTGAATACCTTTGAGTGCCATTAACAATGCAATACTGTCTTTTCCGCCTGACAATCCGACAGCAATTTTATCTCCTGTATTTATCATATTATAATCATCTAATGCCCGACGTACATAACTCATAAGTCTTTGTAATTTCATAATAATCACTTACCTTTTCTAAAATTTAATCGGTATTATTGTACAACAAAATTAAAATTAAAGCTATAAAAATTTTTATATAAAAAGGGACTGCATTTAGCAATCCCTTGAATTTAAATATATTTTATTTAGAAATGATTTCAAATGTTACCATTTTAACTGCATTTTTTGTAAGAGTTTTATTGTCGGCAGTAGAAGAATTTGTATTTATAACATTTGCCTCAATTTTGCAGGCATAATTTTCTCCATTAAATTGGTCATAGACAGTTATAAGTTTTCTTGGATATGAGCCACTCCAACTGTAACCATTTCTTCTTTCTTCACCAATTTCTGTAATACTGTGTTTTTTAACACCATCTCTATCGCAAAAGATAGGAAGATTAGTTTCAATATCATAAAATCTATACCATAAGCTTGAATTTGCATCCTCTACAAAATAAACTTTATTAGGGTCATTTTTTACATATTTTATACCTTTTACTTCTGAAGCTTTAAACCATTGTATTGCACTGTCAACAGCATTTTTTATTTCCGGTGTCTGTTTCTGATTCATAAGAAATTTAACAACAGCAACTGATTCAGAACCACTTATTGAAGGAAGTTCATAAGCTCTTGCACCTCTTGGTTCGTAAGTAACAGGGTCATGTTGAGCACACCATGCTGTCAATTTTCCATCTACTTTAATTTGTGATTTTAATATAAAATCAATTCCTTTATTGATAGATTCTTCTATTTTTGCCATATATTCATCAGGTATTATGTCAGAATCAAAAGGATATGCTTTGTTTTTCATATCTTCAAGCATTATAAGAACATTTATCATTGCATTGTCATTAAAGGTTGCATAATCTGAATAATTTCCTCTTTTAGGATATACCTGAGCAAAGCCGCCTGATTCGTATTGTAAATTAAAAATAAAATCAAGTCCTTTTAAAACACTTTCCTTATATTTTTCATCTTTTACTTCTCTATATACTGCGGCAATTTGACGCATTTGGGTATATGTAGCATCATTGTCAATTGTACCAATCATCTCCCCATTTTTAGCTGTCCAGCCTGAAGATTTATTTTTTTTGACACCAGCTGTCCAAGCAGTTTTAGCTTGGTTTTCTACTCCTTTATCCCAACCGCCATGGTCCATTTGCCATGACAAATAATTGTCAGCTGTAACGATTTCGGCTGCTAGATTTGAAAATTTCTTTTCGGAAGTATCTGTTACAACCTTAGTTCCGTTAATAGTATCATTTGTACAGTAGATGATAACAGTTTTTCCTTCATCATTTATTGTAGAATATGAATCTTTTGTCTTCATAATTGAAGTAGTAGGCGAAAGAGAATACCAGTTATCTGAATATTTTTTCAAAATTATGTCAGTGGTGTCAATTTTGTCCAGTCTTCCATTTAATGTTACAACAACAAAATTATCACCAAATGTTTCGACTTTTTCAATTTCTACATTATTTTCTGAAATAGTTGGAATTGCGGTTACTTTATCAGGATTAGCTGAAATAGCACCGACAGATTGCAAATCTGCAAGTATTTGTTCAATTTTGATATCAGATTTTTCAACTTTAGTTTCAGTACTTGTCTGAGTAGTTGCAATAGTTGTGGCTTGAGTACTTGCCTGAGTAGTTACAGTAGTTGTGGCTTGAGTACTTGCCTGAGTGGTTGCAACAGTTGTGTTTTCAGTGCTTGGTTGAGTAGTTGTAGCTTGTGTAGTTGCCTGAGTGGTCACAGTAGTAGAGTTTTCGGTAGTAGAAACTTCATTTGAACAACTTGTTAAAGAAAGCATTAAACAGCATACAATCAATGCAGTTATTTTTTTTAATTTTTGATTCATTAAATTTTTACCCCCTATGTAATAAAAAATTGTAAATATAAAAATTTATAACCAAATTTTACAATAGCTCTTTTAGGAATGTCAATATATAAAATAAATTAAATTCATTTAGTTTTTTCTTGACAGTATTTAAGTTGATGTTTATGATTAAAATTGAGGTTTATTTTAATAAAATTTGACAATAATTGAAAGGAGTAAATAAAAAAGATAATAATTAAAAAATAATGTGATATGAGATAGGAGGGAATTCTATGCCAGACATATGGTTTCCAAATTTAGGAATTAAAATAAATAGTTTAAGCAGAATTGCTTTTACAATTTTTGGAATTGACATATATTGGTATGCGGTAATAATAGTTGCAGGAATGGTTTTAGCAGTGTATTTGGCACAGTATGAAGCAAAAAGAACGGGACAAGATCCGGAAATGTATTGGGATTTTGCAGTAATAGCGATATTGGTTTCGGTGATATGTGCTAGGGTTTATTATGTTGTATTTTCTTGGGATAGCTATAAAGATAATCTTTTAAAAATATTTGCAATAAGAGAAGGTGGACTGGCAATATATGGAGGAATAATAGGCGGAATAGTTACAGCTATTATATATTGCAAGATTAAGAAAATTAAATTTTGGGTTTTGGCAGATACTGCCGCACCAAGCCTTATTTTGGGACAAATAATTGGAAGATGGGGAAATTTCTTTAATAGTGAGGCTTTTGGGGGATATACGGAGTCGTTATTTGCAATGCGTTATAAAGTTTCACAAATTTCTTACATTCCGGATACTCTTTTCGACAAAATTATAACAATAAATGGTGTAGAATATGTACAGGTACATCCGACATTTCTATATGAGTCAGTTTGGAATTTATGTGTATTTATGTTTTTAATGTGGTTGAAGAAACATAAAAAATTTGACGGACAGATTATATTGGTTTATTTATTGGGATATTCATTGGGTAGAGTATGGATAGAAGGAATGAGAATGGATCAGCTTATGCTTGGAAGTACGGGTATAGCAGTTTCACAGCTTTTGTCAGCTATAATAATTTTTGTATCATCTATCTTGATTTTTTATAAAAATAAATCAAGATAATGAAAAATTCTACTCTTTATTTTTGATGTTAAAAATTGTAAAATGATATATTCTAAGGTTGTTAAATTTTCCAAATGATTTATTTTGAAATGCCAAAGTATATTAAAAGTAAGAGGGGGCATAAAAAATTAAAAGAATTTATTGTTGCAGGTTATAAAAAATTACATTAAAAGATAAAGGTGGAAGTTAAAATGGGTGAAACTTTAACAGAGAAAAAAATAAACGAAAAAATCAATGTTTTAAGAGAAAAGCTTAATAATCTTATGGAAAACGAAGGAGATTACATAGAAATTTATAAAGTAAGCACGGCATTAGATGAATTGATTTTTGAATATCTAAAAATAAGTTAAACTAAATACGGGGGTGAAATCCCCGTATTTGTTGATATAAGGAGATTTTGGAACACATTTCTTATCAAATAAAATATTTTGTCATCTGGCATTTCAGAATTTTTATCTGGATAAGCCAAATTACTCATAAACTAAAATCCTTTTTAATTAATATAAATTAAATTATTCAAGTTGAAAATAGTTTTTAGTTGAATACAGCTTTATTAAGTGATATTATTATCAAATAGAAAGATGAAATGTTTAAAAAGAAAAGAGGAATATTTGTGAAATTAGAATTTCAATTGGTAGAAACATCACAACAAATAAATGAACTTTGTATTTTAGCAGAGGAAATATGGCATGAATATTTTACTGCAATCATAGGAAAAGAACAGGTAATATATATGGTAAATAAATTCCAATCATTGTCTGCAATTACAGAACAAATTAAAAATGGATATAATTACTATATGATAAAGGAAAACGGAATTTTAATAGGTTATACAGGAATACATAAAGAAGAAAAATCTTTATTTTTAAGTAAATTGTATCTTCATAAAGATAGCAGGGGAAAAGGTTATGCACGTCAAGCTATAAATTTTCTTGTAGATATATGCAGAGAAAATTCTCTTGAAAAAATATGGCTTACAGTAAACAGGCATAATTTAACTACAATAGGAGCTTATGAAAAAATGGGCTTTGTAAAAGTAAGAGAACAGGTAGCCGATATAGGGAATGGGTTTGTAATGGATGATTATATTATGGAAAAACAGATATAATATTTTCTGAAAGGAGTAAAAAATGTGCGTAAAATAGGGTGTGCATTGGCATTTTTGATAACACTGATCTTTGGAGTAATTTTTGTTATTTTAAGTATGAGTGTTGCAATTAAACCTGAAATAGATAGTAAAACTATACCTGTTGTTACAGAAAAAGAACAAAAAGAAAAATTTGATATAATCATGAAACTTGAAGATTATTCTATTGAAGAGAAAAATTCTGAAAATGTGTTGATTATATATATTAGTGGAAATATTCCCGGTTTTTTTATAGAAAAAAAGTCAGCAGATAAGATAAATGAATTTTATAAAGAAGACAGGGAAGAATTGAAGTCTATAATGAAAGAAGAACTTTCAAATGCTAAAAATGATTATAAATTTAGAAAAGAAGAAAATTTGGATATTAATAGCTGGGCGGCCTATGGTATAGGAAGAAAATATTCTTCAGAACGTATGGATAAAGCTGTTATAAGTGTTGTACAGGAAGATTACCGCTATTTTGGTGGAGTTTATCCAAGTACATCTTACTCGGCACAGAATTTTGATACACATACACAGGAACTTTTAACTTTAAAAGATATAACCACAGATAGAGAAAAAGCAATAGAATTTATAAACGAATATATTTTAAATTTAACTAAAAAAGCGGAATATCAAAATTATTTTTATGAAGATTATGAAAAAAATATATCAAATATTCTGACAGATGAAACGTGGTATTTTAATGATGAGGGTTTTGTTGTAATTTGTAATGAATATATTATAGCACCTCGTACAGTAGGTGTTTTAAAATTTACTATACCTTATGATGAATTTGTTTATCTTAAAGAAGAATATAAATTAAATAAAAGTAGTGAACTTAAATGAAAATAATTAAATATTGTTCTTTTTGTTAATGCAATTAATTATAGAAAGGAAAAAATTATGGAAAAAAAGAAAATTGTAATTGTTGGTGGTGGGGCAAGCGGATTTATGGCGGCTATAAATGCGGCTATGGCAGGCAAAAACGATATAGAAGTTGTAATATTGGAAAAAATGGATAGAGTAGGCAAAAAGATATTAGCAACAGGGAATGGACGCTGTAATTTGACAAATATAAATGCTTCCCCCAAATATTATCATGGAAAAGATATAGAATTTGTAAAAAAAGTTTTGGAAAAATATACAGTAAAAGATACTATTCGATTTTTTGAAAAACTTGGAGTTTTATGTAAAACAGAAGATGAAGGCAGAGTATATCCTTATGGAAATCAGGCGTCAGGAGTGCTTGATGTACTGCGTCTGAAAGCAGAAAATCTTGGAATAAAAGAAGTTTGTGATTTTGAAGTGGAAAGCATTAAAAAACAAGGAAATAAATTTATTCTAGTAAGTAAACAAGGTGAAAAGCAGATGGCAGATAAACTAATTATAGCGACAGGCGGTAAAGCTTCGCCTAATCTTGGTTCAGACGGAAGTGCTCATAAGCTTATGGTTTCTATGGGACATACCTGTACAGAAGTTTTTCCAGCACTTGTGCAGATTAAAAGCAGTAGTCAATATGTAAAATCTTTAAATGGTGTAAAGGTAAACGGAATAGCCAAAGTAGTAAGAGGTGAGAAAGTTCTCAGAGAAGAAAAGGGAGAAATATTATTTACTGACTATGGTTTGTCTGGAATAGTTATAATGCAGCTTTCGAGAATAGTGGGAGAACA
>CAZQDT010000116.1:0-5486 GCA_964592005.1 uncultured Eubacteriales bacterium
TGAAATGCGACTGATCCGCATAGCCGCTCGATAGTGCGATCTGCGCATAGTTCCTATCGTCTTGCCGATGCTGCATATACCACAGTGCTTTATGGAACCGGACGATACCGGCGTATGCTTTCGGAGTTATACCGACGAACGAATCGAATACCCGTTCGAATTGCTTTTTGCCGAGACAGGCATCCGAAGCCAACTCTGCAACCGAGGTCCGTGGCTCGGCAAATATCCGTTTTACGGTCGCATCGATTCTTCGGAGATTCGTCTCCACGCTGCCGTATCGACCGTCCCGGCAGATCGTTGCTGCAAGCTGCGACAATAACCAATGTTCGATGAGACCGACACAGAGCGCATCGTCGCTGCAGTCGAAAATTCGCTCCGCCAATTCGTGCAGACTTCGATTTTCGAGGTCGTACCCCGGAACCTCCCGATTGTAAAGCAGCGAAACGGGCAGGTGCAAGAATACGCCCATCGACTGGGGACGGAATACGACCACGATCATCTCGGTGTCGCCGTCGGTACAGAGCCGAGCGGGAAAATCGACCTGACCGCTTACGGTCAACCTGGCTTGCTCGACGTCGAGTTCGGGAATATAGAGCGGTGTCCGCTTGTGAAAGATGATCTGCGGACAACCGACCGGAACGGTCAGAGCACTCATCGGCCGATGGCTTCGGAATACCCAATAGTACCTGATATAAGGCTGTAACACCTTACACGGCTTGTAGAACTGAAATCCCTCCCGGTGCATACGACGGATACTTTTTCGGTCAGATGCTCTCCATGAATTCGCCGAACCGCAGTATTTTGTCCGCATTCCTCCGGTCGAACAACAGGTGCTCAAAGTCGCGCTTCTTGATATTCAGATCGGTCGTTTCGAGCATCTGCCGCACGGCCGTTTTCAACTCTTCGGACGAGCCGATTCCGCAGCGGGCTTTCAGAAAATCGAAATCGGGAGCGGTTCTGCTCAAGAGAAACATCGCATCGTAGAAATCGCGTCCCTTGCCGCGCGCGAGCAATGCGGCGAGCTTCATGGCACAGAGTACGCCGTCGGGCGGCACGGGCAAAGGGAAGAAGAAGCCGCACACCTTTACGTTGGCGATCGTCGGCGTATAGGCTATACCTTGATCTTGCGTTTCGATTTTTATTAAAAATCGCTCATCGCGATGTCCGGTCAGTTCGAGATCGAACAGCAGTTGCGGAAAATGGATGTTGCGCCGAAACGCGGTCAATTTCGGATTTTCCCGATCCTTCGCTTCAACCGCGAGTCCGCTGCGATGCAAGAAAGTCAGCACTTCGTCGGTCATCCGCATGAACTCCTCCTTGTCCATCTCCTTGCAGTCGAAATCCAAGTCTTCGGAGAAACGGTCGATACCTTTGATGAGCCGCAGGTTCGTACCGCCGATAAAAGCCATCTTTCGCATGTAGGGCGTCGAGGAGAGAAAATCCAGAATCATAGATTGGAGATACTCCTTGAGCATGTGTTTGTCGAAAAGCGCATTTTCGCGCATCTGCGGAGGAAAGTATCCCCGCACGAAATCCATATCGATCATAATTCGTAAATTTTCATCAGCACAGCCGTCCGCTTTTCGAGAGCCTTGCTCCGGAACCGACCGAGATATTCGCCAAGCCGTTCCCTATCCAGTTCCTCCTGCATATAATCTTCATCGAGCCGCAGTTGTTCCAATTCCCCTTCCTTGTCGTAAAACGGATAGAGATAGAGCAAATCGAGCAACGCCTTCTCCGGCGTTGCGAAAAGGAGCGTTCGCCCGTCGGCTATCGGACGAGGTTCGTATCCGAACATCAATTCGTTCTTGATACTTTTATAGGAGTATTCGCCGAATGGATTGCGGAAGGTCGCTGTTTTGAGCGTCGATACGCTCGTTATCTGCACGACCGCCTCCGGAATCAATCCGTAGAACGATAGAGCCGTATGCAGACTGATATAAGAGGGTCGGTAGATCCGATTGGCGATATATTGCGCGAAATCGGGTCGTCGGAGGTATTCCGGAAAAGCGAAATACTCCTGCCGCAGTCGGACGAGCAATCCCTTCTTGATCCATCTTGTCAGATTATTGCGATCGAAATCAGGCTGCCACGCATACACTTGCCGTATGCTGAAGCATCCCAAATCGAATAACTGCGTTCTGAACTCCAGATAAGTCATTGATTGTTTTATTTCTTTAATGCTGCAAATATAGTGCATTTCGGAAATAAAAACAAATTACCAACAAAATTCCTCCTGTCATCATAATCGGGCCGGATCATTTACTTCGCGCTTTTTTCGATCAGAGCATCGATCAGCCGCTCCAAAAAATCCGTACTCTTCGTCTTGCGGTTCAACACCTCCTCGCGGATTTTGTAGGCATTCGGCAAGGAGACATTGAGCGTCTTTTCGGCGAAAGCCACCAACACCGAAAACGGAGCGTATTTGCCCACGGCATTCAAAATCGGACCGAGATACTCCAAAGCGGAGAGCAGCTCTACCAAATCCCGCTTCGTGAACTCCGAACTCCAAAACAAATCCGGAATATCGTTTTTACGGGGCGGCTGAAACAACGACGGATGCACGACTCGTTCATTCAAAAGGCTCAACTCCGATTCGACGATTCGTTTGGCTGCTGCGATATAACGGGAGGCAGATACCTCGCCAGCATTCGATTTAACCCGTGTACGCGACGGATATAACATTTCCAACCGTACTTGCGTATGCGTCAAAATCCGAAAAAGCAATTTATAATCGGTCGTATTATCACAGACTTCGATGACCGTGCGGAGAAAATCATCGTAGGCCGATTCCAATTCCTCTCGACGACAAGGACAAAGCGTAAATAATAAGTTTATGAAAGGCGTGTCGATTAACGGATTCATAAATATCTGCGAATATCCGATGAACAACATGCATCCGGTTCTCCATTCGTGATATGCGGAATATTCTCCCGAATCTTTTCGATCAGCCAATCCCACCATCGCAAATGCAGCAGGCGATCGATCGTATCCGCATCGAACCGCTTACGGATCTCGCGTGCAGGCACTCCGCCCACGATCGTATAAGCCGGAACATCCTTCGTCACGACAGCCCGTGCTCCGATGATCGCGCCGTCGCCAATATGAACGCCAGCCAAGATGACCGCCTCGAATGGAAAATCAAATATTATTTCTACCAAAGATTTCTTGTATCGTTTGACAAACAGAAAACAGCACGGGAACGACGAGAAGCAGTTCAAAAGTTCCGACTATCATCCCGCCGATCGTCCCGACGGCCAGCGAACGGGAACCGTTGGAACCGACGCCCGAGGAGAAAATCATCGGGAGCAGTCCGAAAATCATCGTCAGCGAGGTCATCAGAATGGGACGTAGGCGGGCTTCGGCAGCCGACAATGCGGCTGAAACGATGCCTGCCCCAGCTCGGCGGCGCTCCGAGGCGTACTCCGTCAGCAGAATGGCCGTTTTGGCGAGCAGTCCAATGAGCATGATGATGCCTGTCTGCATGTAGATGTTGTTCTCGATGCCGAACATGCGTGCGAACAGGAAGCTGCCGGCCAGTCCGAACGGTACGGCGAGAATGACGGCGAAAGGGATCAGCAAACTTTCGTACAGCGCGCATAAAATCAGATAGATAAATACGATGCAGATGCCGAATACCCAAACCGACGTATTGCCGGCCGACGCTTCCTCGCGCGACATTGCCCCGAATTCGTAGCCATAGCCTGCTGGAAGCGTTTCGGCGGCGACCTCGCGGATGGTCGCGATCGCCTGTCCGGAACTGTATCCGGCGGCAGGTGTACCGTTTACGGCAATCGACGGGAAAAGATTGAAGCGCGACAACGCCTCGGCTCCGTAAACACGTGTCAAAGTGATATACCGGCTGACCGGCGACATCTCGCCCGACGGCGTGCGGACATAAATACGGTCGAACGAGCGGGTATCGAGGCGATATTCGGGCGCAGCCTGCAATATCACCCGGTAGAGTTTCGAGAAGCGGTTGATGTTCGACGAATAAGAGCCTCCAATATAACCTCCGACGGCGTCGAGCACCTCCGCGGACGAAATGCCGTGACGCTTGCAGAGCGCTGCATCCACCTCGACGCGGTATTGCGGGTAGCGAGTGTCGAACGAGGTCTGCGCCCGTGCGATTTCGGGCCGTTCGTTCAGCGTAGCGATAAAGGTTTGCGCATACCGATGCAACTCCTCGATCGGGCCGCCACGCCGGCTCTGCACGTGTACTTCGAAACCGTTTGTCACACCGTAACCGGCGATAATGGGCTGGGCGAAAACCATGATGCGGGCGCTGTTGACATCTTCCAGACGGCGGTAGATTTCGGCGATAACGGATTTGTTGTCGTCTTTGCGTCCGGTGCGTTCGCTCCACGGCCTGAGCCGGATGATGAACGTGCCGTTCGAGGCTCCCTGCCCTGCCAGCATACCCATGCCGATGGATTTGGAGTAGATCTGGAACTGCGGGATGTCGGCGATGCGCTGCTCGATATCGGCCAAGATCCGTTCCGTCTCGGCAAGACTCGTTCCGGGTGCGGTCTGCACATCGACGACAACCGTACCGGTATCTTCATCCGGCACGAGCCCTGTCTTGGTCGTCGATAGCAGGTAGAAAAAGAGTGCTGCGGCCAGTGGTAGCGATACCCCGACCAGCCACCGGCGGCGGAAACAGAAAAACAAGACACTTCGATATTTGCCGACGATACGCCCGAAAGCCGTATCGAATGCTGAGCGGAAGCGTGTCGAGAATCCTTCGACGTTCGGTCTCATCAGAAGCGCGCAAAGCGCGGGGCTCAAGGTCAGGGCATTGAACGTAGAGATGCAGACCGCGGCGGCCATCGTAGCGCCGAACTGCGTATAAAATTTACCCGTCGCCCCGCCGATGAAACAGACCGGAACGAATACCGCCATGAAGACCAGCGAGGTGGTGACCAATGCGTGTCCGACGCCCTGTATGGCATCGACTGCCGCCGTGCGGGACGAGGTACACCCCGCATCGAATCGGGCCTGCACAGCTTCGACCACGACGATCGCATCATCTACGACCGTGCCGATGACCAGCACCAGTGCGAAGAGTGTCAGCATGTTGATGGAGAATCCCGCAAAATAGAGGAAGGCGAATGTCCCGACGAGCGACACGACGATAGCCGCGGCGGGAATGATGGTAGCCCGCAGGTTTTGCAGGAAGAGCCACACCACCAACACGACCAGCAGCATCGCCTCGACGAGCGTTTCGAGGACATTCCGTATCGAAGCATCGAGAAAACTCTTGATGCTCATCAGGTCGACCAGCTCCATGCCTGCGGGCAGTTCTTCGGCGGCCTCGCGGATCACGGCATCGACTGCCTTCACGACCTCGTCGGCATTCGAGCCGGGAGCCTGCGCGATCATGCAGTTCGCACCGGGATGCCCCGACAATTCGTTGCGCACGGCATAGCTCAGCGAACCGAGTTCGATGTCAGCCACGTCGCGCAAGCGCAGCATACCGCCGTCGG
>CAZQDT010000116.1:5496-7784 GCA_964592005.1 uncultured Eubacteriales bacterium
GGGCGTCGAGCGAAGCACGAGATCGCCGAACTCCTCCTCGCTTTCGTAGCGGCCGCGGTATTTCAACACATATTGGAACGCATTATCGGCATCGGCGCCCAGCGTACCGGTCGGTGCTTCGATGTTCTGCTCATCCAGCACGGCAGCGATGTCTGCCGGCACCAGACCGTAAGCGGCCATGCGGTCGGGGTTGAGCCAGATGCGTAGCGAGTAGTCCGACCCGAAGACGGTGATATCGCCGACACCCGGAATGCGCGCCAACTGCGGTTCGAGATGGATTTTGAAGTAGTTGTAGAGGAATTTCTGGTCGTAGCGGTCGTCGGGACTGTACAGGGCGACGATCTTCGCCGTGCTGTTCTGGCTTTTGCGCACCGAGATGCCGGAACGAATCACCTCGGCGGGCAGGAGACCCTGCGCCTGCGCGATGCGGTTCTGCACGTTCATCGCCGCGACATCGGCATCGGTGCCGGCGCGGAAATAGACCGTTACGGTCGCCGAACCGTTGTTCGTCGCCGATGAAGTCATGTAGTTGATGTTCTCCACACCGTTTATGGCCTCCTCCAACGGGACGACGACGGCGCGCTGCACGGTCTCGGCGTTGGCTCCCGTGTAGGTCGCCGAAACGCGCACGGTGGGCGGCGCGATTTCGGGGAACTGCTCGACGGGCAGCTGCACGAGGCCGATGACGCCGAGCAGTACGACGAGGACGGATAGAACGCCCGAAAGAATCGGGCGGTCGATGAATGTTCGCAGAGTCATAACGCTTTACTTTTGCTTTTCGGCAAAAGTAAACGCCGTCGGGACAATCGGAGGAGTCTTTCGGAGCAACACGAAAAAATGAAGCGAGAACGCGAAAAAAAGAATGGCGCCGTTGCCCGGTTGCACCGAAGTCTGACTCAGATTCTCAGCGGCGGCTGGTGGCACGCTTAAAGCAGAAGCCGCCGTCGAGGACAACGCGTAGCGTTGCCGGTTGACGCATGATGCCATTCTGAGGCACGTAGCGCCGAAGAAGCTGTATAGTCTGTTTTCAGGCCGGAGCCTGCGAGGAGCGCAGTTTCTGCGGGCCTTCGCGGGGCGAGGCTCCGGCCCGCCCGGCTCCGCCGGAACGTATGGTCCTTTCATGCAGGCAAGCCGCAATCGGAGTCTACAACTTCTCCCAAATCCGGTCGGGGTCGGTTTCGCCCTCGAAATAGGGATGCTGTTCGCTGCGGCGGAACGTCTCGCCACCGGGCACGAAGATGATTTTATCCGAATCGGGATATTCGCAGACGTCATGCCCGATGTAGGAGCGCATGTCGAGATAGGTGCACGGCGCGTCGGTATGGTTGTGAAGCTGATGGGCTCCGCTTTCGCCCGCCTCGAAAAAGAGAATATCGCCCTCCGCGACCGTTTCGAGACCGGCGGGAGTACGCAATGTCGCCGCACCGGAGAGTATCAAAAACAGTTCCTCGGCATAGCGGTGGAAGTGATAAGGTGCATTGTATTGCCCCGGGTCGAGCCGCCGCAGATCGAAATTCAGGTATTTCGGGTCGATGCCCTTCCGGGCGCGCGAAATATCGGTAAACAGTCTGAATCCGTCGATTTTACTCGGATTGGGCTGAAAATCGCACTCCTCTTTGCGAATGATCGTTGCCATATGATTTTTCTTAATAATTACCTTCCGTCATCCACGCCTTGAACTCCTGTGCGCGGTTCTTGCTGACATAGACGGGCTCGGGCGTCTCGACAGAGAGCTTCACCAGTAGCCGGCTGTCGAACCACACGACAATTTCCCGCACGCTGTCGCGCGCGAGGATATACTGCTTGTTAGCCCGTATGAACCGTGTCGGGTCGAGCATCGCAGCAATCTGTTCCAGGGTTTTGGCATAGACGTATCGCGTGCCGTCTTTCAAAATAATCTGCGTCTGTTTGTCGCTCGTGTAGAAGCAGGCGACCACATCGAGCGCAACGGGCAGCAACTTGTCCCGATACGGCACCAGAATCTTCTCCTTGTAGGCGGGTTTCGGAGCCAACGCCGCAAGCCGAGTCATATAACCGACCACGTCCGTCGGCATCCAGTGGCGGAACTTCTCCAACGCCCGCCGCAGCTCTTCGGGTTTGATGGGCTTGAGCAGGTAGTCGAGGCTGTTGACGCGGAATGCCTCGACGGCATATTGGTCGTAAGCCGTTGTGAAGACGATCGGCATCTCCACTCGCATCCGCTCGAACAACGCGAAAGCCGAGCCATCCGAAAGGTGGATATCCATGAATATCAAATCCGGCTGCGAGTTGTTCCGCAGCCACGCCTC
>CAZQDT010000117.1:0-7674 GCA_964592005.1 uncultured Eubacteriales bacterium
CTTTACCAACACGCATAGAAGATACACAACATGCAATAGCATAGTCATCGCCATGAGTTACTCTCATTAAATCATCATTTTCGTATTGGATAGCTGATGACTTAATTGACATCTTAGCACAGAATTGTTTAAAGTTCTGTGGAAGTCTTGTAGACCAAAGAATTGTCATGTTTGGTTCTGGAGCAGTTCCTAAGTTATTTAATGTATTTAAGTATCTGAATGACATTTTTGTTACAAGAGGACGACCATCAACACCAACACCACCGATTGACTCTGTTACCCATGTAGGGTCTCCAGCGAAAAGCTGATTGTATTCAGGTGTACGAGCAAATTTAACTAATCTTAATTTCATTATAAAGTGGTCAACAAACTCCTGAATTTCTGATTCTGTAAATGTTCCGTTCTTTAAGTCTCTTTCAGCATATACATCAAGGAATGTAGATGTACGTCCTAAACTCATAGCAGCACCATTTTGTTCTTTAACAGCTGCTAAATAACCAAAGTATACAGCTTGAATAGCTTCTTTTACATTAGTAGCAGGTTTAGAAATATCGCAACCATAAATTTCAGCTAATTTAGCTAATTCTTTTAAAGCACGAATTTGTTCTGATAATTCTTCACGGTCACGGATAACATCAGGTTCCATTATAGTACAAGTTTTAGCTTTTTGATTTTCTTTATCTTTAATTAAGAAATCAACGCCATATAAAGCTACACGACGATAGTCACCAATGATACGTCCACGTCCATAAGCATCAGGAAGACCTGTAATAATATGATTTGAACGAGCTGCTCTCATTTCTGGTGTGTAAACATCAAATACACCTGCATTATGAGTTTTTCTGTGAATTGTAAAGAATTCACTTACTTCTGGATCTACTTTATAACCATTGTCTGCACAAGCTTTTTCTGCCATACGAATACCGCCATAAGGCTGTAAAGAACGTTTAAAAGGTTTGTCTGTCTGGAAACCAACGATTTTTTCTTTATCTTTGTTTAAATATCCAGGACCGTGAGAAGTAATTGTTGAAATTACTTTAGTATCCATATCAAGAACTCCGCCAGCTTCACGTTCTTTTTTGCTTAAGTCCATAACCTGAGCCCAAAGGTCAGTAGTATCCTGTGTAGGACCTGCTAAAAATTCATCATCACCTTCATATAATGTGTAATTTTTTTGAATGAAGTCTCTTACGTCAACTTCTGTTTCCCATTTTCCTCCAACGAAACCTGTCCATGCTTGTTCCATTTTCAAATCCTCCTTGAGTAAAAAATATTTTTAATAAAATGCTCAGTGATTAAGTCATATAACTGAAATCAGGAGCTTCTCATCGTATATCTGATGAGTATCTTATGTTAATACAGTTACAAATAACTTATAATAACACTGTAATAAGTATAACACACTTTAACTTACCATACAAGACTTTACTAATCGATTTACCATTTAAAATGGTAAAAAATTAATAAAAATAACAGTTAAGATAAGCTATGTAAATGTTTAATCTGTTTATGTCATTATTATATATGAATACTGTATACAAGTCAAGAGTTTTTTAATAATAATTCATATTATTTGATAATAATTATCGAAAGATGGTTTATAATTTGAATGTTTAAGCTTATAAAAAAAGGTTAAAATAAATTAAAGGTAAATTTAGGATTAATATCTAAAAAAATTTTTTAGATATTTTTAAAAATATTGAAATAAATTGTTGAAAGCTGGGATTTTATGATATATAATTAAATTATGCAAGTGAAGTGGAGATATGTTTATAAATATTAGGGTGTGAGTGGAGACTTATTATGATAACTTATGATGATATTAAAAAAAATAATGAAATAAATACTTATATAAAAAGAGGGGATGAGCTTTTAGGGGTTTTGGGATTTACAGAGCATTCTCAGACTCATTGTACTAAAGTTGCGGTTGAAGCTGCAAATATACTTGAAAAGCTTGGATACAGTGAAAGAGAAATAGAACTTGCTTATATAGCTGGTTATATGCATGATATAGGAAATATGGTAAATAGAATTGACCATGCACAGACAGGTGCGGTTGTGGCATTTAATATACTTACCCGTATGCAGATGGAGCCAAATGAAATTGCAACGATTGTATCAGCGATAGGTAATCATGATGAATCGACAGGTACAGCAATAAATCCTGTTTCAGCGGCACTTATTCTTGCAGACAAGACAGATGTAAGAAGAAGCAGAGTACGTAACAGAGATTTTGCAAAATTTGATATACATGACAGGGTTAATTATGCTGTTACAAGTTCAAAGCTGAAGGTTGATAAAGAAAAAATAGAGTTGAATATAGAGTTGGATACTAAGATATGTTCTATGGCGGAATATTTTGAAATTTTTTTGGGACGTATGATTATGTGCAAGAGAGCAGCAGAATTTTTAAAAGTTAAATTTGTTATGATAGCAAATGGAAGTCAAGTTATGTAAAGTCATAAATACCATTGTGGGTATTTAAATAAAAAAGAAAGAGGAAAAGGAGCGGTAAAAATGGGTATATTAAAAAATATAGGGCATATGCTTCAGGGTTTGCTTGGAGCAACAGGTTATGCTTTTTTTACAAGTGTTTTAGCAACTATTATAGGAATAGTTGTATATTACATAGTTTATAGAGTGGCACGTAAACTTGTAAAAAAAGGATTTGATAAAACATCAAATACTAATAATAAGTATTTAGGAGAGAGACGAGTTAATACATTGAGAGAAATAATATTGAGTCTTGTTAAATATTTATTTTATTTCTTGGTGTTTGCAAAAGTAGTTACTTTGTTTGGTGGGAAAGATGCTGTAACTTCGATAGTTGCAGTAGCCGGAGTTGGTGGTGTTGCCATTGCATTTGGTGCACAGAGTTTAGTACAGGATATAATTACAGGTTGTTTCCTTTTACTGGAAGACCAAATAGCAGTAAATGACATTGTTACAGTTGCAGGTATAACAGGTACAGTAGAAGAATTTGGACTTAGAACTACTAAAATACGTACTGCAAATGGAGATTTACATACTATACCAAATGGTCAAATTTCAATAGTTACAAATATGACAAGAGATTATAAATGTGCAGTAGTTGATATAGGTACTTGTTATGAGGATAATTTGGAACATATTATGGCAATACTTAAAGATGAAATGGAAAATGTATTTAAAAATGTGGAGGGATTGCAAGAAGTACCTAATGTTGTAGGTGTTGTTTCTTTTGATGATTCAGCAGTAGTTTTAAGAATAAGTGCAAAATGTGATATCAGAAAAAATGCAGGAATAGAAAGAGAAATAAGAAAGTATGTTAAGGTAAGATTTGACAATGAAGGTATATCAATGCCATACCCACATAGAACTATTGATATAACAAGTAAGCTTAAAATAGAGAATTAAAATGAAGGAAGTGTCTGCTAAAATGAAGTTTTGGGTAGGAGATATAGTTCAGATGAGAAAAGCTCATCCTTGTGGATGTGCGGAATGGGAGATACTCAGAACAGGTATGGATTTTAGAATAAAATGCTGTGGTTGCGGTCATTTAGTTATGCTTTCAAGACCTAAGTTTGAAAAAGGTGTAAAGAAAGTTATAAAAAGTGCAGCACCAGTTGAACAAGATGAAGAAAATAAAAAGTAAAGTAAAAAGCTGTTAATTTAGAAAAATCTAAATTAACAGCTTTTTTATCAAGATAAAATATTGATTTTTTGAATAAATAGTGAAGTTGTTGTAAAAGCTAAATTATATTAATTTAGATAGGGTTGTGATTATTGTGAAAAGATATTTAAGTTGTTTTTTGATAGTTATTTTATTTAGTTTTAATTTTAACATAGAAATTTTTGCAAAAGATATTGAAATTGAAGGATTTGTAAAGAGAAAAAGTGAATATGTTTCAGATTATAATATAGTTGCAGATACCTATGAGCATATAAAAACAGGGGCAAAAGTTTTAGTGATAGATAATGGTGATGATGAAAAATTTTTTACAATAGGTTTTAAAACACCTCCAGAAAATAATAAGGGAACAGCTCATGTATTTGAACATATGGTACTTCAAGGTTCACAAAAATATCCTGTAAAATCAATGCTTTCTCAGATAGCAGCGACTTCTTGTGCAACTTATTTTAATGCAGTGACCTCTGATGATTTTACTTTTTATCCATTTGGGAGTAGAAATGAAAAAGATTTTTATAATTTAATGAATATATATCTTGATGGAATATTTTCTCCTATGTTATTGACAGAAGAAAAGGTTTTTGAACGTGATGGTATAAGAATTGATACATTTGAAACTACGACAGAATATAATGGTGTAGTTTATAATGAAATGAAAAATTCTTCAATGCAGCCAGAGAATATTTTA
The DNA here is from genome assembly GCA_964592005.1 of uncultured Eubacteriales bacterium. Taxonomy (GTDB): domain Bacteria; phylum Bacillota; class Clostridia; order Lachnospirales; family CAZQDT01; genus CAZQDT01. Next base: position 4,359 of record CAZQDT010000117.1, read on the forward strand.
TATAATTCTATAAAAAAATCGCTTTATCCGGATACGTATTATAAATATATTTCAGGGGGAAATCCAGAAGACATAGTTGATTTAAGTTATGAAGAAGTTTTGGAGTTTTATGAAAAAAATTATCATCCTTCAAATTCATTAACAATACTATATGGAAATCAGGACCTGCAAAAATCGCTTGAATTATTAAATAGTTATTTTAAAAACTATAAAAGAAAAGAAAGTATATCAGCGGCATATCAGAAACCATTTGAAAAAATGATGGAATATTATGGAACATATCCCTCTAATGAAGATGATGTAATTATGAGTATTAATTATGTAATACCTCAAGAACATTCATATGAAGATTTGTTATTAGATTTAATTACCGTAGAGGTTTTAATGTCAACTTCAGAAGTTTTACAAAATTTACAAGTTACGACTAATTATACACAGGTAAATCAGGGAGCTATAAGTTTTTATGATTTTTGTGAAAGAGAGGATAAGGAAAATTTTGAAGAAAGAATAGAAAATGGTATAGAAACAATATATAATGAAGGTGTTGAACAGCAATATATAGATGCTATTTTGTCAAATTTAGAGTATATAAATAAAACAGCAGATAACAAAGGTTATGAAGCAGGATATAAGGCTATTTCAGGGTGGGTATATAATGATAATCCAACACTTATGTTAGATGATACTGCAATTATAGAAAATATTTCTAAAAGGATAGATAGCAGCACAATACAAGAAAATATAAAAGAATTGTTTTTGGAAAATAATTATAAATCATTAGTTATATTAGAGCCTGATGAAAATTATGAAGTAAAACAACTTAATATTGTAAAAGAAAAGCTTGTAGATATTATTAAAAATTCAGATATTCAAAAACTTAAAGAAAAAACAGAAAAGTTTTATAATTGGCAGAATGAAAGTGAAACTCAAGAAGTATTAGATACAATTCCTAAGCTTACCTTGGATGATTTATCTGAAGAAAATATAAGCATAGATTATAGTCAGCCTTTAGAAGTGGGAAAGGCAAAGCTTATACAGACTTATATTGATACAGAAGATATTTCAAATATTGTTTTAAGTTTTTCTATGGAAAATATGCCACAGGAAAGTCTGCAATATGTGAGTCTTTTAAGTAAAATATGGGGATTTCAAAAAACTAAAAATTATAGTAAAGAAAAACTTTCGATAGAATTGATTAAAAATTTTGGAGAGTTTAGTACATTTACAGAGGTGTTAAATAATTCAGCAAGACTTAATATTAATTTAAAAACATTAAATTCTAAGGAAAAAACAGCATTAAAGCTTTTGGAAGAAATAATGTTTTATACTGACTTGAATGATAAAGAAGGAATTTCTTTAATATTAAATAATTTAAAGCAAATTTATGAAAAAGAACTTACTGATATAAATTCATCAATAAATTTAAATTTAGCTTCTGCAATGACAAGCGAAAGTGGAAAATTAAGAGATTATTTAGAAGGGTATTCATTTTATAAATTTGTAGATAATTTGTGTAAAAAAATAGACAATGATTGGGAAGATATTTCTAATAATCTTGAAAAAAGCAAAAATTTTATACTTAATCAGGAAAAATTGGTAATAGGATATACAGCTCCTAAAAATAAGACAAATAAATTTATAAAGAATATAAAAAATTTGGTTCAGAAAATTCCGGTAATAGATGGAGTAAGACAAATTTATAGTTTTGATGATTATGATTCTACGGTTGTGATACCTACACAAAGTACAACATTTGGAATAATTCAGACAGAAAATATCAGGAATATAGGATATTATTATAGAAATGATATGAAAGTGCTTTCGGCAGTTATAAGTAAAGAATATTTATGGAAGGAAATAAGGGAAAAAGGCGGAGCATATCATACAGGATTAAGTATAAATGGTGATGGATTAGTAAAAATTATAAGCTATGCCGTACCTGATTTAAATAATGCAATGAAAGTTTATGATGGAATTGGTGGGTTTTTACAAAATATTGAAGATATGGATAAAAGTAAATTTGAAAGTTATTTAATAAGTATAAATGGAAGTATAGATAATAATTTGCAAAAAAAGAATTTATGGAATTATGGAATAAATAATTATTTAAAAAATTTTAGTTTAGAAAATGTATATAAAGCTAAGCAAGATATATTAAATACTGAATTAAGTGATATAAAAAAATATTGTGAAATGTTTGAAAAAATTAAAGAAAATCCTAAATATATAATTATTATGAATGAAAAACTTATCAATAAAAATTAATAAAAGTGTGAAACTGGATAATGCAGTTTCACACTTTTATTTATCTGATTACAACATTTAAAATTATAGCAATTATCAAAAAAGCAGCAGCTAAAATTTTTGTATACTTTTCAAGTTTACCTTCCATAGAATTGGCTTTGTTTTTGCCCCAGTAAGTTTCGCCCATACCAGAAATAGAACCAGATAAACCACCATTTCTACTGGATTGGAGAAGAATTATAGTAATAAGTCCTATACATACAATAAAAAATAATATTGAAAAAATAATTCCTAAAATACTCATTAAAAACACCTCCTATATCACTAACTGTTACGCGGATATTTACACAACCCACATTCATAACTTTTTATACTATAACATAAATTTTTTAGGATAGCAAGGATTTTTTCATTCTTTGCCACGAAAAACGTACGAATTTTATTTCTGCTTAAATCGCAGAAGATTTCATATTATATAATTTAAATTATTTTGTTTTGTTTAATTGTATATCTTCAAGTTTTTTGTTATAATAATTAAAAACGATTAGAGAGCTTTGGAAGGAGGTATTTTATGGAGAGGAAAATGATACCCATAGGAGTAAGCAATTTTTATGATATGCAGACAATGAATTACTATTATGTGGATAAAAGCCTTTTTATAAAGGATTTATTGGGAAATTTAGCAGCAGTGACACTTTTCAGCAGACCAAGAAGATTTGGAAAAACTTTGAATTTAAATATGCTTATGGAATTTTTGGATATAGAAAAAGACAGTAGCAACTTATTTAAAGGACTTGCGATAGAAAAGGAAATTTCTATATGTGAGAAGTGGCGGAATAAGTACCCAGTGGTATTTATATCAATGAAAAAAGTAGATGGAATGAAATTTGAGAGTGCATTTGATAATTTAAAACAACTTTTATCAGAATTATTTATTGAATTTGATTTTTTGATGGATAATGAAAAAATAAATTATAGAGATTTAGAAGTATTGAAAAAAGTAATGAGTTGTAATGCTTCGATGGCAGAGATAAAAAGTAGTTTACGTCTACTGACAAAGTTATTATATAAA
>CAZQDT010000118.1:0-4560 GCA_964592005.1 uncultured Eubacteriales bacterium
ACTCTTATATTCGTACATTCTGGTTATAACAACAGAATACACATTTCCATCTATATCTACTCTCACATAAGATGCAAAAGGAATTATTTCTTTTGCATTATTAAAATGTCCCTTAAATAATCTGTCAAAAAATGTAACATACATAAGCGGTATCTGTTTAGCCATAAGTTCATTAAAATCTTCATTTTTATTAACCAGTTTAACCATTGCATCTTCTAAATATTCATAAGGACTTGTTTCAAAATTTTTCTCGTTTTCACCATCTACTCCCATAGTATTAATCTTTTTAATCATACTTCTAAGAGGCTTTGAACTTCTGAGTGCAAGCAAAATCGAAATCATAATTCCAATAATAAACATAAATCCCATAATTATCAATGCAAGAAATTCAAAATCTTTGACCGCCTTTTCTATATCTTTAGAAGGTGCAAGCATAACATATTTCCAATCATTATATTCTGAAGAAGAAACAGAAACAAAATACGGCTTTCCTTCTATTTTTTCTTCATAATAACCTTCTGAAACTTTCGATAAATTTATTTTATCAAAACAATCCTTTCCATTACCCGCTTTAAGAATAACTTCATTTTCTCCATTAACAATATAACACATTCTCTCTTCTTCATCTGAAATATTTGTAAGAAGTATTTCTTTAAGCTCATTTTCATTTATAACCATCATTATAAAACCAAGTGGCTCTAATCTCGCACTTAATGGAATATTCTTTATATAGACTATACTTTTCATTCCTACATAATTATAAGGGTTACTCGTATGTGGTATAATATAGACATCTTTAAAATATTTGTCATTATTATCCGATTTCATAAACTCCATAATTTTATCATAATCCACTACACTGTCCATTGCCAAATAATATTTACAAAAAGACTCTATCGTATGAACTGTATCAGGAGTAATGACATATTTGCTATTATCCAAATATATAAAAAATGTTTCTATTATCTCCGAACGACTGTTATAAGACACCAAATCCTTAGTAATTTCATATAATTTGTATCTGTACTTATCATCTACTTCTGCCTCAGAATAAAGCAAACTGTTTATTCTATTATTAAGTGCCAGCTGATTTGCTGTCATTTCAACTTCATATATCCATTTATCCGTCATATCCTTTGTCTGCTTAAGCATTGAATAATTAGTTTCCATCAAATTATTCTTAAATCCGCTTACAAAATTTGTCACAAGCATTCCAATAGATAAAAACGCCACAAAAAGAACTATTAAATATGGAATTACAAAACTAAGAACTATTTTATATCCATACTTTTTGTCCATACTATCATTCACCCTTTAACCTTAACTATTTTTCAATCTATATCACATATTGTATCATAAAATCACTTGTTGTACAAAATAAAAATTTTTTTAAAATATTGTATCCTAAATTTAATAAAAATTATTACTTATAAAACAGATATTGTATCCTGTTTTGTATATTGTAACATATAAATTCTCAATTAGACAAGAGTTTTTATAAGTTTTTATTGGATTTTCCTCAAAGCAATAAATCATTGCTCGACAATTACAATATATTAAAATATAATATTCACAAGGATGGTGATTATATGTTTGATACCAAAAAATTTGGTGGCTACTTATCAAGATTAAGAAAAAACTCTGATATGACTCAAAGCGAACTTGCTGATAAGTTAAATCTAACAAGACAGGCTATCTCAAGATATGAACTAGGTGATAGTTTTCCTGATATTTCAATACTTATATTGATTTCTAAAATATTTGGTATAACCCTAGACACACTAATAAATTCTGGCGAACCTTCTCATGGGGAAGCTTTAATTTTAGAGAATGTTGCTCTTGGAAACAACAAAATAATTGTAAAAAATATCAATGATATAGTAAATATTGCTCCACTCTTAAAACCAAGTACACTTGCAAAATTATCATCAAGCTTATCAAACCAAGGAATTGATATCTCAAACATCGTTAAGCTTGCCGAATACTTAAACGATGAAAATGTTGTTGATTTACTTGAAAATGCAAAATTTAATTCAGCAGATGAAGTAATGTTTGAAAAACTTATCCCTCTGCTTGATAATAAATCTAAATCTGTAATATTTCAAAAAATTCTTTATGGAGAAATGGACTGGCATTTAATTAAAATTCTTATTCCATATACCGCTTACATTGAAAGTACAATCGAAGCTGCTGTCATAGAAGGTGCTTTACCTTGGGAAGCTCTTAAAGTTTTACATGAAGGAATGAAAGATTTTTTTGAAAAACAAAAGAAAGACGGTGAATTATGAATAAATTTAAAAATTTCTGTTATTTATTAACTTATTCAGGTCAAAAATATAAAAAATTATTATTTTCAAAATCTGTTAGATATTTTTTTAATGCTATATTGCCTTTAATAAATATTGCAGGATTAGGTATTATTATCAATACTTTAACTAATGAACCATCTAAAAACAATATTGTCAATTTAATATGTTTTTACGTCATTATTAATTTAGGAATTTCAATATTATCAAGTATTTTGACTTTAATAGATGATATTGCAATGCGTCATTATTCTGACATTACACAATTAAATTATATGTATGATTGTATCTATATCAATTATCATTATGTCCAAGACGGAAGTATCCTTGATTTAAAGAAAAAATCTATGGGTGCAAATCCTGTTTGGTTTTTAGATACAATAGGTAAAATTTTACAATGTATAATTCAATTTATAGGAATTTTTTATATTTTTTCTTTATTGAGTCCTCATTTTATTATAATACTTTTTGCCGTATCCACAATTTCAATAATATTATCATTTAAACAGCAAAAAATAGATTTTGATTTTAAAAACTCTCAAATTCAGGATAAAAGAAAACTTGAATATTTATATAAAACTATGTCCCATTATAAATTTGCCAAAGAAATACGTATAAATAACGCCAATGAATATATTTCAAACAAATACTCTAAAATATTATCTAAATATCTCGAAAAATTTCAAACATTTACAGAAAAAAACTTCAAAATAAACACCTCTATAACTTTTATCAATATTTTACAGTTAGCACTTATGTATTTTTATTTTTCATACCAAGTATTTAACCGTAAAATTGACATTGGAGAATATAGTGTACTGCTCAGTACTACAACCCTTTTTACCTCTATTTTTTTAGATTTTTTTGAGAAAATCGCCATTTTAAACAAAACTTTAAATTATACTGAGCTTTTTAAATCATACAACTTACTCATAGAAGAAAATAGCAATATATCTTCTAGCAGATTTTTGCCTTCTATTCTATTAGATACAAATAATATAGAAATATCTTTTGAAAATGTAAGTTTTACTTACCCCAATACTTCAAAACTTATTTTACACAATATTAATTTTACAATAAAACAAGGCGAGAAAATTGCTATTGTAGGACTTAATGCTTCAGGCAAAAGTACCATTATAAAACTTATTTGTCGTCTTTATGAACCGACAGAAGGAAAAATAACTATAAATGGAATAGATATACAAACAATCCCACTCAATACATACGCCAAACTTTTAGGAATAGTATTACAAGATTACCATTTATTTTCATATTCGATAAAAGAAAATATAGTATTTGATAATGAATTTAATGAAAAAAAACTCTGGGATATTATCCACAAAATCAATTTAGAGCAAAAAATAAGCTCTTTAGAAAATAATATAAACTCTTTCATTTATAAAAATTTAAACTCAAATGGCATTGAATTTTCTGGTGGAGAAACTCAAAAATTAGCATTAGCAAGAGCACTTTACAAAAATGCTTCTATATTAATACTCGATGAACCAACCTCTGCACTTGACCCTATTGCTGAATATGAATTATTTTCTAAATTATCTGAAATATCCGAAGGTAAAACATCCATATTCATTTCTCACAGATTATCTTCAACCAAATTCTGTGACCGCATACTTGTACTTTACCAAGGTACTATATTTGAGTCAGGAAGTCATAATGAGCTTATGAAAAAAAATGGTTTTTATGCCGAACTTTTTAACTCACAGTTAAAATATTACATCGCTAAAAAATAACGAAGAAAGGAAATCAATGAATATGAAAAAAACAATAAAAATTTTTTCTACACCCATAGAAATAATTAAAATTATTTTAAAATATGAACCTTTTTATCTGCATTTTTCATTACCTCAAATTATAATTAAATCTTTTGTACCTTTATTAGAAGTTTATGCTCCAAAACTAATAATTGAAAAATTAATAACTGAAAATAATTACAAAAATATTTTATTTACAATTTCCTTATACTGCCTTTTAATACTCTTGCTCAAACCCATCTTACAATTTTTGACATCAAAAAGTAATTTTTATGCCGAAAGTTTCTCAAATAAAATCCGATTTGAAATCGGTAAAATATCAATGAAACTAAAATTTGAAGATATAGAAACTTTGCAAACACAGGAAATCATCATTTTAGCTAACAACGCTTCTGAACTTACTAAAACTCTCGAACTCATACAACAACTTATTTCTAACATAATAACTATTGCAGGACTTATATATATAATTCTTTCTTTAG
>CAZQDT010000118.1:4570-7577 GCA_964592005.1 uncultured Eubacteriales bacterium
TAATTATAATTACTTTAATTAAAGCCATTTTTACTAATATAAATATAAAATATATGCAAAAAAATCGAAATTTACTCACTCAAAATGAACGTATTGGCAACTATTTAACTAATGTCGCTTACTTTAATGCAGGTGGAGCAAAAGAAATACGTATAAATAACCTTCAAGAATGGTTTATGAAAAAAGTTAAAAGTTACCGCAAAGAAATGCTTAAAATTCAATATAATGACTTTTATCGCAATACTTTATTTAAAATTATACTTTATATTCTTATAGCAATACAATCTTTTATTGTTTTATATTTACTTTCTATTAAATATATTTCTGGTGAAATTTCAATAGCAGATTTCACTTTATATTTTTCTGCTATTACATCACTTACAAAAGTTCTTTCTTTGTTTTGTGAACAATTTAACAATTATAACAAACAAATATTAAATATAAAAGATTATAACAAATTAAATATGCTCAAAGCATCTGAAAATAATGGAGTTATAGACAAACCAATATATTTACAAAATATAAATAATATAGAAATTATTTTCAAAAATGTTTTTTTTGCCTACCCTAACTCATCAACAAATATTTTAAATAATATAAATATTAAAATTACTGACAAAGAAAAATTGGTTATAGTTGGAAAAAACGGAGCAGGTAAAAGCACTTTTATAAAGCTTCTCTGTAAATTATATCGTCCGTCTAACGGTATAATTACATTAAATGGTATTGACATTTGGAATATTCCCAATTCTCAATACTACAAAAATATTGCCGCAGTATTTCAAGACTATGAAAATTTCGCTTTTTCTATTATTGATAATATAACCATAAGCGACTATCCAAATAAAGAAAAACTTAATAAAATTTTTTCTCAATTAAAAATAAATAATTTTAACAATGAACTCAACACATATATTACAAAACTTTTTTCACAAAATGGTAAAGATTTTTCAGGTGGAGAAAGCCAAAAAATTATCATTGCACGTGCACTTTATAAAAATACACCTTTACTAATCCTTGACGAACCAACATCAAGCCTTGATGCCAAAGCCGAAAATGAAATATATACAAACTTTTTAAATCTTTCACAAAATAAAACTACCATCTTTATAAGTCATAGATTAGCCATTTCAAATATTGCAGACCATATAGCAGTTTTTGACAAAGGTAAAATTGTAGAATATGGCAATCACAACGAACTTATGAAACAAAATGGATTATACAAGCAAATGTATGAAAAACAAAGTAAACCATATATAAATTCAGAAACTATATAATTATTTTTCTTTTAAAACATTTACTAAAATCGACTACATATGATATAATTAACAAGATATTTTTATTAAAAATTTTATGCAAAGGATATGAATATTTTATGGAAAATTCTAATTTAAAACCCGCAACACTTTTTGTAGTCGGTGACTCTACCGGCTGTACTTATTCTCCAAATACAGATGCTACTTATTATTATAAAAGAGTAGGTTTTGGTACAAGACTTAATGATTATTTTTGTGAAAAACTCACAGTGAACAATCTTGCTCTTTCCGGAAGAAGTTCCAAAAGTTTTATGAAAGAAAAAAATTACCAAAAATTTCTTGACGGTATAAGTAAAGGAGATTACCTCATCATTGCCTTTGGTCACAATGACGAAAAAACAGAAGATGCTTCCCGTTATGCCAATCCTACTGGAGGACTTGACGATGTTACCTCTTTTAAATATTCCTTATATGAAAATTATATAAAAATCGCACAAAATGCCGGAGCTACAGCCATATTATGTACACCTATTGTAAGAAGAAGCACAAATGGCATTTGGGAAGATATCAAAGTACATATCACACCTAATGGAGATTATGCAAAATGTGTAAGAGAACTTGGTGCAGAACTTGGAATTACAGTAATTGACAATACTGCCAATACCAGAAAATTTTATGATGAACTCACTCCATCTGGCTCTGTATATCTTCACGCTTGGACTGCAAATGACCCAAGTACAGTAGATAACACACATTTAAGCAATTACGGTGCAAGTGCCATTGCCTATCTTATGGCAAAAGCCATCAAAGAAAGCGGAAATTCCTTAGGCGATTATGTCCTAGAAAATATTTCACTTCCTAGGAAAGAAAATACTTTGATAGTAAATCCAAACTATAAAGAAAAAGAATTAAATAAAGTTCTTACAAAAAGTTTACTTTGGAAAACAACTGAACCTTGGTATGGCTCTGTATTTGGAGAAATAGATGGGCAGGAAAAAATCAATAAATTCCCGGAAGATACTGAACCTACCATAAATCCTGCCACAGGAAATACATATTACAATATCTCGGAAAATGCTGATGGCTCTGTAAATATCCGTTCCGGAGAAGCTGACCCAAAAACAAATACCTCGATAGTAAATGCAGGTAAAATCGCAACCATCACAGATGGTATTGCAATGTATTTCAGACCTGTCGACTCTACTGTAAACTTTGCAATAAGCGGTACTATTAAAATAAATGCAATAGACAATCATAGCAGTCAGGCTGCTTTTGGTGCTATCGTTGCAGATGATGTAGATATAGACAAATGCGAAGTAAGATATATAAATCATATAGCAGCTTCACCTATAAAAATGGGAAAATTTACAGATATGACCAAAACAGTTCCTGCTGCAAATATGGGTTATGTAAGATTGAAAGGATCTAATGTTTCTTCAAATGCAGGAAATACAGATTATCTTCCTAAATCGGGAGATACAGTAAATGTTAAAATTACCAAAGTTGGAAATAAATACACTGTTGAATTTAATGAATTTGTAAGTGAATATAATGTCGATTTCAAGGGCAATATTTATGTAGGTTTCTACACTGCAAGATGTGCTGATATCACTGTTTCAAATATCGTATTCAATAATGAAGTAACTGAATAAAACAACAGCCCCAAATCTGTTAAGGACTTGGGGCTGTCAGTTTATAGACAAATAGGTTCAAAAGTCAAACTTTTGAACCTATTTGTCATTTCTTTATTA
>CAZQDT010000119.1:0-7561 GCA_964592005.1 uncultured Eubacteriales bacterium
AAAGCAAGCTTTCAACAGTCATATATAAAATTTTTATTTACACTTCTCATTGCTTGAATTATATTATGTAATTTACTAATGTGAGAGTATATCACAGTATATTCTTACATTATTTGAATAAAAAAGAAAAAATAAATATAATGAGAAAGAAATTTTGCAAAAAATAAATGAAAAAGTTGTTGACATATTAAATAGTTTGTGATATCATATTACTTGTTCACGAGAAAAGAAACAAGTTATCTTTTGATTAAGTTAATATGTGTGCGTTTAGCTCAGCTGGATAGAGCGTCTGACTACGGATCAGAAGGCCGGGAGTTCGAATCTTCTAACGCACGTTAAAAAACTCTTGTTTATTAGATTTAAGCTAATAGGTAGGGGTTTTTATTTTTGTTAAAATTTTTAAAAATTATTGTAGAAAAATTAACATAATGACGAAAATTGAATAAAAAAGCAGAGAGTTGTTATTTTATACTTGACTTTAGTTAAGTAATATAATATAATTCAATTTAATTTAAATACAAAAACTTTTGCGGGTTAAGCAAAATTTTTGTTTCATTTAACATTGAATGAAATTTGATTTGTTAATAGTAATCAAATCTTTTTAATTTACATAATGTGTTAAGGATAACATAATAGCTTTTATGCACATATGAGTGTAGATTTAGTATTTGTAAAGTGTGTTAATTTTTAAACAAAGTTTAAAATATATAAAATAGATTGTAGGAGGTTTTGGTTGTATGGAAAACAGAGTTTATAATTTTTCAGCAGGTCCATCTATGTTACCTTTAGAAGTATTGAAAAAGGCACAGGCAGAAATGTTGAACTATGAAGGTTCAGGTCAGTCAGTTATGGAGATGAGCCATCGTTCAAAAATATACCAGTCAATTATTGACAGTGCTGAAGCTACACTTAGAGAGGTTATGGAAATACCAGATAATTATAAGGTACTTTTCCTTCAAGGTGGAGGAAGCTTGGAATTTGCTATGGTTCCTTTAAATTTATTTAGTGAAAAGAAAGTAGCAGATTATGTAAATACAGGACAATGGTCTAAAAAAGCTATTGCTGAAGCAAAACGTTATGGAAAAATTAATGTTGTTGGTGACAGTTCAGATAAGACATTTACATATATTCCAGAGCTTGACCCAAGTACATTTACAAAAGATGCAGATTATTTCTATATTACAATGAATAATACTATATATGGAACAAGATATACAAAACTTCCTGAAACAGGAAATGTTCCTTTGGTTGCAGATATATCATCTATGATACTTTCAGAAAAAATAGATGTATCAAAATTTGGTTTACTTTATGCAGGTGCTCAGAAAAACGTTGGTCCAGCTGGACTTACAATAGTTATTATAAGAGAAGATTTGATAAAAGAGCCTGTATTTGAGTGGGTTCCTACAATGTTAAAATATAGTATTCATGCAGAAAATGGTTCTATGTACAATACACCTCCTGCATATTCAATATATATTTCAAAATTGGTATTTGAGTGGATTAAAGAGCAGGGCGGAGTAGAAGCTATTCAGAAAGTAAATGAAGAAAAAGCAGGAATTTTATATGATTTCTTGGATAATTCAAAAATGTTTAAAGGTACAGTAATTCCAAAAGACCGTTCTCTTATGAATGTTCCTTTTGTAACAGGAAATGAAGAATTAGATGCTAAGTTTGTAAAAGAGGCAACAGCAGCAGGATTTGTAAACTTAAAGGGACATCGTACAGTTGGTGGTATGAGAGCAAGTATTTACAATGCTATGCCAATCGAAGGTGTAAAAGCATTGGTTGAATTTATGAAGAAATTTGAAGCAGATAATAAATAATAAAGGGGCGAAACTTTATGTATAAAGTTCAGACTTTAAATAAAATAGCAAGTGTTGGTATTGACATTTTAGATAAAACTAATTATGAAGTGGCTACCGAAATGGTAAATCCTGATGGTATTGTTTTAAGAAGCTTTAATATGCACGAAATGGAGCTTCCGGAGTCATTAAAAGGAGTTGCTCGTGCAGGAGCAGGAGTAAACAATATTCCTATTGATAAATGTTCTGAAAAAGGTATTGTAGTTTTTAATACACCGGGAGCAAATGCGAATGCAGTTAAAGAATTAGTGCTTACAGCATTACTTATATCTTCACGTAAAGTAGTAGATTCTATTGAATGGGCTAAAACATTAAAAGGTCAGACAGATGTTGCTAAACTTGTAGAAAAAGGTAAAGCGGCTTTTGTAGGTCCTGAAGTTCAAGGTAAGACTTTAGGTGTAGTTGGTTTAGGAGCTATTGGTGTTTTAGTAGCAAATGCTGCATCTGCAATTGGTATGAAAGTTGTAGGATATGACCCATATTTTAATGTAAATGCTGCATTGAAGTTAGACAGTTCAGTTGCAGTAGTGCCTACTGTTGAAAAATTACTTCCTATGTGTGATTATGTTACAATCCATGTTCCATATATGCCTACTACAAAATATATGTTTAACAAAGATTTATTCTCTGTTATGAAAAAAGGTTCACGTCTTATAAATTTAGCAAGAGGTGAATTGGTTAATGATGAAGATTTAAAGGATGCAATAGCTGATGGAACAATAGCTTTTTATGTAACAGATTTCCCTAATGAAAATACTGTTGCTATGGAAAATGTTATAGCGATACCTCACTTAGGAGCTTCAACACCTGAAGCAGAGGATAATTGTGCTGTTATGGCTGTTAATCAGTTGAAAGATTTCCTTGAAACGGGAAATATTAAAAATTCTGTAAATTTCCCTAATTGTGACCTTCCACTTGGAGAAGAAACAAGAATTGCAGTAGCTCATAAATCAGAAGTAAATATAACAGATATTATAAGAGCTGTTGAAGTAGCAGGGGCGAAGATTACAGATATGATTACAAAGACTAAAGGCGATTTAGCATATACATTAATTAATGCAGATGCACATATTGCGGATGATGGTATCAAAGCTTTAGCAGGAGTATTATCTGTAAGAGTAATGTAAAGTGCTTTATTTAAATATAAAAATATAAAAAGAATGGCTGCTTTCAAAAAAGGCAGTCATTTTATTTTAGTAATCTCCTCAGTAGTGAATTTTATTATATAATTCAATATTTAAGGAAACAAAATTTCTGCTCAAGTCGCAGAAGATTTTGTATTTTAATAATTGATGTAGTAAAAGTTTTGCTCTATTCGTAAAAACTTTTAAATTGAAACAAATTAAATTATATTATATAATTCAATACTTAAGGTAATGAAAAATTTGCTCAAACCGCAAATGTTTTCATATTTGAATAAAATTAAATTATATTATATAATTTAATACTAAAGGAAATGAAAAATTTGCTCAAATCGCAAATGTTTTCATATTTAAAATAAATTAAATTATATTATATAATTTAATACTAAATGTAATGAAAAATTTGCTCAAACCGCAAATGTTTTCATATTTGAAACAAATTAAATTATATTATATAATTTACAATGAATTTGTTTTTTATTTGCAGTATATTAGGAGGGATTTTAATGTTATCCGAAAAAGCTAAAGTTGAGACTTTTTTTAAAAAATATGATATGCACCCTGATGAAATAAATCTTGAAAAGGATTATAAAAATTTTATATTGGAAATGGAAAAAGGATTAAATAATTTTAATGAAACTTTAAAAATGATTCCTACGTATTTAACTATAAAAGCCGATTTCAAAAAAAATGAACCTATAATTGCAATAGATGCTGGGGGTACAAATTTGCGTACAGCAGTTGTTTCTTTTAACAACAATAATGTTCCTGAAATAAGGCATTTTGAAAATCATTCTATGCCCGGAGCAAATAATGAAATTACCAAAGATGAATTTTTTGACAAAATAGCAGAATATTTACTTCCAATTATAAATTTAAGTAATAAAATTGCTTTTTGCTTTTCCTATCCGGTAAATATGGAAATTAATGGTGACGGAAGACTTATTCGTTTTACTAAAGAAATAAAAATTAAGGGTATGGAAAACAAGCTTATTTGTGAAGGTGTGAAAAATTCTCTTTTAAAATTTGGGATAAAGGAAGAAAAAAAATTTATTCTTTTAAATGATACTGTTTCTACAATGCTTGCAGGTACTATTTTCGGTAAACAAAAATACAGCAGTTATATAGGTCTAATCCTTGCAACAGGTGTAAATACATGTTATGCTGAAGATATAAAAAATATCACAAAAATAAAAAGCAATTCAGATGATTCTATGATTATAAATATGGAATCTGGTGGTTACAATAGCGTTTCAATGGGTAAATTTGATAAACTTTTAGATAGTAATACCGAAAATTCCAATCAACAATTTTATGAAAAAATGGTTTCTGGTGCATATCTTGGCAAACTTACAGGATATGTAATTAATGGTGCTATTGAAGAAAATCTTTTTTCGGAATATTTTCAAAATAACTTTACCCAAATTGATGTTAATTCAATATCTATAAAGGAAATAAGTGAATTTTGTAAACAACCTTTTTCTTCTGAAAGATTATCTTTATGCTGTGAAAATGATATAGATAGAGCCATTCTTTATCATATAATTGATTTAATGTTTGAAAGGGCTGCTAAATTGGTTACACTTTGCCTTTCATCTATACTTATAAAAATAAACCAAGGTACAAATCCTGTTTTACCTGTTTGTATTTCTGCTGATGGAAGCGTTTTTAATAAATGTACTCTTTTAAGAAATAAAATTGATTATTATATGAAACAGTTTACAAATGACAGAAACAATTTATATTTTGAATTTGTAACACCAGAAAATGCTACTTTAATAGGTACTGCAATAGCCGGTCTTTATAATTTATAAAAGCTATAAAAATATTTTTTATAATAAAAAGGAGAAATTTTATGAAAAACAAAAAAATACCCAAGAAAGTTAAAATGGTTTTCTTTGCTTTATTGGGTGCAGGAATAGGAAGTTTTTTAGCGGTATATTTTGTATTGTTTTCAGGTGTTTTTCCTGAAATACGTGATATGTGGGTAACTACTGCCATGACTACCATGAATCACAAATGGCTTGCAACTGCATTTTTGTCAGATGAAACTATAAACGAGATAATGGAACGAAATACGGTAAATGATGATGGATACCAAACAAATACAAATTTGGTAAAAGTAGAAACTACTACTGAAACTACTACAAAACCACAAGATATCTTTGAAAATAATACAGAAACCACTACCGAAGCACCTACTGAACCTATCGACCCTTATATAGAAGAGGGATATGAATTGCTTGAAGAAGGTTTGTACAAAAAAGAAGTTAAAGGCGATACTTGGTACGGATATATAATGTTGGTGACTGACCCTTCAAGAGTACATCTTACTGATACTAAAAATCAACATAGTGTCGGTCAGACAGTAATGCAGATGGTAACTCAAAATGAGGCTATTGCTGGTATTAATGGTGGTGGATTTCAAGATGGTCCAAACTATGACAGTAATGGTGGAAACCCTGCTGGATTACTTATAATTGATGGCGAAGTCGTAAATCCTCTTGAAGATTATGGACAAAAATACAGTGTTATAGGTTTTAATGAAGATAATGTATTTGTTATGGGTAAAATGACAATGCAGGAAGCTTTGGATAATAAAATTAAATACTGTGTAGATTTTAGACCATTTTTAGTAGTAAATGGTGAAAAAGTTATAAAAGAAGGTACTGGCGGCTGGGGAATTGCTCCACGTACAGCCCTTGGTCAAAGGAGTACTGGTGAAGTCTTATTTTTCTGTGTCGATGGCAGACAGGTTCACAGTATTGGTGTAGACCTTGTAGTTTTACAAGATACTTTATATGACGAAGGTTGTGTAAATGTCGGCATGATGGATGGCGGAAGTTCGACTGTTATGATTTATAATGGAGAATTTGTAAATAAACCAAGCTTAGGTTATGAAAGATATATAAATAACTGCTGGATAATAAAATAGTCACAAAGGAGAATAGAAAATGAAAATAATAGAACCTAGTTTTAAATTTGAAGAAGAATTAGATGCAAAAAAAATAATGGAAAAAATAGAAAGAGCAGGCAGAAATTGCTATAAAAGCGAAGGAAATATACAGGAAGGCTCAGCCGAAAGAATGATTCGTATGCTCATAAAAAAAGGGCATGAATCTGTTCTTGAACATCAATATATTACTGTAAGAATAATATGTGACCGTGGTGTTACTCATGAACTGGTACGCCATAGAATAGCAAGTTATAGTCAAGAAAGTACCCGTTACTGTAATTATACTGGAGATAAATTTGGAAATGAATTGACTTTTATTAAACCTTGTTTTTGGAATACTGACAGCGAAAGTGATAAAAAGAATATGAAAATTTGGGAAGATAGTATGTCTACAATAGAAAAATCCTATTTTGCAATGATTGAAGCTGGTGCAAAACCAGAACAAGCAAGGACAATTCTTCCAAACTCTTTAAAGACAGAAATAATAACTACTATGAATATAAGGCAATGGCGTCATTTCTTTAAATTAAGATGTGACAAAGCTGCTCATCCTCAGATGCGTGAAATTGCAATTCAAATGTTAAATAGCTTTAAAGAAATATTACCTGTATTTTTTGAAGATATAGAGTTTTAGAGTTGAATTTTACTACAAATTTTGATAAAATAAATTTATAATTTTTTACAAATTTAAAGGAGGAATTTATTTATGGAAAGATACGCTTGGAAAGCAATAGTTAAAGATGGTATGTTAGATGAATACAAAAAAAGACATGATAATATTTGGCCTGAATTATCAGCTCTTTTAAAAAGTGCAGGTATTTCAAACTACACAATATGGAATACTGGAAATGAACTTTTTGGTTACTATGAATGCGAAAAAGGTGTTGAATATGCTGCGAAAGTACAAGCAGAAAGTCCTATTGTTGATAAATGGAATGAATATATGAAAGATGTTATGGTAATGGAAATGGACCCTGAAACAGGTGCTCAACCAATGATGAAACAAGTATTCTTTTTGGCATAATTTATTTGTTTTGTAAGGAAGAATTGGCGGCTTTGCCGCCAATTCTTCCTTATTTATTATTTAAACAATTCCAATGCTTTTTCTGCTATTCTTTGACCTAAAATTTCTGCTCTCTTCTTTTGATTTTCATCACCATCTTTTATACAAACCACACCGGCATGAATATATGGTGCTCCTAAAGCCGTTCCCCCTGTATACACAAGCATTCCTTTACATATAAGATGTTGATTTAATGTATTTACTGCTATTTCTGAGCCACCACCATATTGATTGCAAGTAGCATAAGCTGCTCCCAATTTCCCTGAAAGTTTACATTTTGAAGTATCTAACCATTTTTTCATCTGCCATGTCATATTGGCATAATATGTAGGGGTTCCAACTATTACAGCCTTTGCTTCATTGACAAATGTAATATCAGCATCACTCATCTCTTCTACACTTATAACCTTTGTTTCAATATCGCTTGATATACTTTCTGCACCTTTTGCAATTAATTCACCTACTGTTTTGGTATTACCTGATAAACTATGATATAATACTGCAATTTTCATAAAAAATCCTCCTTAAAAAATTT
>CAZQDT010000120.1:0-7451 GCA_964592005.1 uncultured Eubacteriales bacterium
AATTTTGTCTGGGAATTTTTATTTGAATTGTTTTGATAAATGTTAAATAGTACTAATATATATTATATATCATACTTTAATTATAAAATCAATTAAATTTTTTATGGTTTTAAAGAATAAAAATTTTGATTTATAGGGCGAATGCCATATACTCATATTTTTGTACAAATTTAATTTTATAAAATCGTCAAATTTTATATTGTAAAAGAATATTATATATAATATAATATTTAAGAAAAGGTTTTCGGCAAAGATTGGAGTGAGATGAATTTTATGAAAGTAACGATACAAGATGTAGCTAGAGAAGCGGGGGTTTCAATAACTACTGTTTCGAGGGTTATGAATAATAATTATCCTGTAAAAAAAGAAACAAGGGAAAAAGTTGAAAAAATAATTGAAGAAATGAACTTTACTCCTAATTCTTTAGCCAGGGGGCTTATAAAAAAGAAAACAGATACTATCGGAGTATTAGTTCCAAGTATTAATAATATGTTTTTTCCAGCGGTCATAAATGGGATAGAACAATATATGGAAGAAAGAGGATATACTATACTGGTATGTGATACTAGAAATAGAAAAGTAGAATTGAGACAGCTTAGAAATCTCACAGAACGTAGAGTAGATGGAATTATTGCAATAGATCCAAGTACTGATATGATAAAAAAAGGAATATATGAAGAACTATCGCAGGAATTTCCGATAGTTATAGTAAACGGATATCACAGAGGAATTAAGTGTAATTTTATACTTAATGACCAAGAAATGGGTACAATAGAGGCATTTGAATATTTAATTGAACTGGGACATAGAAGGATTGCTTTTTTAAGAGGGGCGAAAAGTTATTCATATGCACTTAAAGAAGAAGTTTATTATAATATACTTAAAAAGAATGATATAGCGATAAGAGAGGATTACATAATTGCAATAGAAGCGGGAAATGATGTAAAGACAGTGGATATGAGTATGCAGGCTGTTCAAAATGTATTATTGTCTTCGCAACCTCCAACAGCAATATTTGCCTGCAATGATTTAATGGCAGTAGGAGCTTTGAATGCGTGTAAAAAGCTGGATATAAAAGTTCCTGAAGAGGTGTCTATTATAGGATATGATAACATAATAATATCTCAGATGACAGACCCTAAGCTCACTACGATAGACCCTAATATGTATGGTCTTGGTCAGTCTTCGGCAGAAATGCTTTATGAAAATATAGAAAAGAAATTTTCTTCAAATAGAAAGAGTATATTTGATACAAATCTTATAAAGAGAGAAAGTTGTGCAAAAGTACGAAATAGTTTTTAATGAGCTATTTTGTATTTTAAATAGACTTAGGAATTAAAATTTTTTTGAATAGAAAACGATTTCTGATTAGAGAGGGGAAAAAATATGGAGTTAGCAGAATTAAAAGAATTATTTAATCAAAGTTTTGGAGAAAGTGAAAATGAAATAAAGTGTTTTCATTCACCAGGAAGAGTAAATTTGATAGGAGAACATACCGATTATAATGGAGGATATGTTTTCCCTTGTGCATTGAGTTTTGGAATTTATGCAGTAGCAAGAAAAAGAAATGATAATAAGATAAAATTTAAATCTACAAATTTTGATTTGGAAGTAGAAAACGATTTAGAAAATATAAAATACCAAAAAGAAGATGGCTGGGCGAATTATCCAAAGGGAGTAATAAAAGTATTTTCGGATAGTGGTTTAAAATTAGGCGGTTTGGAAGTGATTTTTTCAGGAAATATTCCGAATGGTGCAGGTCTTTCATCTTCAGCAGCTTTGGAACTTGCTATGTCAGTAGTTCTCAATGAACTTTTTGATTTGAATGTGGATATGCTTGATATGGTTAAGCTTTCTCAAAAAGCAGAAAATGCTTTTGTAGGTGTAAATTGCGGAATAATGGACCAGTTTGCAGTGGGAATGGGTAAAAAAGATAATGCAATGTTTTTGAATTGTCGTACCCTTGAATATACATATGCTCCTATTAAGCTTGAAGGTGCTAAGATAATTATAGCCAATACAAATAAAAAGAGAGGTCTGGCAGATTCAAAGTATAATGAAAGACGTGCAGAGTGTGAGGAAGCAGTGGAGGATTTAAAAAAGGTGTTGAATATTACTTGCCTTTCTGATGTTACAGTAGAAGAATTTGAAAAAAATAAAAAGTATATAGAAAATGAAATCGTAAGAAAAAGAGCAGAGCATGTAATATATGAAAATGACCGTACACTTAAAGCGGTAGAATATCTTAAAAATGGAGATATAAAGGCTTTTGGTGAGCTTATGAATAAATCGCATAATTCTCTTAGAGATTTATATGAAGTTACTGGAAAAGAATTGGATACATTGGTAGAAGAAGCGAGAAAGATTGAGGGTACAATAGGTTCAAGAATGACGGGAGCAGGATTTGGTGGTTGTACGGTAAGTATAGTTGAGGACGATGCAGTAGAGAAATTTATAAAAGAAGTGGGAGAAAACTATACGGAAAAAACAGGTCTTATAGCAGATTTTTATATAGCAGAAATAGGCGAAGGGGCAGGAACAATAATTAAATAAAATGGGGGAGAAAGTTTGATGATAGATTTTGAAATAGAAAGGCTTTTAAATTTTGCAGTGAATAAAAAAATGATAGAGGATATAGATGTTATATGCTTTAGAAATTTTCTTATGGATTTTTTGGGAGTAAAAGAGCCATATTCGGGGGAAAAGATAAACGAAAAGCTTGAAACAGTTACACCAATAATGGATAAAATGCTTGATTATTGTGTTGAAAAGGGAATGATGGAAGATACAATTACTAATAGAGATTTGATGGCAGCTAGGATAATGGGTATTCTTATGCCTAGGGAATCAGAGGTAGTACAAAGATTTAACATGGATTATGTTCATATTTCACCTCAGGAAGCAACAGATAATTTTTATGGCTTGTCTAAAGCTTCCAATTATATTCAGGTTGATAGAATTTCTAAAAATCTTTATTGGACTACACCTACGGAATTTGGCGATATAGAGATAACGGTAAATCTTTCAAAGCCTGAAAAAGACCCGAAAGATATAGCAGCAAGCAAAAATATGCCTCAGACAAATTATCCTAAGTGTTTGTTGTGTTTGGAAAATGTAGGCTTTGCAGGAAATATAAATCACCCTGCAAGACAAAATCATAGAGTAATACCATTTACTCTTAATGATAAACAGTATTATTTCCAATATTCACCATATGTTTATTACAATGAACATTGTATAGTATTTAACGAACAGCATACACCTATGAAAATAAATAAAGATACATTTGTAAGTCTTTTTGATTTTGTAGACAGACTTCCTCATTATTTTATTGGTTCAAATGCAGATTTGCCGATAGTAGGAGGTTCTATTTTAAGTCATGACCATTTTCAAGGTGGAAGACATATATTTGCTATGGAAAAGGCAGAAGAAGAAAAGGTTTACACAAATGCAAAATATTCTGATATAAAAATATCGAGAGTAAAATGGCCTTTGTCAGTTATAAGAATTTCAGGGAAAGATAAAAAACAGCTTATAGAGTTTGCTGATGAAATGCTTAAGGCATGGAGAGGTTATTCTGATGAAACAGCTGATATATATGCTTATACAGAGAATACCCCTCATAATACAATTACTCCGATAGCCAGAAAAAATAAAAATGGTGAATATGAGATGGATTTAGTTCTTAGAAATAACAGAACATCTCAAGAATATCCGCTTGGAATATTTCATCCTCATCAGGAACTTCATCATATAAAGAAAGAAAATATCGGACTTATAGAAGTTATGGGACTGGCAGTTCTTCCAGGACGTTTAAGTACAGAGATGGAAGGAATAATTGATATACTTACAGGAGAAAAAGCTTTTGATAAAGAAGAACTTTTAAATGAAGAAAATCCGCTTAACAAGCATTTGCCATGGATAGAGGAAATGCTTTTAAAATATAAAAATAAAAATACCAAAGAAAAGGCGGAGCAGTTGGTAAAACAGGAAATAGGAGAAATTTTCAAAAAGGTGCTTATGGATGCAGGAGTTTATAAGACAGATGAAAATGGACGAGAGGCTTTTGATAGATTTATGGAAAGTATAGATTGTAGATAAGGAGCGGTAAATGTGGATTTTACATATTTGACAAAGCTTTTGAACAGTTATGTTGACAGTGGAGAAATAGCAGGTGTAAGTGCTTGTATAATTAAAAATGGAAAACAGATTTATAGAGAAAATGTAGGATATGCGGATAAAGAAAATAAGCGACTGATGCAAAATGACAATATTTATAGAATGTTTTCTATGACAAAACCTGTGACAGCAGTGGCTTCTATGATTTTAGCGGAAAGAGGGCTTATAGATTTAAATGACCCCCTTTGTAAATATATTCCGGAATTTGAAAATATGAAAGTAGCTACTTCATCAGATGGAAGAATTTCAGCTAAAAGACAAATACTTATAAAAAATCTTTTAAATATGACATCTGGTTTGCCTTATCCTGATATGAATACAGTTTCGGGTATGGAAATGGATAAAATTTTCAAAAAAATGACAGTCGATATGGAAAAAGGAGAGCTTTGGGATACTCAAAAATTTATAAGAGCTTTTTCAAAAGTGCCACTTGCCTTTGAACCGGGAGAAAAATGGCTTTATGGTGTGTCGGCTGATATTATGGGAGCTGTAATTGAAGTAGTGACAGGTATGACTTTTGGAGAGTTTTTGAAAAAAGAAATTTTTGAGCCTTTGGGTATGACAGATACAGGATTTTATGTTCCTGAAGAAAAAAGAAAACGTTTTGCACAGGTTTATGAATTTGATAAAAATAAAAATTTAGTGCCATTTACGAAAAATCATTTGTGTTTAAATGGATATTTAACACCTCCTGCTTTTGAGTCAGGTGGAGCAGGTTTGGTATCTACAATAGATGATTATGCACGATTTGCACAGATGCTTTTAAATGGGGGAGAATACAATGGCAAGCAAATACTCAGCAGAAAAACAGTGGATTTTATAAGAGTAAATCATTTGTCTGAAAAACAACTTGAAAGTGATAACTGGGACTCACAGAAAGGTTATGGATATGGTGTTCTTATGCGTTCGATGATGAATGTTTCGGAAAGCGGTTGTCTTGGTTCAGAGGGAGAATATGGCTGGGATGGCTGGACAGGAAATTGGTTTTGTATTGACCCAAAAGAAAATATGATTATGTTTTTTATGATACAGAGAGCACCTGGAAATCAGTATTTTTTGGTAAATAGATTTAAAAATGTTGCTTATAGTACAGTAAGTAGTAATAAGTAATAATTTCAAGTTATGATAAAAACGCAAAAATTGAAATAAAAGTATTTCTTTTTATGCGTTTTTTGTATTGAAATAGAAATGTCTATGTGTTATCATTCAAAAAGTATAAAAATTGAAGGAGAATTAAAATGGATTTTGATGTTACAAGAATTAATGAACTTGCAAGAAAAGCTAAAGTTATGGAACTTACAGAAGAAGAAAAAGAAGAACAAAAACAGCTTAGAATTGCTTATATAGAGAGTTTTAGAACTAATCTTAAAGCAACATTGGATAATGTTTATATCGTAGAAGAAGATGGAACAAAGAAAAAATTAGAACAAAAGAAAAAATAAATTAAAATTTGTAATAGGTGGAGGGATAAAATGTTTAGAGAGAGTTTTACATTTGGAAAAAATAAAAAAGAAGGAAATATTGAGGTTTCAAAAGATATTCTTTACAGTGAACAGAGAGGATACGGTTTCCTTATAGAGAAAAATAGAAATGCTGATGAAATGCTTAAAATTCCTGAAATAAATACAGCTTTTGATGTTCAGTATTGGTATGCAGATAAAGAGATAACGGAAATTTTAGAAGATGAAAACGGTTGTTATATAGAAAGTGAAGATATGCTTCCTTTGAGTTTTAAAGTTAAAGTGCCTAGACAGGGTAATTATAATGTTAAGATAGTGATAGAAAATATGGAAGATGTAAAAGATTTTGTTATATATTCTCAAAGAAGGAGAGGAATGTACAGAGCAGCTAGGCTTGCAGCAGGACATTTTGAATATGAATTTACTGCAAATGTATGTGATATAATTCCAAGAGGTAAAAATGAAGTCTATGAATGTAAGACGGTAGATGTGACTATTATAGGAAGTAAACCAAGATTTACAGAGATTTATGTTCAAGAGGTAGATGTTCCTACTATTTATATAGCTGGTGATTCTACGGTTACAGACCAATCAGCTGCTTATCCATATTATCCTCAAAGTAGTTATTCGGGCTGGGGACAGATGATTTCTGCATATTTTAAGAAAGGAATTGCTATTTCAAATCATTCACATTCAGGATTGACTACTGAAACTTTTAGAAATCAAGGACATTATTCAATAGTTGAAAAGTATATAAGAAAGGGAGATTTCTTTTTAATTCAATTTGCACATAATGACCAAAAAAGGGCAAGTCTTACAGCAATGGGAGGTTATGCCGAAAATTTAAGAAAATATGTTAAAGAAGTAAGAGAAAAAGGAGCAATTCCTGTAATTATTACACCATTAAGCAGAACTACATGGAGAGGGACAGATGGTGGTTTTAATGATTTACTCGCAGATTATGCTCAAGCTTGCAAAGTTGTAGGAGAAGAACTAGATGTTCCGGTTATAGATTTGCATGCAAAGAGTGTTAAATTTATAACATCAGTGGGATTAGAGGACTCCGTAAGATATTTTTATCCAAAAGATTGGACACATACAAATGATTGTGGTGCTTTTCTTATGGCAAATTATGTGATTGAAGAAATTAAAAGACTGAATATAAAAGGTATGGTTGAATTTGTTCAGGATATAAAAGAGGGGTGGGCACCACCTATGACAGTAGAAGTTCCTCAGCCTCCAAAAGGTTTTGAAATAGAAACAGCACAGGAAATGGAAAAGAAAACAGAGATTGACAGGCCAAATGATATAATTACAAGGGTAGAGGCTTTGGATTTAGTAATAAAAGCGGTTAAATTTGTGCCTACAAATGTTTATAATGATATGTATGATGATGTTGAAGGTCATGAATGGTATGCCGGTACGGTAGAGTGTGCATATACAAATGGAATGGTGGATAATGCTCTTTTAGGTAATAAAGAATTTAGACCTAATAGCGAGGTTACTTATGAACAGCTTATATCTTTCTGTGTGAATGGTTACAAGAGCAGAAAGAAAGTTGAAAATTATCCGGTTAGTGACTATGAAAATAAAGTAGAAGATTGGGCGAAAAAATATATTACAGTTGCCGATGGATTGAAACTCTTAGATAAAAATATTATTTCTGATAAAAAAATGACAAGAAAAGAAGCAGCAGAGATTGTAGAAAAACTGGCAAAACTTATATAAAAAATGGGTGTCAATAAATTTGACACCCATTTCAGACTGTAGACAACTAACTACAAAAAAGGTTAGTTGTCTCTTTTTTTATAT
>CAZQDT010000121.1:0-7422 GCA_964592005.1 uncultured Eubacteriales bacterium
AGAACTTACAATATCTCGATATGGGGATGTTTGTCCATATTTTGAGTGGCAGGAAAAATGGAATTAAATTTATGTTTATACAAAATTGATGCAGATTATTTGAAATATTTACATAATATTGATTATAGAATTAGTGTAAAGTATAACAACAGACCTTTTGTTAGGATAGTAACTATGTTGAATGGCATAAAGTATGTTTTGCCACTTACATCTCAAACTACTCAAGAAAGAAGAAAGGAAGGCAAAAATAAAAGATAGTCTTTGTATATTCTATGTCCAATTTTCTAATATTTTTATATATTTAAATGTATTTTTCTGAAAATAAATTTGATATTATTTGACAAATGTTATTAAAAGGTTTATAATTTGATTTGTACAAATCCTGACTGGTAAACTGCAAAACAGTTATTTGCTTATGAGTAAGTATTGAATTAGGATTTTGAATATTTGCTTGACATAAATTCTTAATTTTTATCGCTATTGTCAAATTTCTGATAATAAAATTCCCAGATATAATAAAATTTACTTGTAAAATTGCTTAAAAAGAATTATAGTTATTATAGTTATAAAATTAAATTTTAAGTTATTGTTTTGAATTTATTAAACAGTGATTTGAATTTTTAAAAAGGAGGGTATTTTTATGGTTTTATCATATAAGTGTCCGAGTTGTGGGGCGGATATGGTATATGACAGTGAAAAGGGAAAGTTAGTGTGTGGAAATTGTGGAAATGTAATGGAAGTAGATGAGGTTGATGCAGGGAAAAATGAAGAGTTAGATGAATTTGAAAGAGAGGAAGAATTTAAAGAGGAATTTAAGGAATGGGATGGAGATGTAAATGTTTTTAAATGCTCAAGCTGTGGAGCAGAGCTTATTACAGATAAAGTAACAGCAGCAACTTTTTGCAGCTTCTGCGGAGCACCTACAATTATTCCCAGCAGACTTGATGATACGGCACAGCCTTCAAAGGTTATTCCTTTTAAAATAAGTAAAGAACAGGCACAATCAGCTTTTAAAAAATGGTGTAAAAATGGTTTGATAACGCCTGCGGGATTTGCTAGTGCTGACAGAATAAGTAAAATAAGCGGAATATATGTACCGTTTTGGATATACGATTGTACTTCAAGAGCTGATATAAGTGCAAATTGTACACGAGTAAGTGTAAGAAGACAGGGAAATTATGAAATAACTAAGACTGACCACTATTATGTACAAAGAGATATAAGTGCAGATTTTTTAAAAGTACCGGCAGATGCTTCTGAAAAGATGGACGATAATTTGATGGATTTGCTTGAGCCTTATGATTATTCGGAGTTTAAAGAATTTAAAATTCCTTATCTTTCAGGTTACTTAGCAGAAAAGTATAGTTATAGTAATGATGAGGTTTATAGTAGAGTAAAATCAAGAGTAAATAATTATGCAGAGGATTATGCCAGAGCTCAGATAAGAGGATATAGCACCGTTGTAGTAAATAATAAAAGAGTAGTTATAAAAAAGAGAAAAGCGGACTATGTACTTTTACCTGTATGGATTCTTAATTATGACTATAAAGGTAAAATTTATACATTTGCTATGAATGGTCAAACCGGAAAACTTGTGGGAAAACCTCCAATAGAAGCTAAAAAAGTTGTTTTATACAGTGTTTTGGTAGCTTTTATTACATTTATAATAGTTAGTTTGTTGGGAGGCTTGATGGTATGAAAAAGCATTTGATGATTATAGGTCTGATTTTATGTATAATTTTTACATGTTCTTTTACAGAAAATCAGAAAGTTTATGATGATGCAGATTTACTTACTGAAACGGAAGAACAAGAATTGCAAAGTGCTTGTATTGAAACTGCAAAAGAAAAAGGAGTAGACATTTTTGTTGTTACGACAGATAACACAAAGGGAAAAAGTTCTATGACATATTCAGATGATTTTTTGGATAAAAAATATTTGAATGATGAAGCTGATAAAACTTCAATATTGTTGCTTATAAATATGCAGGATAGAGAAGTTTGGATAAACACTATTGGCGAGGCTATTACATATTTTACGGATGTAAGGATAGACAGAATGTTAGATGAAATAACTCCTTATTTATCATCTGCAAGTTATAAGGCTGCTTGTGATGAATTTTTATATCAGGTAGAGTTGTATATGGGAGTGGAAGCAGTAGGTGATGATTACTACTATAATGATGGTGACTTAGATGATACTATATACTATGAAAGAAGTGCCAGAGATGTATTTGAGGATAATTTACCTATATATTTAATAGTAGCAGTAATAGCAGGTGTTATAGGAGCGATTGTGCTTGTATCGGGTTCAAGTAAAGGTATGACGGCAGGAGCTTTTACATATATGGATAAAAATTCTGTAAGAGTACATAAAGAAAAAGACCAGTATATAAGGACTACTACTACCAAAAGAAAGATTGAAACACCTTCAAATAATAGCGGTGGAGGTGGTGGAGGAAGCTCTACTCATACTAGCAGTAGTGGTGTATCGCATGGCGGTGGAGGAAGAAGTTTCTGAAGTTTTAGAATAATAAAAAGGAGTTGTTACATAAGAAATAAATTCAAGTGTAAACAACTCCATAGATTTATAATAAAAGTTTTACCATAGATATGGTTTGGTGTGGGGTTTTTGAAGTTCAATGCGTCCTTCTTCTATAAATTTAAGTATTATTGTAATAGGGATTCCGGTATCTCTATTTACATCTATTGCAGATACATTTTTATGAGAAATAACATATTCCCTTATAGTTTTGTAGTAGTTTTCTTCTTTTGCAAAACATTCATTGCATTTGTTTTTTCCGTTTCTTTCATATAATTTTCCGCAAACTGTACAAATCATAATATCACATCCTTGTTTTATTAGAGTAAGTTTTTGGGAGTTTTATATTTTGACCTTTTAGCTCTTCTCTTTTTTATTAAATATTTTTTATATTTTATATATACTATAAATAATGACAATACAATTAAAATAATTATAATTATTTTAGATAAAATTGAAAGTTTATTAGTTTCTTTATTAGTTGCGGTATTTTCTGAAGCGGAAGTTTTACTTACGACTGGTATATATTGTAAATCTTTTTCTGCAATTAAGTTTACGTTTTCCAATAAATTGTCTTTATAATAAAAATCTGCACTTCCAACTATTTCATTGGCTGTAATGGGAGAATAAAGAAATTCTGGAAGATTTAGTTTGCAGGTTATGTCAGAATTAACAGCATTTTTAGGTAGCACAATTGATTTTAAAGGATTTTCAAATTTTAAATTTATGTCACCTAAATTGACCTTTGTATTATCCTCATCAAAGTAATAAACTGGCAAAACAGTTTGTTCTTCATATTCAATTTCATGTATTTTAAAATTTTCAAAACAGTAATCTAAAAGTTTTTTAGTATCATTGTATTTTGTATTTCCTGTTTCGTGCATAACTACACATACAAGTTCTAAATCATCACGTTTTGCAAATGTTACCAAAGTATTTTGAGCTTTGTCGGTCCAGCCTGTTTTCCCACCTACACAGTCAGGATAATAATATTCTGAATAATGACTAAGCATTTCGTGATAATTAGCAAGATATCGTATTTCAGGCTGTTTATTTGTAGGAGGTACTTGGTAAGTAAAAGTTCCGCATATTTTACGAAATTCTTCGATTGAATAAGCAGCTTTTGAAATCATAGCCATATCATAAGCAGTAGTATAATGATTTTCATCATGAAGTCCATGAGGATTTACAAAATTACTATTTAAAGCACCAGCTTCTTTTGCACGTTCATTCATAAGTTTAGCAAAATTTTCGATAGAACCCCCCACATGTTCCGCTACGCCCATTGCCGCATCATTGGCAGAAGCCAGCATCACACAGTATAAAGCATCTGTCATATTAAGTTCTTCATTTACGTCTATGGCAAGATTACTGCTGCTTCGGTCTATTCCCCAAATGGCATTATCAGAAAAAACAATGGTATCATCAGGATGATTATATTCTAAAGCGATAAGAGTAGTAAGTATTTTAGTTATACTTGCAGGATATTGTTTTTGATGTTCATTGTAAGAATATAAAATATCACCAGTGTTAAGTTCCATAACAATTGCAGAAGAAGCCTCTATTTTAGGCTTTTCATCTACAAAAGAACTGATGTCATAAGCGTATATGTTAGAAGTATTAAAATGTACAGTTAATAAAATCATTAATAATGATAAAAATTTTTTAAGCATAAATTCAAACCTCTGTTTTCTATATTTATATTTATTAATTATAAATTAATAAGTAATATAATGCAAGTTTTTGTTGCATTTTTAAAATTGTATACCTCACTACTTATTGTTTCTTGCAATTGAATCAGGAGTTTGGTTAAAATAAGTCTTAGGATATGCAGATATTATACCCTAAAATAAGAGATAAATTCATAATAATGGTAAGGAGAAAAAAATGAAAAAATATTTTATATATGCAATATTTTCTATAATTGTAATTTTGAGTGGGATTTTCTATATTTTAAAAGAAAGTAGCTTTAAATATGAAGATGAAATTCAGTTTCAAACTTCGTCAGAGAAAATTTTAGAAACATCAAACTATTCATTAATGTACGTGGAAGTTGAAACTACAACTTTAAAGATGATAAAAGTTTATGTATGTGGTGCAGTCAATGAAAGTAAGGTAATAGAGATAGAAGAGGGAAAGAGAATAGCAGATGCACTGGAGCTGGCAGGAGGGGTGAGTGAAGAGGCAGAACTTAAAGATATCAATTTAGCAGCATTTTTATATGATGCACAAAAAATTTATGTACCGAAAATAGGAGAAGTTATTGACAAAATTGATTTTACGGAACAAAATAGTAGTATTGGTACTTTTAAAATAAATATAAATATAGCCTCTAAATCTGAGCTTATGGAACTTGACGGAATAGGGGAAGTTACAGCACAGGCAATTATAGATTACAGGGATAAAAATGGAAGTTTTAAAAGTATTGAAGAAATTAAAAATGTTTCAAGAATAGGAGAAAAATCTTTTGAAAAGATAAAAGATAAAATAACTATATAAGTTTGGAGGTAAACAAATGGCATACAGAGTGTTGGTAGTAGATGATGAAAAATTGATAGTAAAAGGCATTAAGTTCAGTCTTGAACAAGATGGAATGGAAATAGGTGTGGCATATGATGGAGAAGAAGCTTTAAATTTGGCTAAAACAGAAAAATTTGACCTTATAGTTTTAGATGTGATGCTTCCTAAATTAGATGGACTTTCTGTATGTCAGCAGATAAGAGAATTTTCGCAGATACCGATAATAATGGTAACAGCAAAAGGGGAAGATATGGATAAAATAATGGGACTTGAATATGGGGCAGATGACTATATTACAAAACCATTTAATATTTTGGAGTTGAAGGCACGTATTAAGGCGATACTTAGAAGAAGTGCAGTTACTGCTAAAAAGGAAGCACGTAAAGATAAATTAAAAGTTAAGGATTTGGAAATAGAATTTGATAGCAGAAGGGTATTTATAGAAGGTAAAGAAGTAAATTTAACAGCTAAAGAATTTGATTTATTGGAATTATTTTTGAAAAATCCAGGTAAGGTATATAGTAGAGAAAGTTTACTTAATACGATATGGGGATATGATTATCCGGGCGATGCAAGGACTGTTGATGTTCATGTAAGACGACTTAGAGAAAAAATTGAGAAAAAACCAAGTGAACCAAGCTATATATATACTAAATGGGGAGTAGGTTATTATTTTAAGGACTGAGAAAATGGATTATATAAAGAAAATTTTTAATAGGATAAAATCAAAAATAATTAAAGAAAAAGAAACAAAGACAAGATGGTATTTTAGTTTAAGAAGTACACTTTTGGTATCTTATGTCGCAGTAAGTTTTTTGCCTCTGATGTTTAATGCTTTTACAGTATATAATACATTAGAAAAACAATCCATAAATGAAAAGATGGTGGAACTTTCAAGACAGGCAAATGTTATGGCAAGGACCGTTGAGGTAGGAAATTTTATATCTGATTCTACAAAAACACTGATATTTAATGATGCAGTAGAAGAAATAAGCAAGGAAATAAGTGGGCGTATTCTTGTTATAGATAAAAATGGTATAGTTGTAAATGATTCTCAAAAATCTGAGATGGGTAAAACTTATCTGATACCTGAGGTTATAGAGGCACTTGATGGAAAAGATGTAAAAAAATATTCCAATAAAATGATATATGCAGCAGTTTCTATTTTGGAAAATTCTGAAAAAAATAATTCTGAAATAATAGGAGCAGTGCTGATATTGGGTTCAACAGAAGAAATATATGAGTATTTGTCAGAAATACAAAGTCAGCTTATGTTGCTTACATGTGTGATAAGTTTTATAGTGGGTATTTTTGTATTTTTTATATCGGGTATGGCGATAGAGCCTGTAAAAAACATACTTAATGTAATAAAGAAGATGTCAGATGGGCATTTAGATGAGAGAATAGAAGAAAAGGGACATAACGAACTTTATCAGCTCGCAGTATCATTTAATAATATGGCTGAAAAACTTGAAAAAGTGGAAACAAGCAGACAGGAATTTGTTTCTAATGTGTCACATGAGTTGAAAACTCCTTTGAGTTCAATAAAGGTGCTTAGTGAGTCATTGCTTTTACAAGAAGGAATACCTGAAGAAATGTACAGAGAATTTTTGCAGGATATAAATTTTGAAGTTGACAGAATGACAGATATAATAAATGATTTACTTCAGCTTGTAAAACTTGACAGAAAACAAACATCAATAGTGTTTAAACCTGTAAATTTGAATAGATGTATTGAAGATATAATAAAGAGATTAATGCCTCTTGCCAAGAAAAAAAATATAAGTATAGATTATGAACAGTTAAAAGATGTTGTAGCGGATATTGATGAAATGAAACTGACTCTTGCACTTTCAAATCTTATTGACAATGCTATAAAATATACAGATGATGAAGGGAAAGTTACAGTAGAGATAGACAGTGACCATCAAAATGCTTTTGTAAGGGTGAGAGATACAGGAATAGGGATATCAGAAGAAGACCAGCAAAAAGTTTTTGAAAGGTTTTATAGAGTGGACAAGACTAGGAGCAGGGAAACTGGCGGTACAGGGTTAGGACTGGCGATAACACATAGTACAGTGCTTATGCACAACGGAAGTATAAGGCTTATAAGTAAAGAGGGTGAAGGCAGTACATTTATTGTAAGAATACCTTTGAAACAAAGTTAGGTGGTGTTTGAATGTGATAAATTTAAATAAATTAGGCAGAATTATATTGACTGTTATAGTTTTGATATTTATTGTTACGGTAGGAGCTGTGGTATATAATGTGTCGCAGTCAAATGGTGATGGAAAAAATTTGAAAGTACAACTTTATTTTATAGAACAGAATAATTATTCACTTAAGGCAGAAGAAAGAAAT
>CAZQDT010000122.1:0-7408 GCA_964592005.1 uncultured Eubacteriales bacterium
TTTAGCGGTTGTATGCGCTTTAACAGTAACAGGATTTTATGCTCAAAGTTTTAAAAATGAGATTGAGCTTTATATAGGTTTTGTAGCTTTGAAGCAAAAGTATATGGCAACAGTAGCGGTGATTGCATCAATATTTAGCTGTTATTTTATAAGTACGTGGATTATATTTAAAAAGAATATTGAATAATAAAAAAGGGACTGTTTCAATAAATAGTCCCTTAAATATTGAAAACTTCTTTTATAGAGCATATTTTGTCTGCGATAGATACAATAAAACTTTCAGGATATTTGGGAATGTCAGTTATTGTAAGAGGCCACATATGTTTCTCGATTATATCTTTTTCCATTGGAGAAAGTGAAAAGTATTTGTTAGCATTTTTTAAAGAGGCTTTTGGGTGTGTAAAACCATGAAGCCCTTTTCTATTTTCATCTTTTATATGCCAGTCATATAAATAAAAATCATGTAGTAATGCACCTATAAGCAAACTTTTTATATTTAATTTTAAATTGAAATGACGGCAAATCCAATAACTTAAAATTGCAACAGATAAACAATGAGTATAAGTGCTGGTTTTTCCATGCTGAATATATTTTCTCATTTTTTGTACATTATCAGAAGATATAATTTCTTTCGTATATGAATAAAATTCTTTTCTTTCATTGGAATTTAGTATCATAAAATTTTCACCTTATTCGTTAATACTTTGAAATATAAAATCAATCTTAAAATATATTTTTAAAAGAATATTAATTCGCTTCATTCCAGTATTCTTTTACATAGTTTTTAGCTTCTTCTTCTGTAAGTAGGCATTTTTCCATCAATTTAGAAATGGTTTCATTGATACTTACTCCAAAGTTTTTAAAAACAGAAATTAAATTTTTAATTTCTCTTAGTTTAATTTCGTCTTTTTGCTTGATAGCATCGTCTTTTTGCTTGATAGCATCGTCTTTTTGCTTGATAGCATCATCTTTTTGCTTAATAGCATTGTCTTTTAGTTTAATGGCATTATCCAATTGTTTGATAACTTCATTTTTTATCTTGATAGCTTGTTTAATAGCTTTTTGGTCTAATTCTCTTTCTTTTTCACGAGCAATGATGTCTAACATTGCTTTTTCACGTACTCTTATTTCTTCTTTTAACCTTTCATCAGCATTCATTTCCATTATGACTGTCACCGCCTTTTTTATTATTGGAGAATTTGATTGATTTGCTATCTTTAAATCTTTCTCAGTCTTAGCATTTATTAATTGTAACCACATTTCTAAGTGACTGCTTGGATTTTGTTTGGTATATTTTTTGAGTTCCAAAAAATGTATTTGACATTTGTCTGTAAGAAGATTATTGTTTTCTCTTTCTTTAAGCTCGTAAACTGAATGATATTTTTTATAATCAAAAATGTTAAAGTTTAAAAAATTTATACATATGGTTTGTTGTAATAAATTATAACTTTCTCCGCTTTTAAGTTCAGAAGTGTAAAGTTTAGCCCAGTAGTAAAGAGTTCGGCTTTCAAAGAAACTTTCTGAAGCAACTTGCATTTCAATGTTTATAAGCTTATCATCTGCACTTAAATTTATGTCTAGTATACTGTATTTTTCATTTTTTCGTTGTGGTATTAATTCATTATTTTTGATTTTAATATTTTTAATTTTATTGTAGGGTATATTTAATATGCTTGAAAGTAAATCTTGAAGCATATCTAAGTTATTTTCATCTGAAAATGTTTTTTTAAATACTAAGTCATTTTTTAAACTTACAATTTCATTATCTTTCATAGAATCTCTCCTTTTATTTTACCAAATTTATTTTATTTATACAACTATTTTTTGGGATTTTTAACTGATAAATTTTAATAATATGTAAATTTCATGAAATTTAGTTAATTATAGCACAATAATTCTGATTTTACAAGAAGTTTTTTAATAAAAAATTTGACGGAAAAATAACCTTGTGCTAAACTGTCTTAGATTGGAGATGATAAATTGGTTGAAGATAAAATAGAAGAAAATATTATAAGGGATAATTTGCTTACAGATTTTATAGGAAAAGATATTGAAATTTTTAAAACTATAAATTCTACAAATCTTTATTTAAAAGAAAAAGCCTTTCAAATATCTGATGAGGGAAAAGTAGTA
Source organism: uncultured Eubacteriales bacterium (assembly GCA_964592005.1). Lineage (GTDB taxonomy): Bacteria > Bacillota > Clostridia > Lachnospirales > CAZQDT01 > CAZQDT01. The sequence continues at coordinate 2,134 of CAZQDT010000122.1, forward strand.
ATATCTGAAACTCAAACGCAGGGAAGAGGAAGAAGGGGTAGAAGTTTTTATTCTCCTAAACAGAATGGAATTTATATGAGTATTTTTTTAAAGCCAGATATAGAGATTGAAGATGTAACTATGATTACAGTGATTGCTGCAATAGCTGTAAATGAAGCTTTAGAAAAGGTTTTAAATTTAAAAACCCAAATAAAGTGGGTAAATGATATACTTTACAATGGCAAAAAACTTTGTGGAATACTTACAGAAGCTTCAATAGAGGCAGAAAGTTCAAAAGTGAGTTATGCTGTTTTGGGTATTGGAATAAATGTAAATGAAGGAGAAAATGGATTCCCAGAAGAATTGAAAGATATAGCGGTTTCATTGAAAAGTATATTAAATAAAAGTTATGACAGAAATATAATTATATCGGAGATTTTAAATTGTTTTGAAAAATATTATAAATTACTCAATGATAAGAAGAGTAAGAATGAAATTTTGAATATTTATAGAGAAAAATTGTGTATGATTGGTGAAATAGTAAAAGTTATACAGGGAGAAATTGTTTATTATGCCAAAGTTTTGGATATAAACGAAAGAGCTGAACTTATAATTGAAAAAGATGATGTGAAAAAAATTTTAAACTCAGGGGAAATCAGCATAAGAAAAACAGAAGGGAAGTAATTTTAATGAAGCTTAAAAATAAATCCGAATTTATGGAGGGATTGAAAGCAGGAATACCTATTGCATTAGGTTATTTGTCAGTGGCATTTACTTTTGGAATAACAGCGGTGTCACAAGGACTTACTGTACTTGAAGCAACAGCAATATCTATGACAAATCTTACATCGGCGGGTCAGGTGGCAGGAGTTACGGTAATTGCGGCAGGAGGTTCGCTTATAGAAATGGCACTTACTCAGCTTGTGATAAATATAAGATATTTTCTTATGAGTTTGTCGCTTTCTCAAAAAGTGGATAAAGATTTTTCGATGAAAGATAGAATATTTGCTTCTTTTGGCATTACAGATGAAATTTTTGCAATGGCGGCTGGCAGACCAAAAGAGATAAGTAATTTTTATATGTATGGACTTATTTTACTTCCTTTTATAAGCTGGTCATTAGGGACATTTTTGGGGGCATTTGCAGGAGAAATACTTCCTGAAAATATAAAATCAGCTTTGGGAATAGCGATATATGGAATGTTTATAGCAGTAATAGTTCCACCATCAAAAAAGAGCAGAGCAGTGTTGATAGTGGTTTTAATATCTGTTTTGTTGAGTTGTATGCTTAAATATATTATATTGTTTTCAGAAATATCAGGTGGATTTGCAATAATAATCTGTACAATGGCGGCATCAGCAATAGGAGCATTATTTATGCCAATAAAAGATGAGGAGGAATAGAAAATGAAAATGTTTTTGTATATATTTATAATGGCATTAGTTACATATTTAGTAAGAATGCTTCCTATTGTACTTTTTAGAAAAAAAATAAAATCACAATTTATTAAAAGTTTTTTATATTATGTACCATATGCTGTATTAGGAGCAATGACTGTGCCGGCAATATTTTACTGTACTGGTAATATTTATTCGGCTTTAATTGGATTTATTGTGGCTGTTATATTGGCTTTTTATGAAAAATCACTTACTACGGTTGCTTTACTTGCTTGTGTAGCAGTATTTTTAAGTGAAATGTTTGTTAAAATTTTATAAAAATATAATGTAATTTGAAGAAAAAATATAGATTTTGACACAGTGATGTGAAAAATAGATAAAATATTTTATAAAGAATTAACACAAATAGGTTAAATTGTGAAAATACTTGTTGCGATATTACTTGTTGACAGAATGGCGAGATTTGGTGTATATTCTTTGTTAAATAGAATGATGTTTGAATTTTTGGCATCAAATAATTATTTTGGAGGGAACTTTAATTATGAAGAGTTTTTTTAAAAAAGCAGTAAGTCTTTCATGTGCCGCAGTTATGACTCTTACAGCTCTTACAGCTTGTGGAAGTAGTGATAATAATAGTAGCAGCACTGATACATTTAAAATCGGTTCAATAGGACCTATAACAGGTGAAAATGCTTCTTATGGTCTTTCAGTTAAATATGGTGCTGAGGTTGCTATTGATGAAATCAATGCAGCAGGTGGAGTAAATGGAATGAAGTTGGAGCTTATTTATCAAGATGATGAAGCAGACCCAGAAAAAGGTGTAAATGCTTACAATAAGCTTGTTGACAAAGACATAAATGCACTTTTGGGTTGTGTTACAAGTGGTTCTTGTATAGCAGTTGTTGAAGAATCTCATAAAGATAATATATTACAGATAACACCTAGTGGTTCAGCACAGGATTGTGCAAAATATTCAAATGCTTTTAGAATTTGTTTTACAGACCCATTACAGGGAACAACAATGGCAAAATATATTGCTGAACAAGGATTTAAGAAAGTAGCAGTTATTTATGACGTTGCTAATGAATATAGTAAAGGTATCAGAGATGCTTTTGTTGGAGTAGCAGCAGAAAATAAAATAGAAATAGTAGCAGATGAGTCTTTTACAACAGGCGATGTTGATTTTAAAACACAGCTTACAAAAGTAAAAGCTTCAGGAGCAGATTGTGTTTTCTTACCTATTTATTATGCAGAAGTTGCTTATATTTCAGAACAAGCTAAGACAGTAGGCTTAGAACTTCCTTATTTTGGTTGTGATGGTTGGGACGGAGTTATTAAACAGCTTAATGGAGATACAAAAAATATAGAAGGTGCTATTTTCTTAACACCATTTGTTGCAACATCAGAAGAGCCTAAAGTTCAGTCGTTTGTTAAAGCTTATGAAGCTAAATATGGTGCAACACCTGACCAATTTGCAGCAGATGCTTATGATGGTGTTTATACAATAAAAGCAGCTATTGAAGCAGCAAATGGAGATATTTCAAATGAGGCACTTATTGCAGCAATGACAAAAATTACTGTTGAAGGTATCACAGGTACAATGACATTTACACCTGAAGGAGAGCCTAATAAGTCAGCTAAGGTTGCTGTAATTCAGAATGGACAATATGTAGCTAAATAATTATTTTGATAATTTTTGATTATTAAAATAAAATGTATATAAAGTTGTGGCTGTTTCAAAACTCTTTAAGAGATTTGAAACAGCCACTTGTATTTTTGGTAAAAGTATTATAAAATATAAATATTGTTGTGTTTAAGATTGTAATAATTTTGGATTTATTAGGGAATAGAAATCTTAAACGTAGAAAAAATAAAAAGGAGCGGAAAAATGGAATTTATTGAGCAATTAATCAACGGTCTTAATTCAGGTAGTATCTATGCGTTGATAGCACTTGGTTATACCATGGTTTATGGTATAGCGAAGATGCTTAATTTTGCACATGGAGATGTAATTATGGTAGGAGCATATACATTATCTTTGATAATGACAAATTTAAAAGTACCTCCTGTCATATCGGTAGTTTTAAGTATGATAGTATGTTCTTTATTGGGTATTACAATAGAGAAAATAGCATACAAACCACTTAGAAAATCATCACCTTTGACAGTACTTATTACAGCTATTGGTGTAAGTTATTTTCTTCAAAGTTGTGCACTTCTTATATTTGGTTCAAGCCAAAAGAAAGTGGAATCGGTTGTAAATATGCAGTCAGTACATTTAGGTTCTTTAGAGCTTACAGGCGAGTCTATTGTTACTTTGGGTACGACTATAATAATTATGATAGTGCTTACATTGTTTATCAACAAGACAAAAATTGGAAAAGCAATGCTTGCAGTATCGGAGGATAAAGGTGCAGCAGAGCTTATGGGTATAAATGTAAACAGAACAATATCTATTACATTTGCTATTGGTTCAGCACTTGCGGCAGTTGCAGGAGTTCTTTTTGTAAGTTCATATGGATTTGTTGGACCATATACAGGTTCACTTCCGGGAATAAAAGCTTTCGTGGCGGCAGTTCTTGGTGGAATAGGAAGTATACCGGGAGCAATGCTTGGAGGTATTATTTTGGGAATTATAGAAAGTATGGCTAAAGCATATATTTCTACGCAACTCTCAGATGCAATAGTATTTGGAGTGCTTATAATTGTACTTCTTGTTAAACCGACAGGTTTGCTTGGTAAAAAGAGAACAGAGAAAGTATAAAGGTGACGGATATGAAAAAATTTATAGATAAGCATAAGAAAAATATAATTTTGATTGTTTTTTTAATAGCTTTATATTTAGGAATATTTGCATTGGTTGAATTGGGTGTTTTATCAAGACATCATCAAAGTTTGCTTGTGCCAATAGGAATAAATATAATACTGGCAGTGTCATTAAATCTTACTGTAGGTTTTCTTGGAGAACTTACATTGGGTCATGCAGGATTTATGTCAGTAGGAGCTTATGCAGGGTGTCTTTTTAGTGTTTACTGTAATTTGCCTGTATATATAGAATTTCCTCTTGCTTTGATTATTGGAGGAATTACAGCAGCAGTATTTGGTATAATAATAGGTGTTCCTGCACTTAGATTGAAAGGTGACTATCTTGCAATAGTTACATTGGCATTTGGAGAAATTATTCGTTCAGTACTTACAAATATGGATATTGTAGGTGGAGCAGGTGGTCTTAAAGGAATTGATAAAACTACAAATTATACAATAGTTTACATAGTTGTAATTATTACAGTAGTTCTTGTGGCAAATCTTGTAAAATCAAGACATGGACGTGCAATATGTTCAATAAGAGATAACATTATAGCTTCTGAATCATTAGGTGTAAATGTGGTATATTATAAACTTTTGGTTTTTGTAATAGCGGCATTTTTTGCTGGTGTAGCAGGAGTTCTTTATGGACACAATCTTGGAATTTTAAAGCCTACTACTTTTGATTTTAATAAATCAATAGAAATATTGGTTATAGTGGTATTAGGAGGAATGGGAAGTATAACAGGTTCAATAATATCTGCTATTATAGTAACAATTCTTCCAGAGCTTTTAAGAGGATTTTCAGATTATAGAATGTTGATATATTCAATAGTTCTTATAGCTATGATGTTATTAAATTCTTCACCAAAGTTTAAAGAATTTAAAAATAAAATATTTGGAACTAAAACTAAGAAATTTCCAAAGAAGGAGGATAGCTGCTGTTTAAAATAAGTTATAAATAGTTATAAATTAGTGTTGACTTTTATAAATTTTAGGAGTATCTGCACAGACATTAAGAAACTGGGATAATAATGGAAAACTTCATCCACACCATACTTCTAGTAACGGATACAGATATTATTCACACGAAC
>CAZQDT010000123.1:0-7333 GCA_964592005.1 uncultured Eubacteriales bacterium
TATAACCCTTTTAATATCCATATTTTTCACATTATCTATTGACTTATTGCATACCGAATAAAGAAAACTTTTAAATTCATCTTTTATGGGAGCTATAAACTCTGCAAGCTCTGTTGCTGTTATCGTTTTTTGAAATGCTGGAAAAGCAAAATTAAAATATAACTTCAAATTTTTACCATTATTTTGAAATAAAGTATAACGATTTTGATATACAAACGATTCCAACTGTGCCATATCTGAGGGATTTATATCTTCTTCTTTTATTTTAAGTTGTTCACAATAATAACCTGTAAAAAGTTTTTTTAATTCTTTTCCGATATTTTCCATAGATATTTTTTCTTCAATAATTGAAGAAAGTGCATTTATATTAATTTTTCCATCTTGTGGATCAATTTCATATATTCCGCCTCTTAACTCACGACTTCCATAATCTAAAATAACTACTTTTTCGTTCTTTATTTCATCTTTATTATGATAATACTTTATAGCACATTCCCTATCTGTAACAAACTCTATAAATTCTCTATCTATGCCTGCGGCTACTATTGCTCTCATAAATTCATCTTTAGCTTCTTCACTCATATATGCTGGTATTGCAGCTACAACTCCACCTATCTCGGCATTTGGATTTATACTTGAACAATTTGATATAAGTGTTTTTATATATCTTCCTAAAAGTTGAACAACACTTATCGAACGTCCTTCAACTTCTACGCTTTCTCTTTTTCCAAGTCTTTCTACCAAATTTGTAAAAGTATAATCATTAAAATAACCTCTATTTAAAAGAGCATATTCTCCAAATACCCATTCCTTATTTTCAGGTATATATTGCACAACTGTCGGCATTGCCGGATTTCCATAACCTCCACTTACATCTATAAGCTGTGCTGATTTCAAATTTACATTCCAATATGAAACCGCAGAGGTACTATCGCCTATATCTATTCCAAGTATAAATTTAGTTTCATCATCATAATTAGGATATTTATTTAATATCTCTCTTTTTAAACTTTTCCAGTTCATAAACTTCACCCTAAATCCAAATTTATAACCTCACACTTTTATAAATTACTCATTATCTTGCAGCTATTATATTTGCACGCACAATTACCATATCTTTATATTTATATCCACTGTTAAGAGTTTTAATTATCTCACCTTTTTCAAAACCTTCCTGTTTTTCAGCCATAAGCACTTCATGCTGCTTTGCATCAAACTTTTCGTGTACAATCGGTTGTATTTTTTCTATATAATTTTTCTTCAATAACGCATCTATCTTATCATTAACCTTATCTATCTCAATTACTAAATTTTTAATCAATTCATTGTCCTGTTCTTCTCTAAGTCTGGAAACAGAATAGTTAAGTATTTCTTCATATGTAGTAAGCTCAAACAAAAGACTCTCTTTAAGGAACTTAACGTACAGTTTATACAATCCTTTTTCTATTTCAGATTTTTGATTTGCAAGATTTTCAAGATAAAGTTCAAATTCAGGCAATGCAACAATTTCTTGTTCTAAAATTTTTAAATTATTTTCAAAAGCACTTTTTTCTTCTGCAATTGGAATAGAATACCATTTTTCGAGCATTTCTTCTGTTATTTTAACAACATCAATAATATATTTTTTAGAATTATCGTACCTATAATTAAATATACTGTTTTTAAATTCTTCTCGACTTTCTTCAAGGCTCTCTATCTTTATCTGTATTGTTTCATTTATACCTTTTAAAATTTCAGCATATTCAGTTTTTTCAAGTTCCTCTTTCTGATTTTCATAGACATTTTTTAAGTATACAAAACATTCTATAAATTCATCTATAAAATTCACTTTTTCTGTTGAATATGTTTCTAACAATTTATTATTAGTATTTTCGTTATCAATTCTTTCTTTTTCTATCGTGATTATATTTTCAACAAAAGATTTTATTTTTTCATCAAACTCGTTTTTACTTTCCTTATACTGTATAACTATTCTTTTTACATCTTCAGGAAAATCCTTAGATTTGTGTTCTTCAATATACTTATCTTTTCCTTCTTCTAAAAGATACTTTGCAAGTTCTTCTTTTGTCAAAGCTGCAATTTTTTTATTTTCAGTATTTTTAAAATATTCTTCCAAACCATCAATTTCTTTTCCCAAATATTGATAAGCTTCTATAAGCTTGTCCAATATCTGACGTGCCTTTTCTTTTTCTTCTTCTGATAATTCTTCTATTTTTAAATTGTCTTCAAGTGCATCTACCTGTATTTTTATAATATTTTCAAGATTACTTCTTTCAGCATTTACAAACTCATATAAATCATTTGCAGCTTTTCTAAAATCTGTATTTCTTTTTATACTTGACTCAATAATCAAAATATATAAATCATTTATTTCATCAAAATTATTATTTATTATACTAGAATATATATCATCTAAGATTTGTATATAATTATCATAAATTTTGGTGTTTTTTAAATTTTCCTGTATAACAAATTCTGAACATATTTTTCCTTGATTTTCCAAATAATTTTCACAAAGTTTTGAAATAGTTTCAATACCCATATTTTTGGCATACTTTATAGCCTCTTCTCGTGCTTGTTTTGGGCAATATTTTGAATTTTCTTCAAAATCTTTAAGCTGTGATACTACTACTTCGTTTATACCATTAAGTATATCATTTATTTTAGTATTTTTAATAAATTCCTTATTAAGCTCATACAAATCTATTGTCTGCTTATAATAATTTGTAAGATTATCAAAATACTGGAATATTCTTTCATCATATTCAAGTTTACTTATCTGATTAAGTACTTTTATCATAAATTTTACTCTTATACTAAAAAAACAATCCTCTACAAGTTTATCCGAGTATTTTTTGAGTATATTTATGTTTTCAAGCCACAAATTTAACATATTCAACTCCCCTTCTGTCTTGCACACGAAAAGGGGGTTGCTATGACAACTCCTTTTTCGTGTTTTATAGAGCTTTATATTTTAGTATAATTCATCTACTGAAAGTTCTGTTGTAATTCCATCTGTACTCATACTTTGAGCAGTAACTTTAAGCATATTATCCTGACTTATATTAAATATTACTTTAACTTTTTCCTGTCCTCTCTTAGCTGCTGGTATTCCTTTTAAACTTGTACCCGCAAGACGTTTCATTCCATCTTGATTTACATATACCTTTTCATCAGTTGTTGGCACTGTATTTTCATATACCACAATAGCCATACTTGTCACATTGTCAAAATTTGTCATAAGAGGTTCTGTTGCCTCTACTGTAAGTCCTTCTTTTGGAATATCTAAACCACCTTTTACAATTTCCATAAAACGTCTGCCTGCCAACTCAAGTCCCAATGGATGTACTGTCTTTTCATGTACCACTGGTCCTTTTACCGTGGGCATCATAATCATATTACAATAATAAGCCGCACCTTGCGAAATACTTAAAGCTGGACTGATTTTAGATTTAAAAGGTTCTTTTCCGAATTTTTCCTTAATTTTTTCGCTTACTCTTGGAATAGAAGAACTTCCTCCTACTAAGAATATTTCATCAATATCTGATACTGCCAAAGCAGATGCTTCCAAACATTTATCTACACATTCAATAGTACGGTCAATCATATTTTCAACACTTACATTCTGCATTTTTTCAAATACATCTGCTGTATCATTTAATTGATTTATTCTTGCATGACTTAAAAAATCTTCTCTTGTAATCTCCATATTAATATTTATAATTTTTGGCTCTTGAATAAATGGTGCTAATGTAATTTTGGTAGATTTAGCTGATGAAAGTCTTTCTTTCGCTTGATTTGCAACCTGCTGCATACGTACTAATGCTGTCTTTTTCTGACGTTTTGATACTCCATCATCTATATCAAAATCATATAAATTTATTTCTTCATCTGAAAGTTTTTTAAACTCCTCATATATCATATCTATAATTATTTTATCTACATCATTTCCTCCAAGATAATTGTCACCATATGTGCTAAGTATAGATATTGCTGGCTCATCTTCTTCATTAATTGCTACATTTAATATACACGCATCAAATGTACCTCCTCCGAAGTCATATACCAATACTTTTTTATCTTTATGCTCATTTACTGCATAAGAAATAGCAGCCGCAGCCGGTTCAAGTCTTAAATAAATATTGTCTTCATCAAAACCTGCTAATTTTGCAGCTTCTTTTGTCATTTTTTTCTGTTTATCAGTAGAGTTTGCAGGTACAGTAATAACACAACCAGAAAATTCGCCTGCCATTCCAAGCTCATCTTGCACATATTCATCAGCTTTTTGTTTCAAGTATCCTATAATTTCTCCGGCTACCTGCTCTGGTGAAAATTCATATTCCTGCTCATCTACCATAATCTTTATTTTTTCATCTGTGCCAAGATATCTTTTAATTGATAAAATTGTACTTTCAGGATATATTATAGCTGCTTCTTTAGCTTGAACACCAAAAATTCTTGCAAGCTTTGTCTGGTCTTCCATATCTGCTTCAAATTGTATTGCCGTAGGAAATATATTACTTCCATCTATTGGAATAGTACGAGCCTCTCCGTCTTTAAAATCAAATATACTTACCACTGAATTTGTAGTACCAAAATCAATTCCTAAAAATAATCCTCTTTCTACATCTAATCCTAATGTTCCCATAACCAAATTCCTCCTATAATAATTTTTATTTATTTCAGCAACTTATCTTTATATATTTTTAATTTACACCAAATTTCCAAATTGACTTAAATACTTTTTTTGTTCAATATTTTCTGTCAAAAGTTTTTCTACTTGTGAATATTCAAAAAATTTAGAATAAATTTCTGCAAGATTTATGTTATAAAACTCTTTATCAATATACCCACCAAAACTTGGCAATTCTTCAGATGATATCTCACATATAGGAGTTTTTTCTTCTCCCGACTCTATGTAATATTCTATAATCTCATCATAAAAAATAATCAAACAGGTCATATAAATTCCAAATTTTTCATAATTCATTTGTTTGCTTTTCCACAAATTCTCCCCTCTAAGTCTATATTTTAAAACCACATTACCGCCTTTGTCTGTTTTATAGATAAAAGGTACGTTCTCTTCTAAATACGAAATTCCTTTAATTTTGTCTTTAAATTTTTTAAAAATTGGAAAAATAATATTTTTTTCTTCCATAGAAACCACTGCCTGTGCTATAATTTCTTCATTTCCACCTATAAAATTATTTTTTATATATTCAGCAGCTAACAAATACAATATATATTCATCTTGCTCTTTTAAATATTCCTTTTCAAAAATTTTCCTTAATTCAGGCAAAATAATTTCTTCTTCAAAAAGAACTTTATATTCAATTATTTCCATAAATTTTTCTATATAATCTGTTTGAGAAATTTTAGGATAAATTTGAATAAATATTTCTTTTATATCTTCATCAATATAATTTTCTTCCATTGCCTTAAAAAAAGTTTTTTCCAAAAGTTTCTGACTATATATTCCCATAGCCTGCATAATTTTTCTGATTTTTTGATATTCTTTTACACTGCCTTCATAATTTTCAAGTATGTTATCAACTATAATAGTTTCAGTACAGCCTTTTTCTATCAATTTTAAAGAAATTTTAGCACATTCTTTTAATTTAAATCCTTTTTGTATCATATTTGTACACAAATTAAAAATAGTTTTTATATTGATATAACTTGATTTTTGTATATAAATTTTATACGCTTTTTCAATATTTCCACTGCCGCACATCAAATCTATAATCCAGTCTAAATCCGTTTCCAGACTTTCAATATCTAATACTTCAAAATACCCTTGTGCCAGTTCATATTCTTTCTTTTGGGTATAATACTTTCCTAAAGCTATAACTGCACTATTTTTTAATCTATTTGTAATAATATCACTTACTAAAATTTCTTTCAAATAGGTTAAATCTATCTCATCTGGTATTTTTTTTAAAATTGCTGTTTTAGCAACATTTATTATAAATTCTTCATTTGAATAACTTTTATTTTTAAAATATTCAATTATTTTTAAATCTGTATTAACTATCTTTTTTGTTACAACTATATTCCCATCAGGTTTATAAATTCCTCTTTGTTTATTACCCAAACAATAAATATCAAAATTATCAGATGCCAAGTTTATTGTTACCAAATTTCCTTTTACAAGATAACTTTCAATTTTATTTTTATCTTTTTCATCAATCCAAATATATTTTATTTTAGGATTTAAAATCTTTATTTCATATGCAAAAAGATTTTCAAACACATATTTTTCCATAGAAAGTATACCTTTTCCATTTTCAATCATAAATTTATATATTGAATTATAGTATACATTCATTTTACTTTTAGAAAAGGCATTTTCTCCAAATTTTACTATTTCCTCTTTATTATTTTCTAACAAATATTTACTTTTTTTATTATATATCATCAAAAAATAGATATATGCTATAAATTCTTCTTTAAACTCCCCACTAATTTTAATTTTTTGAATTGCTTGAATATCCATATTTTCTATAATTCCATTTTTAAATCCCGCATAAAGGTAATTATATTCCAAATTTTCCAAAAAAAGTTTTTCTTTTTCAATATAAGAATAGATTTCAAATGCTTTTAAACTATAATTTTTATTTTTAATATAAAAATTTCCAAGCATTAATAAAGCCTCTTTATTGTTACTTTCTTCACAAAAAAGTTTTAATGAATTCTCATTCAAATTTTTTAAATATTTAAAATCTTCCAAAAATTCCTTGTTTTCTGTATTATATATCTTCCATTTAAATATTCGATTTATATACTCATCATCAAATTTACAATAAGATTTATTTAGTAAATTACTTGCCATAGAATAAAATAATGGACTTCTGCAATTTTTATCCTTAAAACTATACAATATTTTTTCAGCTCTAATACTGTCATTACAAAAATTTTTCAAACAAAATGCTTGTAATAACTGTATTGTATAATCTCCTTTAAGTTCAGCAATCAACAATTCTATTTCATTTAAAAATTCAATTACTTTTCTTAAATTTCCTTTTTTAAAAGCTTTAAATGCTTGTACTAGTTCCAATAAAGCATACTCTTTAGTTCTTTCAAACCTATAATAATGTTTAAATTTATATATTTTTTTTAAAATTACTTCTGCCTGATTTATATAATCAAATTCAATATAAATATATATTTGAATTATTTGAAAAATAAGCTCATCATTTCTTTTTTCCACTATTTCAAGAGCTTTCTTTAAATAAAAATTTTTATCTGCATATAAATATGCAGCTTCTACATATCTTAAGACAAGTAAAAAAGCTGTCTTTTCATTTCCACTTGAATTGTTTAATTTTTCACA
>CAZQDT010000124.1:0-7210 GCA_964592005.1 uncultured Eubacteriales bacterium
TATATAAAAAAAGAGACAACTAACCTTTTTTGTAGTTAGTTGTCTACAGTCTGAGGATATTGCTTATGGCAATATCCTTTTTTTAAGTTTATCTTAAAACAAAAATGCTGCATTTAAGCAGCATTTTTTTAAGCAATCTTTCTTATAACTATTAAAGCACCTTTTAAAACCATAGTAATATCAGCTTCTGTAACTATTTTTTCAGGTTTATAATCATCTATAAGTTTGTCGGTATTTTCTTCAGTAATTTCCATAAGTCCCAAATCTTTAATTTGTTTTCCTTCAAAAATTATACCTAATTCTAATTTGTCACCGGAAAGCATACACAGACAGTTTTTTAAACCTTTACAGCTTCCAAAAGTATTTTCACCTAAAATAGTACAACTGCCTAAAGTATCAGCTGCCACAGGGCATTTAAAAGAAGCTTTTAAAGTTTCTAAAAAAGATTTTATATCCCACAAACTGTTAAGATTTTGAGATATTGCAAGTCCTATTCCCTTAGAACGTTTAGTTTTATAGTAAGCTATAATATCTTCAAGTGCTTTCTCTTGTGTAGAAACAGGAAAAACAGTAGTCGAGATAATTTCGCCAGAATCATTTCCCATCGCACATACTATATTGTTGTTATCTATTTTAACAGCACCTAATTGCATAAAAACACCCCTTATTTATTTAAAGCCTGCTCTACATCAGCTATAATATCGTCTATATCTTCAATACCTACTGAAAAACGAATTAAATCAGGATTAACACCTGCTTCAATAAGCTGTTCCTCACTTAACTGACGGTGTGTATGGCTTGCAGGGTGAAGTACAGAAGTACGAGCATCAGCAACATGAGTTACAATAGCGGCAAGTTCAAGATTATCCATAAATTTAACAGCAACATCACGACCGCCTTTAAGACCGAAAGCAATAACACCACAACTTCCATTAGGCATATATTTTTTAGCTAAATTATAATATTTATTATTTGGAAGTCCTGGATAATTTACCCAAGCCACTTTATCATTAGCTTCGAGATATTCCGCAAGTTTTTGAGCATTTTCGCAATGACGAGGAACTCTAAGATGCAAAGTTTCAAGTCCAAGATTTAATAAAAACGCATTTTGTGGTGATTGTATAGAACCTAAATCACGCATAAGCTGTGAAGTAGCTTTTGTTATGTAAGCAGCTTTTCCAAAGCGTTCAGCATAGATAATTCCATGATATGAGTCATCAGGTGTAGTAAGTCCCGGATACTTATCAGCATATTTTAGCCAATCAAATTTTCCACTGTCTACAATAGCACCGCCTACTGCTGCTGCATGACCATCCATATATTTTGTAGTAGAATGGGTAACAATATCAGCACCCCATTCAAAAGGACGGCAATTAACAGGTGTAGCAAATGTATTGTCTACAATAAGAGGTACACCATGACTATGTGCAATGTTTGCAAATTTTTCAATATCCAATACTATCATTGTAGGGTTAGATATTGTTTCAGCAAATAAAGCTTTCGTATTAGGCTTAAATGCTTTAGAAATTTCTTCCTCACTGGCATCAGGGTCAACAAATGTAACATCAATTCCTAATTTTTTTAATGTAACACCAAATAAGTTGTAAGTACCACCATATATTGTAGAAGAACTTACAATATGGTCACCTGCTGAACATATGTTAAATACTGCATAAAAATTAGCAGCCTGACCTGAAGAAGTTAGCATACCTGCAACGCCACCCTCTAAAGCTGTAATCTTAGCTGCAACAGCTTCATTTGTAGGATTTTGTAAACGTGTGTAAAAAAATCCACTTTCCTCCAAATCAAACAAACGTCCCATTTGTTCGCTTGAAGAATATTTGAATGTAGTGCTTTGGTAGATAGGAAGGATACGAGCTTCTCCATTTTTAGGAGAATAACCTGCCTGTATACATTTTGTACCGATATTGTAATCTTTCATTTTAAAACCTCCATCAAATGTTTAATTTATTAAAAAATTTCTTTTTACAATTATATCATAACTAATAGAGATTTGTCTAATATATGTATACTTTTGACCGTTATAGCTTTTACCTATAACCTACAAATTAACGTCTTTATTTTATAGACTGTTGCACTTATATATTAAAAATTTTAGTACAACAGTCCTTTTTTTATCCTCTTTCTTTTGGATTAAATATAAGTGATGCCAGAAAACCAAATATTACAGCCGCACTCAATCCAGCCGCTGCTGCTTTCAATCCTCCGGTAAATATACCTATAAATCCTACACTATCTATCTCTTTTATTACACCTTTTACCATATTATAACCAAATCCTAAAATAGGAACTGTTGCTCCTGCTCCGCCAAATTCAACTATTGGTTCATAAATACCAAGTCCTGTCAGTAATGCTCCAATACATACAAACAAAACCAATATTCTCGCAGAAGTAAGTTTTGTCTTACTTATCAAAAGCTGACCGAAAATACATATTATTCCGCCCACTATAAAAGCATTTATATAGTGCATATTCTCTGCCTCCTAATCCAATACCTCAATAGCTACTGCATGAGCTATTCCCGGAATTGTTTCTCCTTGTTGTGAAGTAGTTGTACTCATCAACGCCCCAGTAGGTATGAAAAGTACTTTTGATAAACTTCCTTTTTGTAACTGTTCATATATATAACCACAGAAAGTAATTGCAGAACAGCCACAGCCACTTCCTCCCGCATGGGTATCCTGTTTTTCATTATCAAAAACCATTATCCCACAATCGTTATAATTACTTCCCATATTATAACCTTCCTGCTTCATAAGTCTGACTACAAGCTCTCTGCCCACTGTTCCTAAATCACCCGTAGCAATCAAATCATAATATCTTGGATTTCTTCCAGTATCTTCAAAATGTGTTTTTAACACATCTGCTGCTGCAGGTGCCATTGCCGCTCCCATATTCATACTATCCTTAACACCCATGTCCACTATTTTACCCGTAGTCACGTGTGTTATCTTTATCTTACTGCCTTGCTCTGATACAATTACACTACCAGAACCAGTCACAGTCCACGTCGCTGTCAAGGCTCTTTGTGTGCCTAATTCAAGCGGAAATCTGAATTGTTTTTCAGCTCCGCAGAAATGGCTCGAAGTAGCCGCTGCTATATTTTTAGCAAAACCGCCATCTACAAGCATAGCAGCCAAAGACATTGATTCACCCATCGTAGAACAAGCTCCAAACAATCCAAAATATGGTCTGTTAAGCTCTCTAACACCAAATGTACTTGCACTTATCTGATTAAGCAAATCACCTGCAAGTATATAATCTATATCTTTTAACTCCAGTCCCGATTTTTCTACTGCCATCTTTATGGTTTCCCTTATTATCTTACTTTCAGCCTTTTCCCAGCTATCTTCACCAAAAAGAGAGTCTTCAAGAACAGTATCAAAATATTGTGCCAAAGGTCCTTCTCCCTCCTTTGGACCTGCAATAGCTGCTGTTGAAATTATAGAGGGTGGATTTTCAAATTTTACTGTTTGATTTCCCATTTTTTTATGCATAATTTCACCTTCTTAAAATTATTTAATTTTATAAAACTTAAACACTACAAATCTACATTCTTTCTCAGTACAAACACACGAATTTGAACTTTGAAAACTAATTTTTGACATTCTTCCAGAAAACGCTTTCGCTTCGTATTTTTAAATTATTATAATACTAAGCTCTGTTGCTAAGAAATAGTTAAATTCTTTGAATTTATATAATATAATTCAATTTAATTCAAATATGAAAAAGTCTTTCTATTTAAGTACCGATGTTTTTTAAGATTTCTTACAGAATGTACAAAAATTTATTATTTTATATCAATTTTTTTGCTAAAATACGTAATTCATTATATAATAAATTGCTCCTATGACCACCGACACCACTGTTGCATATACTATTACCGGGCCTGCAACTACAAACATTTTTGCTCCGACTCCCAATATATACCCTTCTTTTTTAAATTCTATTGCCGGTGAGCCTACTGAATTTGCAAATCCTGTAATTGGTACAACCGTACCAGCACCACAAAATTTCCCAAGTTTTTCATATATATCTAATCCTGTAAGTAATATCCCTATAAATATCAGTAAAATAGTACACAATGTCCCCGCTTGTTCCTTGTCATAACCCATATTTTTTAAAAACGTAATTATAAATTCACCTATTACGCATATCAAACCTCCCGATACAAAAGCACGTATACAATCTCTTAAAGTATGGCTATTTGGCGAAACTTCTTCCACCATTTTTTTATATTGTTGTTTTCCTTTTTCTGTCTGCTCCATAAAAATCCTCCTTTCAACTAAACATAAAAACCTTCTATCACAAAAAATATAATTGCACCTATTGATTTTCCTATCCCTAATGTAACAATAAATGTGCCTACACAAGGCTGTAAATGTTCTCTTCTGCTCATTATCGGAATAACGTCCAATACCTCAGCTATTGCTACTGATAGACAACCCACAAAAATACCTATTCCTAAAGAATAAATTACAATCAGTATCGTTCCTATCGGCAAATAATAATCAATATAAATAGCTGTTGAAGCCAAAAATCCTCCAATTATAATTATATCTTCATACAATTTTAAATATTTACCTGTTCCCGTATACTGAACCAGCCTTGGTATTATTCCTATAATAGTTATAAATGCAAATACACCTGCCGAAATTATAAAGCCTCCGCCAAACCCTATAATTATCACTGCCAAATATTTCCACCACATCAACTCTCACCTTTTTTCTTTGTTTCAAGTGCATCTTTAATACAATCATCTACTTGTTGTTCATATTGTGTCATTTCCACTTCTAATGGGGTCGGGTCTTTTGTCACTGAAAATTTTGCAAAATGATTATAAAACATAATAATACCTGCTCCAATTCCTAGCGAATACGGAATTTCTATAATTAATGGTCTATCTATCCTTTCACCAAAAAAAATGTAATAATAATTTTCTAAAATTACATGTATTTGAGTTTCTGTATGAAAACTCATTATTGTAGTGACTGCTCCAGCAAACAATACTATACAAACAAATATTACTTTTATATAATTCCACAATTTATTTTGCTTCGGTTTCTGAGGAAGATACTCAACTAGTGTTTCTGTTTCCCCTATTAAATTTATAGTTAAATTCGGATACTGTTTATCTATATTTTTCACTACATCTATTGCCGATATAACATAATTTTCCTTTTGTTTTTCAGGAATTAAGAAAATCTTTACATTTTCTATACTTGCTTTCATATTTTGAGGGGCATAAACCTCTGCAACATCTTTTACTGTTACTTGCATCTTGTGTATAATACGCGTCTTTTTAACAATTTTCAAATAAACGTCCATTACTTACAAAAACCCCTTTATAATTATGATTTTTTTCTTTAATATAAGAAAAACTCATTATTGCAATTACTCCAAAAATCACTATACTTACCATCAAAAAAATCCAAAATTTACAACTTTTAACTTTATTCATTTTTTCCACCTCTTTATAATTAAAGTAAATTTTAATATCAATAGTTTTTGAAAAATTTTTAAATATATTCTTACTTACCAATAATTTTAACAGGAAAATATTTCATAAAATAATTTTTCCAATCCTTTTATTTATAATATTTTTCAACAAACATAAAATATTATCCATTGAATTTATTTTAATATTTTCATACAATATTACTAGAATTTATTTTTAATTATTAAGGAGAATTTTTATGACTAACAGATTAACAAATTTATCAGATGCTAACTTCAAAGAACTAGAATTTTTTTCAAACTTACGACCTATCTCGATATGCGAGGGAATGATTAGTAATCAAATTATATGGTCAGATTATTTAAACACTAAATATTATAAAAATGAAAACTATATTTTTTATGTAATGAGCAAAAACAATGAATTTTTTTCAATGATGCCATTATGTAGTATCGAAAATATACCTTTAGCATTTAATGATATGGAAAACTTTTTTAATAATTCCCTCAATTCAAAATTAAAAATTTTTTCATTAGATGAAAATACATTAACTGAACTAAAAAAAGAGCCAAATTTTGAAAATAATTATGTAATAGAAGAAAATCGTGACTACTTTGATTATATATATGATGCTGAAAAACTACGAACTTTATCAGGTAAAAAATATCATAAGAAAAAAAATCATCTTAATTTCTTTTTAAAAGAATATTCACAAAATTCAGTTTATAAACCTCTTACAGATAAAAATAAACAAGAAATAATAGAACTTTTAAATCTCTGGTCGGAAAACAAAGAAGAAGACAGTGAAAACAGATTATATTTTGAAAAAATTGGAATATCTAAAATTTTAGGAAATTATTCAAATCTCAATGTAAAAATAGGAGGCATTTATATAAATGATAAATTAGAGGCATTTTCTATCGGAAGTTTTAATTCCGCACTTAACTGTGCTGTAATACACATCGAAAAAGCTAATCCTAATATAAGAGGTCTTTACAATTTTATCAATCAGCAGTTTCTTATAAATGCTTTTCCTGATGCACTCACTGTAAATCGTGAAGATGATTTAGGAATTGAAGGTCTAAGACACGCCAAACTTTCATACAATCCAATAGATTTTGCCAAAAAATACACTATTACACAAAAATAGAGGTGCTTAAAACACCTCTATCATTTACTAAAATTTAATTTTAGTAACCCATTCCCATTCCGCCTGCACCGCCTGCTGGCATTGCTGGTTCTGGAGCTGGTATATCTGTTACGATTGACTCTGTTGTAAGGAATGTAGAAGCTACTGATGTTGCATTCTGCAATGCACTTCTTGTAACCTTAGTAGGGTCAATAATTCCTGCTGAAACCATATTTACATATTCTTCTGTCAAAGCATTGAAACCTGTTCCAACTTCTGATTTTAATACATCATTAACTATTACAGAACCTTCAAGACCTGCATTATGAGCAATCTGACGCATTGGAGCTTCAAGTGCTTTAAGGATTACATTTGCTCCTGTCTTTTCATCTCCTGTCAAATCAGCTGTTGCTGCTTTAACTTTCTTAATTGCATGAATATAAGCTGAACCACCACCACAGATGATACCTTCTTCAACTGCTGCACGAGTAGCTGCCAAAGCATCTTCCATACGAAGTTTCTTTTCTTTCATTTCTGTTTCAGTAGCTGCTCCTACTCTGATAACTGCTACACCACCTGCAAGTTTAGCAAGTCTTTCCTGT
>CAZQDT010000125.1:0-7172 GCA_964592005.1 uncultured Eubacteriales bacterium
TTTCAACATTTCAAATACTTCTTCTTCTGTAAATCCAAAATACTGTGAAAAATCTATATCTGATATAGTACATACTCTTAAATTATTAAATCCTGTAAATATACTTTCTTTCGATACTCTCAAACAACATGTTATTGCTCCAAATGCTAGATATTCATTATCCTTAAAGCAATCATTCATCATTGCTCTGATTATATCTAGCATTTCATCATAATATCCATTTATACTTGCTTTTTGTAGGGGTACATCATATTCGTCCATCAATATTACTACTTTTTTCTTATAATATTTATATAATAACTTTGTCAGTAGACGTAAACTACTTTTTATCTCTGCCATCGAACCATTACAACTCATTATTTTTTTCAATACTTCTAAATCTCTATAATTAATTTTCTCATTATACATTAAAAAATCAAATTCAATAAATAATTCTGACAAAAGTTGTTTTAAATTATCATACGCATATTCAAATTTCATTCCATCTACTTTTTTCATTGATATAAATACCACTGGACACTTATTCTGCCATTTTTCACAAACTGCTGTTTCTTTTTCTATATTAAGCCCCTTAAACAATTCTCTACTGTCTTTTTCTATGTCTAAAAATTCTTTCAGCATATTCATATTGAGAGTTTTCCCAAATCTTCTTGGTCTGCTGAATAATGTCACTTCTGATTTATTTTTTAACAAATCGGATATAAAATTGCTTTTGTCTACATAATAATATTCTTCTGCTATCAATTTTTCAAAGTTACTTACCCCTACCGGCACCATCTTTTTTTCCATAAATACATCCACCCTTTCTCTCTTTAATACTAACATAAATTACATTGAAATTCCATATTTATTTCAAGCAACGAAAAGCATACATAAAAATATGAGTAACAATTCTCAAGTAAAAAACTTTTGCAAATTAACACTTTTCCTGAAATTTTCTTCTTTACATATTTTAAATAATATACTATAATATAATTCAATTCAATTAAAATGCAAAACAAGTCTAAAAGATTTATAAAACTCAAAATTAACAGCCTAAATTTGTTTTTAATTTATCATCAATATTTTAATTACGAAATTTTGTAACATAAAATCTAAAATTCTTTATATATTAAACTAAGTAATAACCTATTAAATGGAAGTGAGAATAATATGAAAATAGAAAAATTAAATGACAGACAAATCAAAGTTCTACTTGATAAAAATGATTTAGAAGAAAGAGATCTTCAAATCTCCGAACTTGCTTACGGCAGTGAAAAAGCTCAAAATCTTTTTAAAGAGATGATTGCTGTTGCAAACGAACAATTCGGTTTTACTTTAGAATCTGGACATATTGCAGTAGAAGCTACCCCTCTTTCAATCGACAGTATTGTACTCATACTGACTCAGTTATCAGATGATTCAGACGATATATCTGACCGATTGAGTTTATTAAAAGGTTTAAAAGAACTTTTTAAACATGTTTCTGGTGCTGAGCCAGAAGATATCTTAAACGATATGGAAGAAGATGATATACCAGAAAACAATCTTTCCGCAAAAACTGAATCTACTCCTAAATCTACTTATATATATATGTTCAATGATTTAGATAGTATTTTAAGTATATCTTCTCAAATAAAAGATATTTATGAGGGACAAAGTAAACTTTTTAAATATAATAGTGAATATTATCTTTCCCTCAACCCTGAAAACACCAAAAACTCTTCTTATGCTCTTAATGTAACTGGCGAATTTGGCGAAAGAGTTAAATCACACAATTTGACTGAAGATTTCTTTATTGAACATGGTGAAATAATTGTAAAAGAAAATGTTTTTAAGATACTTGCCTCTATATAGAAAATTTCAATAATACTTTTAAAATGAAATATGGGTGCTGTACCGAAAACAACACCCATATTTATATTTAATTTTTTTCTATTTATTCAAATAATTTATAAATAGAAATCATGATTTTGAATTGTGAAAGCATACTTTCTGTTTTTAATTATCCAGTTTGAAGAGGATTTCTTAGGATTTAAAAAATAAAGAGTTCCTTTAGAATTATCTTTTCCATTAAGTGCCTCTATTGCCGCTTTTTTACTCTCTTCAGATGGTTCTTTATAAATTTCACCATTAGTTGTCGGTTCAAATTGAACTCCATAATTCCTATCAAATATTACCTCTTTTATTGTACTTGGAAAATCTGAACTTTTAACTCTGTTAAGCACTACGTTTGCTACCGCTAATTTTCCATTATAATTTTCGCCACTAGCTTCTGCATGAACTATTCTTGAAAGCCAATAAACATCCTCTTGCGAATAATTTATTGTATTACTTGGAATAAGACTTTTTATCTTTTCATCTGAAGGAAATTCTCCTGTGGAACTTATCAAAACCACCTTATATTTAGAATTCCACTCTACACTAAAGCCAAAATTTTCACTCATAAATCTAAGTCCCACCATAGTTTTACTATTTACAAGTGCTGACTGCGGCATAGTTTTTTTCACACCATTTATATAACATTCTTCACTTCCCACTTTAAAATTCATAATCTTACTTTCTTTTTTTACTGTAACTGTATTATCTGAAGCATTCCATTCCACATCTGCTCCCAATGCTTCGCATACTTCTCTCACCGGAGCATATGTCACACCGTCGAGTACAAAGGCTTTCTGAGGCAATTCCAAAAGCCTAGAATTTAATATAATATGTGTCGAACTGTAATTTGCTGCCTGTTGTATCTCTGTCTGAGTATAAGAAGCATATACTGGTCTAAGTGATGCTTCCAAAGATGTCATTGTTATACTAAAAAGTAATATACTTCCAATCATAACTCTTACAATATATATTTTTATATCCGCTAAATTAGCCTTTATATATTTCATTATACTTTCATTCAAAATTTTATTTCTACTAGTTGTTTCATCATAGACAAATTCATCTGCAAATTCTTCTTCAAATCCTTTTTCCATATATAAAGTAACTATATAACCTTCTGAAGTTTCTTCTAAGCTATGTCGTGTAAATTCAAATAACATATTTTTCCTCCTCTAAATATTAACCTTATACCTATTAATATCTTTGACAAAAAAATAATATTTAAACCTAACACAAAAAAATAGTAATCATTTCCTAAAACTTTCAACTAAAAAAGGGTACTATCAAACGTAGTACCCTCATTTTATTATCTTGCTGAAGAAAGAAAAGCATTTATCTCTTCTACTAGTCCATCTGCATCAAGTCCATGTACTATTGCAGCTTCCTCTATTGTTTCCCCATAAGATGAAGGACAACCTATGCAATGCATTCCTGCATTCATAAGAATAGGAATAATCCCTCTATCTATTGTTATCAATTCAGCTATAACGGTATCCTTTGTTACTTCCATTTATATTTCCTCCTTAAAAACTAAATATTTAATTGACATTGATAGTATATCCCAAATATACTAATAATTCAACACAACTTTTTTCCAACTTTAATTATTTTTAAATATATTTACACGGACTCTAATTATATTTTCCTTATACTCATCTGAGTCACTGTCAATTCTATTTGCAATCTCGTAATATTCTAAAGCTTTTTGATAATTTCCAAATTCTTCATAAATTTCTCCAATTTTACAGTACGCTTCATGACATTCTTTCTTTTCGCACTTTTCACAAGAAGATGCCAATTCTATGGCTTTATTATAATATTCCCTTGCCTTTTCTATCATTTTCATATATCTGTAACAACAAGCTATATATCTATATGTACATGCATCTTTTTCTTTTGCTTTATATATATTTAATGCCAATGAAGCATATTCTTTTGCCTTTAAATATTTTTTCAGTTTATAATATGCTTCTGCAATCATTCTATGTAAATATGGATTTTCTAAATAATCCAGCTCTTTTTCAATTTCTAGCTGCCTTTTATAATATTTTATTGCTAAATTATAATCTTTAATTTCATTCATATAAATCTCTGCAATATTTTTATTTGCTCTGTCATGTTCAGGCTCTATTTCCAAAGCTTTTTTATAATACTTAATTGCATTTTCATAATCTTTTTGCTCATCATATACTACCCCTATATTGTTATAAGCATATTCACTTCTTGGATTTAATTTAAGTACCTTTTTAAAATCTTCCATTGCCTGCTCATATACTTTTGTATTTAAATAAAGTAATCCCCTGCTAAGATAAAGACTTTCATTATACGGAAATTTTTCAATACCTAAAGTATATATTTCTTCTGCTTTTTCATTATCTTTCATACCTACATAACACTGTCCCATATCTCTGTAAATATACGAAAATATTTGAGCAGTATCCAACTCTTCAACTTTTTTAAACTCTTCAATAGCTTCTTCAAATCTCTTTAATTTTTTATATACCACACCCAAACCATTATGTGCATAAACATTATCAGGCTCATATTTCAAAGCACTCTTAAAATCCTCTATTGCTTCATCATCATTATCTAAAGAATTATTACACCATGCTCTGTTTACAAAATAATACGCATCTGGTTCTATTTCTATCTGCCTATTATAATACTCCAACGCCTCTTCTTCTTTTCCGATTTTTTCCAAAACTTCTCCTATATTATTATTCACTGAAGGGTGATTTGGATTTATTTTAAGTGCTCTTTTATAACATTTCAAAGCATTGGTATAATCTCCATCGTCTTCAAAAATTCTTCCCTTATTATTTTCGGCATAATCAGAATTATAATCTTTCCTTATACAATAATTATAACTTCTTATTGCCTGTGGTTTTTGTCCTAAATTTTTATGAATTAAACCTTTGAGCATATATTTATATGGTTCTAAATTAATTCTTATTGATTCATCTATTTGTTCTAAGGCTTCTTCATATTCTCCATTATTATTCAAAACCTGTGCCAAATCATACAAAACTTTATCTTCTTCAACACCATCTAGCTCTAAAGCTTTTCTATAAGTTTCTTTTGATTTTTCATAATCCCCTACACTATTGTAAATTTTCCCTTTATATTGTTCTAATTCCCAATATTCAAGTTGTATTTCATCTATTTGATTTACTATTTCCAAAGCTCTTTGAAATTCTCCTACTTCTCCGAATATCTTAAGCTGTATCAAATAAGCATCTTTAAAATATGGATAAATATTATTTGTTATTTGACACTCATCTATTGCAATTCCATATTTCCCAATTTCATACAATGCCTTTGCTTTATTTACATGAAGATGTGCTATATTAAAATCTAATTTAAGCCCTAAATCACAAGCCTGTACAGATTCTTCAAATCTTCCGAGGGCAAATAGTGTAACAGCTTTTCTATTATATAAATCAACATCATTCTTTTCTATTTCAAGTGCCTCATTATAATATTCCAAAGCTTTTTCATAATCTTTCATATTATAATATTGTATGCCCATCTGTCTTTGGGTATATAATTTAAATTTTTCATCATCTGGTGATGTTTCAAACATTTTTTCAAAGCTCTCTATTGCTGTTTCATACTCTCCAAGCTCACTATAAACACGCCCTTTAAGATCATAATATTGTGCCAGGTCTTTTTCCTGTGGTTCTATTTTATCAAAAATTTCTTTTGTTTTTTCATAATTTCTTACTTCAAAAGCTGTCCAAGCTGCCTTAAATAAAAATTTATTGTCAATTTCTTTGCCATTATTTTCTATTTTTTCCATATATTGTTCTACAAGTTTAATCTGAATATTATATATTCTTGAACTTATATAATCATCATAAGGATAAGCATTTGATGCCTTTATATAATAATCTTCAGCCTCTGCATAATTTTCTTCTATAAAATAACATTCACCCATTCCTTCTGTTGCCCCTATATGTTCAGGATTAAGTTCTAATGCTTTTTTATAGTATTCTCTTGCAGACTCTATATTTTCAGAAAAAAGTTCTATCTGTCCAGCATTATAAAGATAAGATGGATTATCAGGATATTTTTCAAGTAAAGCATTTACAATTTCTCTTGCTTCATCAAATTTTTTACTACTAACCAAATAACGTACTTTCAAACATTCCATTTCAGGGTGGTAAATTTCAAGTTCTTCTACTTCCTCAAAAATTTTTTCAGCTTCTTCTAAATTTCCATCATTCAAAGCACGCCTTATATCAAAATATTTTCTAAACCATTCATCATAATCTGCATCATCAAAGCCCTCAAAAAGTTCATACTTTATAATTGCATTATTATAATCATATGTAGATTCATCAAATATAAAATTTATAAATCCTTCAGGAAATTCCTTTAAAAGCTCTTCTTTTTTCTCTTCCCAACAAAATTTATCATATAATAAAGTCCACACTGCCTGAGGCATTCTGTAATTATCTTCCAAAAATTTCAAAAGTTTATAATTTGCTTCCTCTGCCATATCAAGCTGATAACATACTTCATCTTCCAAAAGTTCCTCCCAGTAAGCAGTATTTATTCTTTTACTGAAACAGTGGTAAACTTCTTTCACTTTTTCAAGCCAAATACCCGTAGGGGTTTCATCTTTTTCCTCTTCAACACCAAAAGAATTTGCCTCTTGTAATGCAGTTTCATAAGCTTCTCTCAACTTTTTAAATCCCTCAGGGTCTTCTTCTGGATGATAAAATTCAAGTTTGTCCAGATAAGCAATCTTTATAGCCTGCTTATCTTCAGTAGGTTCTATTCCCAAAAATTCCCAACATTTCATTTTTATAACCTCCCAATTTAAAAATCTCTTTCATCATCTAAATCATCTAAATATTTTTTTACTTCCTTTGCTGCTTCTTCTATTTCTCTTCTATCCTGCTTATCCAATATTTCTTCAAACCACTCTAAAAGCTTGGCTACCTTATTTCGTGTTTCACCAATACTTTCTTCATAAATCCTTTCTCCTCTTGAAAGTAAAAGCTTATTTTCTTCTTGCTCTCTTGGATGAATTTTTATATAACTAAGTTCTTTCAATCTTTCTTCTATCTCTTCTTTTGTCATATAACCTTCATTTTTCTCTATTATAAGAGTTTTCTTCTCACCAGTAGATACTACAGTTACCGTTGCATAAAACTTGTAAAAAGTTATAAACATACAATTCAATACTTAATGTAGTAAAAGTTTTGCTCCATTCGCAAAAGCTTTTACCTTGAAATGAATTATATAATACAAATTTTACTTTATTTCCTTCTTCTCAGAACTCTATTTCGGATATCCTACTCTAG
>CAZQDT010000126.1:0-7129 GCA_964592005.1 uncultured Eubacteriales bacterium
AAAGTAAAATTGATAATTAAATGCAAAGAATAATTATTCGTGCGTTTTTCCTGTGAAATTAATCAGGAAAAACGCATAAATCGAAAACTGCACAAAAAATCACATATATAATTGTACAACATAGCCAAAATCCAAAATATAAACTCAGAAAATAAGTGTTTATAAATGTAATTTTATGTTAGATATAAACAAAATTAATTTGATTATTTGTTAATATTTTAGTTTCGTGCGTTTGTCCTGTGAAATTAATTTAAAAATATTGAAATATTTATATTTATTTGTTATAATTATTACTTAAAATATATACAGTAATATTTAAAAAATGAAAATTATGTAGAAGATTTTAAAGATTACATTATATATTACGATTTTTATAATGAATGAGGTGGAATGTAGAATGAAAGTGAAAAATAATTTGAAAATTGGTATGACAATGGCAGCTGTTCTTATGTTCAATACATGTGTTTATGCAGAACCTTTAGATATTAAATTAAATGGATTAATTACAAGTATAGAGAATTCTGTTGTAGATAATGATAAGACGGTTGTAAGTTTAATTGAGTTGTGTGAGAAATTGGGTATAACTAGAGAAGTTGTGGGCGTGGGTAAATTAAAACTTACTAAAGGAGATATTACGGTAATTGTTACATGTAATTCAGACAAAATAATAAAAAATGGAGAAGAAATGGTTACCCAAAATTTTCCGTATTTATTGAATGATGTATGCGTAATTTCTATGAATTTTTTTGAAGAAGTATTTGATTTTAAAGTTGGATGGGATTCAATAAGCAATGCTGTTACAGTACAATCTTCAAATGAATATGATATTTGGGAAATGCTGGAAAAGGCTGAGAGAGTTGGAGAAGAACTTACAATAGAAAAAGCTTTGGAGTTAGTTTTACAAAACAATAAAGATTATAATAGAAGTGTTAAAAATTACGAAGAGGATGAGAAAGACCTTTATGAGAGTAATTTATGGCAGGGAGCTACATATACTAATTATTTAAAAGGAAAAATTTCATTAAAAGGTGCAAAAAGGTCTATTGAAAAAATGGTTAAGAATTATGAATTGCAGCTTAAAAATACATTTATTAGTATTTTGAATGCTGAAATGTCTTTAGCACAAAGTAAGTATGCAATTGAATTAGAAAAGAAAAATTTAGATATAGCTAAACAGAGATATGCTTTAGGTATGATAAGTACACAATCTTTAAATAACACACAATCAAGTTATGATAAGAATTTGGAAAAAATAGAAGATGCCGAGAAATCTTTAAAAGAAACTTATGAAAATTTGAATGAGTTTATGGGAGTAGAAAAAGAAAAAGAGTTTGTTCTTAAATATGATATATTATATGAGCCTGTTTGTTCTGATTTTGATATTAGTAAACATAAAAAAAGTATGCTCAATAATGCATATTCAATAAAATCTCAAGAAGACTCAATAGATACAAAAGAAATTCCTGTTACATATTATGGTTGGTTTGGAGTATCAGAAAATTATAGTTATTCAGATGCATTAAAGGATCTTGAAGAAGCAGAAGAAGATTATGAAGATTATAAAAAAGATTTTTTAGAAGATATAGATAAGACATTTGAAGGTATGCAAGATTTAGAAAAGGATTATGATGAAGCTGTTAAAGATTTAGAAAAAGCAATAGAGGATTATGAAATAATTAAGTTAAAATATAATTTGGGTTCAGTAACTAAACTTGAATTAGAAAATGCAAAAACTTCTATTATATCAGCTCAAATTTCTATTCAGAAACTTGTATATGAATATGATTTGGCATGGTTTAAATTTAATACAGTGGAATTAAATTAGTTTGAAAAAATGTCTATCGCAATCCAATTGACTTTAGACGATGGGTAGTTTACTAATTGACTTTTAACTTTAAAGTAAAGGGGATTAATATGGTTTATGAAAATATGACATTTGATGAAGAAAGAGCACTATATGGAATAGAAAAAGCCGAGATAAAAAAATGTATTTTTGATGGACCAGCAGATGGAGAGTCTGCTTTAAAAGAAACTAAAGATATTGTTGTAGAAGATTGTGATTTTAGATTACGTTATCCTTTTTGGCATGTGAACGCAGGAAAAATTAAAGATATTCGTATGACTGAAACTTGCAGAGCAGCTTTGTGGTATTGCAGGGATTTACATATAGAAAATTCAGAACTTAAAGGGATAAAAGCAGTTCGAGAATGTAATAATATGGAAATTTTGAATTGTGATATTCAGTCGTCAGAGTTCGGATGGAAAAGTAAAAATATAGATATTAAAGGTGCTAAACTTATATCTGAATATCCGTTTTTTGAATGTCTACATATGAAAATTGATGGTTTGGAAATGAAAGCAAAATATTCTTTTCAATATGTGGAAGATATAGAAATTCACAATGCAGTTTTGGATACAAAAGATGCTTTTTGGCATGCGAAAAATGTAACGGTGTATGATAGTGTGGTAAAAGGTGAATATCTTGGTTGGTATTCAGAAAATTTAACTTTTATTCGCTGTAAAATTATTGGAACTCAGCCTTTATGCTATTGTAAAAATTTAACATTAGAAGAGTGTACTATGGAGGACTGTGATTTATCATTTGAATATAGTGAAGTAAATGCAGACATTAAAGGTAAGATTATGAGTGTAAAAAATCCTCTTAGTGGCAAAATTCAGGCAGATGCTATTGGAGAAATTATTATGGAAAAATCGGTTAAAGGAAAAAGTAATTGTGAAATAATTGTTTCAAAATAAATTTATTAAATATATAGAAGTCAAAAGTAAAATTATGCCAATAAATTTTATTTTTGGCTTCTATTTTGTTAGAGTTTTAATTTATAAGTTTTTTGTGAAAGATTAAATTATGTCAATAGACATATATTATTTTTTGTGTTAATATAAATTTAGTAAAAATTTTAGGAGTGATTTTATGGGCAAAGTAGTAAATTTAGCTGATTTTAAAAAGAAAGTCAGTCAAAGAGAAGAAACCACCAGAAAAGAACCAGAATTACCAGCAATATATATAGTAAAACAGAAAAGAGGAGAATATGATGTTGTTGTAAAAAAAGATGGGAAATTGACAAATTTTAATACTGCACCTATACCTAAACTTTCGATAGCAATATATGCAGCAAGTTATTGTAAAGACCAACTTAGTGAATATATGGGATTTAATCTTTCAACAGATATAATTTTATTTGATGAAAAATGTTCAAAGGAGTTAAATAGTTGAATAGGAATGATATTTTAAAAATAAAGTTGAGTTTAATATTTTTGCTTTTATTTTTAGGAGTTGCAGAGTGGGTTTATACAGGGAATTCGTATAATTTTGATTGGAATATATATGGAAATATTTGCAAAATAAGAAATGATTTTTTGACTGTTTTTATGATGTTTATGACTTATTTTGGAGATGTAGTGGCAGTAATTGTAGTAGCTATCTCAAGTGTTTTTGTGGCATATAGATTAAAATGTAAGAATTATTGTATGGAAATTCTTTTTTTGTCAGGTTTTCAACATTTATGTAACAGAATATTGAAATCTATATTCAAAAGACCTAGGATTTCTGAGGTGGCACTTGTATATGAAACAAGTTATAGCTTCCCAAGTGGACATACAATGACAGCAGTAGTTTTATGGGGATTTATTGCGTATTTGATATATAAAAGCAAATATAAAAAATATGTTTTTATTCCTTTGGTGAGTTCAGTATTGACAGCTTTAAGTAGAATTTATCTTGGAGCACATTATTTTACAGATGTTTTAGGAGCAGCTTTGATAGCAGTTCCAATACTTATTTTTGGAATTATGTTTATTGAAAAAACAAATAAATAAGAGGAATGTTTTGGACGGCTTTGCAATATAAATATTATAAGTTGAATATTTATATTGTTAAAGGAGTTGTCCAAAATGAAAAGAAAAATAAGAAATAAGATATTTTTGATATTTTGTATGGTGGTAACCATAGTACTTATAAAGCAGGCATATGATTTGAATAACAGGATTTTGGAAACAAGTTCACAGTCAAAAGCATATGTTGCCATAATAATAGACGATTTTGGATATAATGGAAATGGTACAAAAGAAATGTTAGAGCTTGATGTACCTTTTACAGCAGCAGTTATGCCTTTTTTGGAATCGAGTAAAAAAGATGCTGAAGCAGCAGTCGAAGCGGGCAAGGAAGTAATAGTACATATGCCTATGGAATCACATACAGGCAAAAAGTCATGGCTTGGACCGAGAAGTTTAAGTTGTAGTTTTACTGATGAAGAGGTGCAGAGTATAGTTAATGATGCAATAGAGGAAATTGGCGTTGCAGTGGGAATGAACAATCATATGGGTTCTAAAATAACTGAAGATAGCAGGGTAATGAAAGAAGTTCTTTCAATACTTAAAGAAAATAATATGGTATTTGTAGACAGTATGACTACAGCATCTTCAGTGACAAAAGATGTATCAAAAGAAGTTGAGGCAACAGCATTTTATAGAGATGTTTTTTTGGACAGTACAACAGAACAGGAAAAAGTAGAACAAAATTTGATAGAATTGGCAGATAAGGCTTTACAGAAAGGTTATGCAGTAGGAATAGGTCATGTAGGACCTGAAGGGGGCAAGATAACTGCTGCGGCGATTAAAAAACTTGCACCTGAACTTCAAAAAAGAGGAATAGAGTTTGTTACAATAACAGAACTTAAAAATATATTGGAATAATATTGAATATATTCATAAATGGTGATATAATAAATAATGCTATTTAAGGTAGAGAAAAAAGTTTAATATATTGTAAAAAAGATATGAAAGGCTGAGTATGATGGCAAGCAAATTATTGGTTGAATTAGAAGAAAAAGGGTTGGACCTTGAACGTACACTGGCACGTTTTATGAATAAAGAAGCTCTGCTTGAAAAATTTATTTATAAATTTTTAGATGATGATAATTTTGAAAATTATATGAAAAATATAAGCAAAAATGATTATGAAGAAGCATTAAAAAATATACATACTTTGAAAGGTGTAACGGCTAATTTAGGATTTAATAATCTTTTTGTAATTTCAGAAAAGATAGTTAATAATATAAGGACAGATAAATATGATGATTTGCCAAAGCTTTCTGAAGAACTTGAAAAAGAATATAATATAATTTGTGAAGTAATAAAGAATAATAAATAAAATTGTATAATGAAGAGTTTGAAAAAATACGATGTAACCTATTTTGCTGAGTTGCATCGTATTTTTTGTCGTACAATAGAAATTGAAAATGTTTTACAAATTATGTAAAAAACGTTATAATGATTTTAACAGGGAGGATTTAAAATAAAGGAGGATAAGTAAGCAATGAATATCATATGCACTTGTAAAGATAAAAATCTTATAGTAAGGATAGATGGTGAGATAGACCATCATATGGCGGAAATAATCAGGGATAAGATTGATAAAGAGTTTATAAGAAGTAAAGCAAAAAACATAATATTTGATTTTAATGATATTAGTTTTATGGATAGTTCTGGAATAGGGGTAATAATGGGACGCTATAAACTTGTTAAGCAACAAGATGGAAATTTAGCAATAGTAGGAGTAAATCAATCTTTAGAGAGAATTTTGAGTATATCTGGTCTAAGAAAAATAGTATATATATATGATACAGTGGAGCAGGCAGCAATGACTTTATTATAGGGGGATATAGTAATGAACTATGAAAATCAAATGAAGATAGAATTTGAAGCAAAGTCCGAAAATGAAGCTTTTGCCAGAGTAGCAGCAGCAGCTTTTATTTCTCAGTTAAATCCTTTTGTGGAGGAGATAAATGATATAAAGACAGTTGTTTCGGAGGCAGTTACTAATTCTATAATACATGGTTATGAGCAAAAAGGCGGCATAATAAAATTATTTTGCGGATTTTGTGGACGAACTATTTATATAGAGGTGGAGGATTATGGAAAGGGTATAGAGGATATAGAGCAGGCGAGGACTCCTTTATATACCTCAAAGCCGGATATGGAACGTTCAGGTATGGGTTTTACTGTGATGGAAACTTTTATGGATGAAATGGAGGTAATATCTCAACCTGGAAAAGGTACGCTTGTAAAACTCAAGAAAACCTTAGAATGTTCTTAAAAAATACACTTTAAAAGGGAGTGTAAGAATGGATAGAACCTTGGAACTTATAAAGTTGTCACAAGAGGGTGATAAAAAAGCAAAGGAAATCATAGTTAGTGAAAATACAGGGTTGATATGGAGTATTGTAAGAAGATTTACAAATAGAGGATATGAAGCAGAAGATTTATTTCAAATAGGCTCTATTGGCTTATTAAAATGTATTGATAAATTTGATTTGAGTTATGATGTTAAGTTTTCTACTTATGCAGTACCGATGATAATGGGTGAAATAAAAAGATTTTTAAGAGATGATGGAATGATAAAAGTCAGCAGACCATTGAAAGAAATGGCGGTAAAGGCAAAATATGCAAGGGAACAAATTGTACAAAAAGAAGGAAGAGAGCCAACAGTGCAGGAACTAGCAGAAGTTATACAAGTATCGGTAGAAGAGTTGGCACTTGCAATGGAAGCAGGAATGGAAGTAGAAAGTCTTTACAGTACAATACATCAGGGCGATGGAAGTCCGATATATCTTATAGATAAGCTTGAACAGAGTATGTCTGGAGATGAAAATGTTGTAGATATGATAGCTTTAAAACAGATAATACGTCAGCTTGGTGAAAAAGAAAGACAGATAATAGTTATGAGATATTTTGCAGATAAAACACAGGCACAAGTAGCTAAGATTGTTGGGATATCGCAAGTACAAGTTTCAAGAATAGAAAAGAAAATTCTTAAAACTTTAAAAGAAAAACTTTAGAAATATGATGAAGCACTTTTTTGTGATAAATATGCGAATGGCATTAATCAAAAAGGTGTTTTTTTGTATAAAAGAATACTTAATTTAACAAAAATATGAGTAACACTTTTTAGTATGAAAATTTCTGTGAGTTAAGCAAAATTTTTGTTTCCTTAAGTATTAAATTATGTAAAAATTATAAAAAGATAAAAAAAATAAGCGAAATTGTGGAAAAAAATATAGTAAAGTGATATAATAAAATAAATATAAATTATTTTATTTGGGGAGTGAAT
>CAZQDT010000127.1:0-7067 GCA_964592005.1 uncultured Eubacteriales bacterium
CTATCAATTCTGCTTCTCCCCTTTTAAGGAGAGTTTTGTATTTTTCTAACATAATTTCCCCCTATAATAATCTTAATTGCTTATAGCGTACCTTGAAAGTCGCATAAACATTTCCTCGTTTGTATAAGCTTCAACAATTACTCCTTCACCTGTATGTTCTTCAGATATAAGTTCACATTGTCCATGTACCATATTTAGTAAATATCCTTCAGTATAAGGAATAAGTGCTTTGATTTTAGTTCTGCTTTCCTGAAGAAGATTTTCTATTGCTGTAAGAAGCTCATCAATATTAGTTCCATTTTTAGCAGATATTTTTACAGTTTTTCTTGCCATATTGTCAGTAGGCAAAGGAAGTTCAATGTTTTCTTTGTCTATTTTGTTAAATACTGTTATTACTGGCGTTTCAAGACATCCTAAATCTTTTATTGTTTCATATACCACTTTCATTTGTTCTTCACATCGTGGGTTTGAAACATCAACTACATGCAAAAGAATATCACCATATGTTACTTCCTCTAAAGTAGAACGAAAAGCTTTTACAAGATGGTGAGGAAGTTTTCTAATAAAACCTACCGTATCTGTCATAAGTACATCAGAACCATTTGGAAGAGTTACTTTTCGTGTAGTGGTATCGAGAGTAGCAAAAAGTTTGTCTTCTGCTAAAACTCCAGCAGCTGTAAGTTTATTTAAAAGGGTAGATTTTCCAGCATTGGTATATCCTACAATACTTATTACTGGTGTAGCTTTTTTAATTCTTTGATTTCTTAAGGTCTGACGGCTGGTTTCTATTTCTGACAAAGCACGATTAAGTTCACCTACACGGCTTCTT
This sequence comes from uncultured Eubacteriales bacterium, assembly GCA_964592005.1. GTDB lineage: Bacteria > Bacillota > Clostridia > Lachnospirales > CAZQDT01 > CAZQDT01. Next base: position 830 of record CAZQDT010000127.1, read on the forward strand.
AAATAACGTCTGTCCATTTCAAGTTTGCTTTCACCCGGACCTCTTGTACCAATACCGCCTCCTAAACGTGACATAGATGCTCCTAAGCCTGCAAGACGTGACATTCTATATTTAAGCTGTGCCAGCTCTACCTGTATTTGTCCTTCTTTGGATTGGGCTCTTTGAGCAAATATATCAAGAATGAGGATTGTTCTATCCATAACTTTAAGTTCAAGCATATCATTAAGATTTTTAAGTTGTGCCGGAGAAAGTTCGTCATCACATACAATACCTGTTGCATCAAGCTCTTTGGCAAGTAATTTCAATTCTTCAATTTTACCTTTTCCTAAGTAATGCCCTGAATGTATTCCTTCTCTTTTTTGAATCATTTTTCCGACTGTAATAGCATTGGCGGTTTCTACCAATTCTTCGAGTTCATCTAAATAATCATTTATTAAACTTTCATTTTCCTGTGTTTCTACTGCCACTAATATAACACGTTCTTTTTGTTCTGCTGTTTCATATATTTCAGCCATAATGTTGCCTCCTTTACAAAAGCCTGAAATAAGTTTATCATCAAAAATTAGATTTGTACATATATTATTTGTTATTTTTGCAGATACTTTACATAGGATAAAAATTTTTAATAAATGTTTTGTGAAAAAACTGTCATATTTTTTTTATTAAAATTTGCTAACAAAGGTTTGACTGTTTAATATAATCTGATATAATATTTTTTATGTAATTAATTTTAGATAGTCTTAAAAGTTTTAAAGAAAGAGAAAGTTTGAGCTTTTGTTTTATGCAAAGGAGGATTTTTAATGGAAGAGTCTAAAAAAACAAATTCCAAAAAGAAGAAAAAAACTAAAGTAAATTCTAAAAGAATAAAAAACAGAGTTGTTTTAGGATTTGTTAGAGTATTGTTTATATTAGTTTTAGTAATAGGTTTTGCAGGATTGGGAGCAGGATTAGGATTGTATTTTGCAATCATTGATTCATCACCCGATATAAATTTACTTAATGTAACACCAGATGCTTATACTTCGATTGTATATGATGATAAAGGTGTTGAGATGGACAGACTTCATGGTACTGAAAATAGGGAATATGTAAAAATGTCTGAAATTCCTAAATATATTCAGGATGCAGTAGTTGCCATAGAAGATGCACGTTTTTATACACATAATGGTATTGACCCTAAAGGTATGGCAAGAGCAATGGTAAATAATGTTTCTTCTATAATGAATGTTTTAAAGACAGGAACGGTAAATGGACTAGAAGGTGCTAGTACGATTACACAGCAGCTTATAAAGAATAATCTTTTTACAGAGGCATTTTCTGAAAGAGGAGTAATAGCAAGTTTTAAAAGGAAATTTCAGGAACAATATCTGGCAGTTGTATTAGAGGGCAATCTTACGGAAGAATTGGGTTCAAAGGAAAAAGCAAAATCACAGATATTAGAGTTATATCTAAATACAATAAATCTTGGAAGTGGAACTTATGGAGTACAGGCAGCATCACTTAAATATTTTGGAAAAGATGCAAGTGAACTTACACTTTCGGAATGTTCAATGCTTGCAGGAATTACACAAAATCCATCGAAATATGACCCGATAGTAAGACCTGAAAATACCAAAAAACGTCAAAAAATGGTTTTGGATAATATGTTGGAGCTTAATTTTATTACACAGGCAGAATATGATGAAGCTATAAATGATGATGTATATTCAAGAATACAAGATGTGCAGACTGAAGTTCAAGAAACAACATCTTCTGTACACTCTTATTATACTGACCAAGTTATAGAAGAAGTAATAAAGGATTTGCAGGAACAAAAAGGACTTAGCAGAGCACAAGCGAGTAATTTGGTATATAGCAGTGGATTACAGATATATAGCTGCAATGATTTAGAAATGCAAAAAATTGTAGATGAAACATATGCAGATAATTCGCTTTTTCCACAGGACGATTATTGGATTGAAGCGACATATACAATATCTGTGGCAAATAAAGAAACAAAGAAACAATCACATTATAGTAAAAGTTCTTATGTAAAGACAGAGGAAGAAGCACAGGCTTTTGCAGATAAGATAAAAGAAGAAATTTTAGCAGATACAAGTGTAGAACTTGTTTTAGATAAGCTTGAAAAAACCATTCAGCCTCAATCAGCATTTGTAATATCTGACTACCATACAGGACAGGTAAAAGCCATTGCGGGAGGTAGAGGAGAAAAAACAGCAAATAGAACTTATAATAGGGCGACACAGGCAAAACGTCAGCCGGGTTCTACTTTCAAGGTACTTTCAACTTATCTTCCGGGAATAGATACAGGAGTGCTTACACCAGCAACAGTATTTAATGATGCACCTTATACGGTAGATGGGTGGACACCGGGGAACTGGTATAGCAATGGATATAGAGGACTTTCGACAGTACGTGTGGGTATATCATATTCTATGAATATAGTTGCAGCAAAGGCAATAGCGGCTGTTGGACTTGATACAAGCTGGGATTATCTCCAGAATTTAGGATTTACAACTTTGATAGAAAAAGAAACCAGAAATGGAAAAGTTTATACTGACAAAAATCCAACAATCTGTCTTGGAGGACTTACAGATGGTGTAACAATGGTAGAGCTTAATGCTGCTTATGGTGCTATTGCAAATGATGGAGAATATGTAAAACCTATTTTCTATACAAAGGTACTTGACCATGATGGAAATGTAATACTGGAAAATGTTACAGAAAGTAAAAGAGTAATGAAAGAAACTACTTCTTTTTTACTTACTGATATGATGGAAGATGTTATTACAGGTCCTATGGGAACAGCGGGAACAGCAGCTTTTAGAAGTATAAGTATGCCAATAGCAGGAAAAACAGGTACTACTTCAAATAACTATGACCTCTTATTTTCAGCATATACACCTTATTATGCAGCAACTATTTGGCTTGGACATGATAATCCTAAAGAAATGAGTAATAGTAGTTATCATTTGCAGGTATGGCGTACTATAATGGAAAAAATACACCAAAACTTGGAATATAAGTCATTTGACAGACCAGAAGGAATAGTAACAGCACAAGTTTGTCGTGCGTCAGGAAAACTGGCAGTTGCAGGTCTTTGTGATTGTGACCCAAGAGGTTCAAAAGTGGCTACGGAATATTTTGAAAGAGGAACTGTACCGACAGAATATTGTGATACTCATGTTAAGGTAAGTATAGATGTTGAGAATAATAAAGTAGCAAATGAATACTGTCCTCAGGAAAATCTTAAAGAAATAGTATGTATTGTGAAACCTGATGATATGAATTATGATGACTGGACATATGATACAGAAGTTTTTGTTCCAAGAGAAACTTGTGATATTCATACAGGTAATAATCACAGTACTGAAGAAAGTACAGAAAATGAAATTGGCTGGGGAGATATTCTGATAGATTTGCCTACAATTATAGACCCTACCATAGAAAATTCGACAGAACATAGTGATATTTCAGAAAATTCAAGCCAAGGTGAAACGGAAAGTTCCACAGAAAATAGTACGGAAATTGAAACAGGTGGTATAAATATAGAACTTCCTATTTCTATAGATGATTTTTTTAAACCACGTAATAGATAAATAACAAATCCTTCTTTTGGTAGTTTTGGAATAAAATATTAGGAGAAGGATTTTTGATAAATTAAAGGGGGGATAAATATGAATTTTGAAACTGCAAGACAGAAAGCTAGAAAATTAGTAGAGCAAATGACAGTAGATGAAAAAGTTTCACAGCTTACATATCATTCAAAATCAATAGAAAGACTTGGAATAAAACAGTATAACTGGTGGAATGAAGCACTTCATGGTGTTGCTAGAGCTGGTACAGCAACTGTTTTTCCACAGGCAATAGCCCTTGCAGCAATGTTTGATGAAGAACTTATAAAAAAAACAGCAGAGATTATAGCTGAAGAAGCCAGAGCGAGATACAATGAATTAACAAAACAGGAAGATAGAGGAATTTATAAAGGGCTAACATTTTGGTCGCCTAATGTAAATATTTTTCGTGACCCCAGATGGGGCAGAGGACATGAAACTTATGGAGAAGACCCTTATTTGACTTCAAGACTTGGTGTGGCATTTATTGAGGGGTTGCAGGGAGATGGAGAATATTTAAAAACAGCAGCATGTGCCAAACATTTTGCAGTGCACAGTGGACCGGAGTCATTAAGACATGAATTTAATGCAGAGGTAAGTCAAAAAGATTTGTACGAAACTTATTTGCCAGCTTTTGAAGCCTGTGTAAAAGAAGGAAAAGTAGCAGGGGTTATGGGTGCTTACAACAGAATGAATGGAGAACCTTGCTGTGGAAGTAAAACCCTTTTAAAAGATATCTTAAGAAAAAGCTGGCAATTTGAGGGTTACATTGTATCTGACTGTTGGGCTATAAGAGATTTTCATGAACATCATGGAGTTACAGAAACAGCAGAAGAGTCAGCGACATTAGCACTTCATAATGGTTGTGACCTTAACTGTGGAAGTATATATGCTTATCTTCTTAAAGCTTATGAGGAAGGTATGGTTACAGAAGATGAAATCAGTTTGGCAGTAGAACATCTTTTAACAATAAGAGTAATGCTGGGAATGTTTGACGATAATTGTGAATATGATAGTATTCCTTTTGAGAAAAATGACTGTATTGAGCATAAAAAATTTAATCTGGAAGTTACACAGAAATCTATGGTATTACTTAAAAATAATGGAATATTGCCATTAGATAAAAAGAAACTAAAGAGTATAGCAGTAATTGGACCTAATGCAGACAGTACAGCAATTTTAAGAGCTAATTATTTTGGTACTTCTTCTGAAAATATAACAATTCTTAAAGGAATACAGGAAGCAGTTGGAGAAAATACAAGAGTTTACTATGCACAAGGAAGTCATTTATATAAAGAAAAAGCTGAATCTCTTGCACAGGCTGATGACAGAATAGCAGAAGCGGTAATTGCAGCAAATCATTCAGATGTAGTAATACTGTGTTTGGGACTTGATGCTACCATAGAAGGAGAACAGGGAGATACTGGAAACTCACAAGCAGGAGGAGATAAATTAAATCTTGATTTGCCTAATTGTCAGCAAAAGCTGTTAGAGACAGTGATTGAAACAGGAAAGCCTGTAATAGTGGTTTTAGCCACAGGAAGTGCATTAGCAGTAAATTATGCAGATGAAAAAGCAGCAGCAATTTTGAATGTATGGTATCCTGGAGCTCAGGGAGGAAGAGCTGCTGCGGATATTATATTTGGAAAAGTATCACCAAGTGGAAAACTTCCTGTCACTTTCTACAAAACAGTAGAAGAACTTCCTGAGTTTACAGATTATTCTATGAAAAACAGAACTTATCGTTATATGGAAAATGAAAGTCTTTATTCATTTGGATATGGATTGACATATTCTAAAGTGGAATTAAATTTAGTGAGTGAAGATAAAATTATAGTTGATAAAAATAATATAAATGCAGATTTGACAGTTGAAATTAAAAATATAGGAGAATATGATTGTGAAGAAGTATTGCAGGTATATATAAAAGATGAAAAATCAATTTATTCACCTTTGAATTATAGCCTTTGTTCTTTTAAGAGAGTTTCACTAAAAAAAGGAGAAACTAAGCAGGTGAAATTTACCCTTACTCAAAAAGATTTTTGTATAGTTGATGATGATGGGTTAAGAAGAATTGATGGAGATATATTTAGTATATATATTGGAATTTCTGCACCTGATAAAAGAAGTGGGGAGCTTACCGGAGTAAAGGCATTGAAAATAGAATTAACATTAAAGTAAATACAAATTGTTTTGCACAATAAATAAACAGACTTGTTGAATTGCAAGTCTGTTTTTAAATAAATATCAAGCGGATATTATTTGTTTAAATTACATGGAAACAAATTTATCTATATCTTTTTTGATTACATCAAGAGAACTTCTCCAAAAATCTACCGAATGTAAATCAATATCAGCTAATTTGGCTACATCGTAAAGAGAATTTTTTCCTGTTGCACTTAAAATATTGTCATATTGTTTTACAAAATTTTCGCCTTCTTTTAAATATTTACTATATAATCCTTTAGCAAATAAAAGTCCGAAAGCATAAGGAAAATTATAATAATTATAATTTGCATCATAGTAATGAGGTTTGCAAAGCCACATATAAGGGTGAAGATATTCAGGGTCTAAACCATCACCATAGGTTTCTTTTTGAGCTTCAATCATTATATTGCATAATT
>CAZQDT010000128.1:0-7067 GCA_964592005.1 uncultured Eubacteriales bacterium
TAGCATCTGCTGTCAATGCTGCTCTAGGAATTTCAATCATTGTACCAATTTTATATGTCATTTCAATACCTGAAGCTGCAATTATTTCATCAGCTTTCTTTGTAATTACATTCTTAACAAATTTTAATTCTTTGATTTCACCTACTAATGGAATCATTATTTCTGGAACGATATTGTAGCCTTTTCTCTTCTTAACATCAAGAGCAGCTTCAATAATAGCTGTTGCCTGCATTTCACCAATTTCTGGATAAGAAACGATAAGACGGCATCCACGATGTCCCATCATAGGATTTAATTCATGTAATGTTTTAGCTTTTACTTTAAGTTCTTCAACTGTTTTACCCATATCTTTAGCTAATTTTTCAAAATCAGCATCATTTGTAGGAAGGAACTCATGCAATGGAGGGTCAATAAGACGAATTGTAACAGGTCTATCTTCCATAGCTTCGTAAATTCCAATAAAGTCTGATTTCTGATATGGTAATAATTCATTAAGAGCTTTTACTCTTTCTTCTACTGTATCTGAAAGAATCATTCTACGCATTTTTGGAATACGTTCTTCATCAAAGAACATATGCTCTGTTCTTGTAAGACCAATACCTTCTGCACCAAATTCAACTGCTTTCTTAGCATCCTTAGGTGTATCAGCATTTGTTCTAATTCCAAGAACTCTTACTTCATCAGCCCATCCCATAAATGTAGCAAAATCTCCTGAAATTTCAGGATCAACTGTTGGAATAGCTTCTCCATAAATATTACCAGTAGAACCATCTATTGAGATAAAATCTCCTTCTTTAAATGTTCTTCCTGCTAATGTAAATGTCTTTTCTGCTTCATTCATCTTAATTGCTTCACAACCAGATACACAACATCTACCCATACCCCGAGCAACAACTGCTGCATGAGATGTCATACCACCACGTACTGTAAGAACACCTTGTGCTGCAACCATACCTTCAATATCTTCTGGTGATGTTTCAAGACGAACAAGAACAACCTTTTCACCTGCTGCTGCTTGTGCTTTTGCATCTTCAGCATTAAATACAATTTTACCTGTTCCTGCTCCAGGAGAAGCTGGAAGACCTTTACCAATTTCTTTAGCTGCTTTAAGAGCTTTTGTATCAAATGTAGGGTGAAGTAATTGGTCTAAATCCTTAGGGTCTACTCTCATAATTGCTTCTTCTTTTGTTATTAAACCTTCAGCAACCATATCAACAGCCATCTTTAATGCTGCATGAGCTGTTCTCTTACCATTACGTGTCTGTAAGAAGAATAATTTACCATTTTCAACAGTAAATTCCATATCCTGCATATCTTTATAATGTTTTTCAAGCTTATTAGCTATTTCCATAAATTGTTTGTAAACATCCGGCATATCCTCTTCTAATTTAGCAATAGGATTTGGAGTACGTACACCTGCAACAACGTCTTCACCCTGTGCATTGATAAGATACTCACCAAGCATTTTGTTTTCACCTGTTGCAGCATTTCTTGTAAATGCAACACCTGTACCAGATGTATCTCCCATATTACCAAATACCATCATCTGTACGTTTACTGCTGTACCCCATTCATATGGAATATCATGCATTTTTCTATAAACGTGAGCACGAGGGTTATCCCAAGATCTAAATACAGCTTTGATAGCTTCATAAAGTTGTTCCTTTGGCTCTTGTGGAAAATCTTTTCCTTGGTCTTCTTTGTAAATAGCTTTAAATTTCTTTACAACTTCTTTAAGATTTTCTTCTGTCAATTCGTTGTCAAATTTAACGCCAACTTCTTCTTTGTATCTATCTAATTCTCTTTCAAAATGATGTTTTGGAACACCAATAACAACATCAGCAAACATCATAATAAATCTTCTGTATGAGTCATAAGCAAATTTTGGATTAGATGTTTTCTTTGCTAAACCTTCTACTGCAACATCATTTAAACCAAGATTTAATACTGTATCCATCATACCAGGCATAGATGCTCTAGCACCTGAACGAACTGATACAAGTAATGGATTTTCAATATCTCCAAATTTCTTTCCTGCAATTTCTTCAAGTTTTGCCAATGCAGCATCAATTTGCTCCATCATTTCCTTTGAAAGAACTTTACCAGACTGATTATACTCTGTACAAGCCTCTGTTGATACTGTAAAACCTTGTGGGATTGGTAATCCTAAGTTTGTCATTTCTGCAAGGTTAGCACCTTTTCCACCTAAAAGGTTTCTCATAGATGCGTTTCCTTCTGTAAACATATAAACATATTTCATCTTTTTTCTGCCTCCTAGTGCCAAATTTTTATATTTTAATACGATGTAATAATACATCATATAGAAATAACTTATTTTTAAAATTCCATTTTTTCTCTTAAGAATGAAACTAAATCTTCTATCTTAATTCTTGTCTGCTCCATAGTATCTCTGTCACGTATTGTAACTGTACCATCTTCAGCAGAGTCAAAATCATAAGTAATACAATAAGGTGTTCCTATTTCATCTTGTCTTCTATAACGTTTTCCAATACTTCCTGATTCATCATACTCACAGTTAAATTCTTTTGAAAGCATTTCATATACCTTTAATGCTTCTTCTGAAAGTTTCTTTGAAAGAGGGAATACTGCTGCTTTTACAGGTGCAAGTGCAGGATGAAATCTAAGTACATTTCTTACATCACCTTCAGCAATTTCTTCTTCATCATACGCTTCACATAAGAAAGCAAGTGTAACTCTGTCTGCTCCAAGTGATGGCTCTATACAATATGGAACATATTTTTCATTAGTATTAGGGTCAAAATAAAGCATATCTTCGCCAGAAAATTCCTGATGCTGTTTCAAATCATAATCTGTACGGTCTGCAATACCCCAAAGTTCACCCCAGCCAAATGGGAATAAATACTCTATATCAGTAGTACCTTTACTATAAAAACATAATTCTTCAGGACTATGGTCCCTAGCTCTCATATTTTCTTCTTTCATACCAAGATTTTTAAGCCAATCTATACAAAATTGTCTCCAATAATGGAACCAATCAAGGTCTGTACCCGGCTGACAGAAAAATTCAAGTTCCATCTGTTCAAACTCACGAGTTCTAAAAGTAAAGTTTCCGGGTGTAATTTCATTACGGAAAGATTTACCAATTTGACCTATGCCAAAAGGAACTTTTTTACGTGATGTTCTTTGAACATTTTTAAAGTTTACAAATATACCTTGAGCTGTTTCAGGTCTAAGATATATTGTATTTTTTGCATCTTCTGTAACACCTTGAAATGTCTTAAACATAAGATTAAACTGACGGATATCCGTAAAGTTCTTAGCTCCGCATGAAGGGCAACAAATGCCTTTTTCTTCTATATAATCTTTCATTTTTTCATTTGACCAGCCATCAACTACTTCATTTATGTTATTTTCATGCATATAATCTTCTATAAGCTTATCTGCTCTAAAACGTTCCTTACAGTCTTTACAATCCATAAGAGGGTCACTAAAACCGCCCAAATGTCCTGATGCTTCCCATGTTCTTGTATTCATAAGAATAGCACAGTCAACACCTACATTGTAAGGACTTTCCTGAATAAATTTCTTCCACCATGCTTTCTTTACGTTATTTTTAAGTTCAACTCCCAAAGGACCATAATCCCATGTATTTGATAAACCTCCATATATTTCTGAACCCGGGAAAACAAAACCTCTGGTCTTAGCCAAAGCAACTATTTTGTCCATAGTTTTTTCCATATTAAAATCCTCCTATTTTGTGTTAATACAATAAATATCTCTTAAATTATTGTTTTTAATTAGTCTTAAAAATTTTAAAACCCGCCCCTACTTTCACTATAAAACACAAAACTAAAAAAAGTCCTCATCTCCCATAGTGAAAGTAACTAAAGCTTAACCAAGCTTACAATCTTACATTCCTAAAAGGGACGAAAGACTAACTTCCGCGGTTCCACCCTCATTGATGCACGCACCCACTCAATAAACTCAGCTCCAAAGTGCCTTTCACCGGAATAATCAATCGGACTTCCACCATAACCGACTCGCTTAATAATTATTTTCCAACTACTTTTCTTTTTCCTCACTGATAAAAACTATGTATATGTAAACCAATACCTGATTTTATCAGGCACCGCTTCGGCAAGCTCTATATTGTTAATATAATAACATACTTTCTGCCAACTCTACTTAACATCCAAAAAATTACTCAGACCACGCTTGACTTACCATAAATTTAACAAATAATAATGCTATTGTCAAGCCTTTTTTTAATACTTCTGACACTTTTGTTCAACTTGCTGTCTTGTAATAGTATTAAAAGCAGTTATATCACATTCTTTTGCTTTAAAAAAATAAGACTTTGCTTCTTCAACATTTTCTCTTTTTTCTGCAATCAATCCCAAATAATAAAGACTATCCACCAAATCGGATTTAAAACCAAGTGCCTTCTTAAAGTATTTTTCTGCTTCCTCTAATTCATTTTTTCTATAACTTATCTGTCCAAGATTATCCCAAGAGCCCGCATGCTTAGGCTCTTTTTCAAGAGCTTTATTTGTATATTCAATGGCTTTTTCATAATCCTCTTTAAGAATATACAAATATCCCAGTGATGAATAAGTGTTATGATTAATATATTCAAATTTTCCTATACAATCTTCAAGTACTTCTATTGCTTCATTAATTTTTCCCTGCTGCCAATACGCTAATGCTTTATTTGTAAGTGCTGTTCTATAAATATATACATTTTCTCCTTTTTTATCCAGCACTTGATTAAATAAATTTAACGCTTCTTCCGTTTCCCCTCTTTTAAGGAGTAATAAACCATATGATAAAGGAACATAAGCTATTGTTTCCCTTTCTTTAAGTGCAAGCTTATAAAATTTTTCAGCTTTCAATTCATCTCCCGTTTTCCCATGTATCATATAGCCTATAAATCCTAAAACTCTCCCTTTAAATATAACTAAACTGCCTAACAAATACAAAATTGCTAACAGTATCAAAAACCAATTTGAAAATTTTAAAAATCCGCACAATATAACTCCACCGACTATTTCAACCGTCAAAAAACACAGCCACCACTTAGCCATAAGACTTAATTTACTTTTTTTCAAAATACTCAATCCTTTCTTTGGTTTAATAAAAATAAAATTAAAGAGAGCAAGAAAACTCTCACTCTCTTACATATCTATTTAGCATATTCTATTGCTCTTGTTTCACGAATTATATTTACTTTAATTGTTCCAGGATATTCTAATTCATTTTCAATTTTCTTAGCTGTTTCTCTAGCCAAAAGTGGCATTTCATCTTCTGACACCTGTTCAGGAATTATAATTATACGCAATTCACGCCCTGCCTGAATTGCAAATGATTTTTCTACTCCTTCAAATGAATCTGCAATTTCTTCCAATTTTTGTAATCGCTTAATATATGCTTCAAGCGTTTCTCTTCTAGCTCCCGGTCTAGCTGCTGAAATTGCGTCAGCTGCTTGTACAATAATTGCAATAATATTCTGAGGTTCCACATCTCCATGATGTGCTTCAACAGCATTAATAACTATATCCGATTCATGATATTTTTTACAAAGTGCTACACCTATACTTACATGAGAACCCTCTGAACCATGGTCATGGTCCACTGATTTTCCTATATCATGTAACAAACCTGCTCTTTTAGCCAAAGTAATATCTGCACCCAATTCTGCTGCCATCAATCCCGATAGATAAGAAACTTCTATTGAATGTTTTAAGACATTTTGTCCATAACTTGTTCTATATTTCATCTTACCAAGTAAACGAACCAATTCTGGATGTAATCCATGTACCCCTGTTTCAAAAGTAGCTGACTCTCCCTCTTCACGAATGAGAACTTCCACTTCTTTATTGGCTTTTTCTACCATTTCTTCTATCCTTGCTGGATGAACTCTTCCATCAGCTATAAGTTTTTCAAGTGCAATTCTCGCAATCTCTCTTCTTATAGGGTCAAAACAAGATAAAATAACTGCTTCTGGAGTATCATCAATAATCAAATCTACTCCTGTAAGAGTTTCTAATGTTCGTATATTCCTTCCCTCTCTACCAATAATACGACCTTTCATTTCATCATTAGGTAAAGATACTACTGAAACCGTTGTTTCTGCAACATGATCTACAGCACATTTTTGTATAGCATTTGCAACTATTTCTTTAGCTTTTCTATCAGCTTCAAGTTTGGCTTTATTTTCAACATCTTTTACCATAATTGCCATTTCATGCTTTATTTCTGACTCAGCATTAGCAAGCAAAATTTCTTTTGCTTCTTCCATGGTAAGATTTGATATTCTCTCTAATTCCTGTTTCTCTTTAAGTTGAAGTTCCGATATTTCTTCTCTAAGTTTTTCTACACTTTCTGTTTTAGAATTTAATACTTCTTCTTTTTTCTCTATCGCTTCTGTCTTTTTATCAAGAGTTTCTTCTTTTTGAGTAACTCTTCTTTCCATTCTTTGAACTTCATTACGTCTTTCTTTAATTTCCATTTCCATTTCTTTTTTAGCTTTAAGATTTTCCTCTTTAGCCTCTAAAAGTAATTCTTTCTTTCTTGCTTCTGCGTCTTTTTCCTTAATTTCTGCTTGTTTTTTAGCTTCTTCTAATATTTTTTCTGCTTTTTGATTAGCTTCTTTTATTTTATTAGCACCAACTATCATCATGACAATAGCCACTATAATAAAAATAATAGCAATTACCGTTCCTAATATTTCTCCTATTTGGAACACCTCCTTTATTTATTTTTCAATGCTCATATGTATTATTTTACCATTAATTTTCAAATATAATATGTCAATCTATCAGTAACTTCAATATTTATAAGATATAAATAAAACAAATACTTAAATAAGCTTTACATTTATTAAATGATTTTGCACTTAATATATCAATATTTGTCATATATATACCAAAGCCGCATTCAGTGCAAACACCTCTGATATATATCAAAATCTTATATATCAGCTATTACTAGAATATTTTAACATTCTTTTGACACCATCAAACATAAAATAACACCATATAAATTGTATAACTTTTTAAAAATTATGTCAAGTATCATTTGACATA
>CAZQDT010000129.1:0-5210 GCA_964592005.1 uncultured Eubacteriales bacterium
AACAAAAAATAAAGGTTTTATAAATAAAAAAAGGTAGTAGATTTGACACTACCTATTTGTCAAGGGGGATGTGTATATGAAAAGAACTATTTATTTTTTTATTTCATTAATCTTAACATTAATTATACCTATACAAACATTTGCTAGTAATGAAAATTCATCAAAAATACTTACATTTAATGAATATTTAGCAGATTACAATTATAAATATAATTCTTATAATTTTTACAAAAATCTTTATAAATCACCTTATCGAAGTATTGTTGAAACACGTAAAGATAGCGAAGAATGGCAAACTTTGCTATTTTCTTGGAGAGTCGCAACTTTTAAATTATCTGATATTATAGAATACAATTCTAAAGAAGTTGGATTTTACGAAACAATTTTATTTGATATTCTTTATCAGGGAAATGATTTAGAGTCTTTATCAGGAATGTTAAAATCTTGTGTTGATACAGTCCAATCTTCAATATTAGGAAAAATTGTTAAAGCTTTTTCTTCAGAAAATAAAACTACAATAGAAAATAACAATTTAAATTTAATAAATCAAGAAGATTTTTTAAAGAAAAACATAAAAAAATTAAGCAAAACCGAAATAGATAAATTAAATAAACAAATTCAAACTTGTGATGAACTAAGCGAAGTTTTTAAAGCAATCGGAAATATAAGTAATTTATTAGGATATGTTAATAATATTGAAGAGCTTATATATAAACTAGCTAAAACTCAAGTTATAATCGAAACATCAAATGAATCTATAAAAATTTTAAATGATATGAAAAATAAAACAACAAATAAAGCATTAAAAAATGCAATAGAGGGAATAACACTTGCATATTCTAAAAATTTATCCCAAGAATTTATTATTTATGTATTTTCAACAGAAATGATGATAGAAGAAACTCTAAAATATCTTCTTGATACTTTATGGTCAGATATTTTAGCCAGCTTAGGTCTGTCTTATCTAGAAATAGGTCAAGCCGTAGGAAAATTATTTTCAAATTTATTATTTTCAACTGACGAAAATATAGAAATGTATTATACTGCTTGTGCATTATATGAATTTGAAGACATCTTAAAAGAAATATTATCTTCATATGAATTAGATTACATAAATTATAAAACATATTATAACAGCACCAAATTCAATGAATGTTATAAATTACTACTTAAAACACATTTACTTGGTATTAAATTTACTCAAAAATTTCTTGACTTAGAATACAAAGAAGGAAATATTAATAAAATATTATTAAACTTTAAAAACTCCGAATACGAAAAATATTCAAACTCTTTAGACAATATAGCTAAAAACATGGAAGCTTCTTTGATATTTATGGATGTTGTAGCATATAATTCTTATTTAGATGAATATTGTCAAAAAACAGCTGATATTATTGGAATTGAAAAAAAAGAAGATATATATACCAATGAACAAAAATCTGAAATACTCCAAACATTGGAATTATTATCATATCAAACCAACAATATAGTTATAACCCAAGATATGACACTAACCCAAGATATACATACTTATGGAAGTATTTATCACAAAGGCGGTGTATTAAATTTAAATGGGCATACATTAGAAATAGATGGAAACTATGTAATGGCAGGTGAAAAAACTTTTGATGATAATGGTGAAGAAACATATCAAGGAACTCCTCTTGCATATTTAAATATGACACAAAATAGTGATAAAATGATAGTTAATGGAGATTTTGAAATTTATGGATTAGATAATACTGGAAATTTAACAGCAGGGGTTTTAGAACTAAAAGGCAATTTTTCCCAACATTCATATGGTTCAAGTCGTAATTTTAATGCAACTGGAAAACATAAAGTAATATTTAATGGAAATGATATTCAAACCATATATTTTGATAGTACCGATTCTGGTTTTAAAAATGTAGATTTTTTAAATAATAATATAAAAATACTTTCTCCAATAAGAGGAATATCTTTAAATCAAGATTTAACTCTTTCAGAAACAACTGAATTAAATATATCTGACGAATTAGATTTAAATGGACATACTTTGACTTTTCCTCAAAATCTATGGCATAAAAGCGGAACAATCAAATTCAATGGCGGAACTTTGAATGTATTAGGTGATTACATAATGGCAGGTGAAAAATTTTTCGATGATAATGGCGAAGAAAAATATTCTGGAGCTTCTCTCGCATATCTGAATATGACACAAAGTTCCGATAAAATGATAGTTAATGGAGATTTTAAAATTTATGGACCAACACATACTGGGAAATTAACAGCAGGAACAATAGTTCTCAAAGGCAATTTTGAACAACACAGTTATTTTTCAACATTTAGTTTTAACTGTACTGGAAAACACAATGTAATATTTAATGGAAATGATATTCAAACTATATATTTTGAAAGTCCAAATTCAAATTTTAGAAATTTAGAAATTCAAAATAAAACTGGTCCTATAATACTTTTAACTACAACAAAAATAACAGATACATTGACACACTCAAGTAATATAGAAATCCAAAATATTAATACAAACCTTTTATTAGAAGGTAAACAAATTTTTGAAACCAAAAAAGAAGTCATTTCAGATAAAGAAAATTCTACTTTTTCTGAAAAACAAACATCTTCAGATATAGAACCTTCAACAGAAAATACAATTTCAAATGAAGATGACGTTACAGAATACACTGATAATGAAAATGAAAGTTTAGATAATAACATATATGAAAGCCATAAAAAAAATGAAATTTTAAATAAAGTTTTAGAAAAAATAAAAGAATTTACAGAATTTTTTAGAGATATTTTTAAAAAATAAAAAGTATTAGTTTTGAATTTATGCCATAAAATCCCTTAAATTAGTTTTTATGGCATAATTACATAATATAATTCAATTTATTAACTTTTTTAAAATTTAAACAAAATTATTCCTTACAAAGTCATTAACAACAACAGTTATATTGAGCATAAATCTTCAAGCAACTCCTCTATTTCCATTTTTAATCACTTTTTATTATGTTTTTTAATATTTTCTACAAAATATACAACAATTTTAATATAATGCAATTTATTTAAATATATATACCCAATTTTATGTTCATATATTTTTCATTATCTTCAATGCACTTTATTATTCATTTCTTTTTTTAAAATAAAACAAAGACGCAATAAGCAACACTACACATATAGGAAGTGCCATCCAGCCATTTGCCGTCAGTCCTGCTATTATATAACCTATAAAACATATTGCTGCTACACTTATAACCAATAAACTACTTTCCTCACCAGAAAATATTGCTACCACAATAGGTATAAGTATTGCAAATGTAAGTATAAGTATTTCAGGCACCATTGCTTTAAATCCATCAGAAAAAGTCTGTGCAAATTCTTCAAAAGTAACTATTTTTCTAGGTAAATATAAAATACCTACTGCTATAATTGTAAAAAATCAGCTTTAAAGAATAAAAATTTTTCGCACAAAAAACAAAATATAAAATAGCCCAATACTCCTATATAGTGTAAAATATAAAATTTTACGCATTAGGAGTATTTATAATTTATAAATACATTATGTTGATTACAAATGGCTGTTTGATTATTGAAAAAGTTATACTAAATTTTTTACGAAAATATTGTAAAAATTTATATTATAAAATATTTATATTTTGTATTGTATAATAAATGTCAATATGTTATTATATATATATAATCTTTATATAATATTGCCAAAAGTTGAATATATTATACAATGTCGAATTTATTCAAATAATATTATTTACAATAAAATTTGCGTTGCAACAATAAAATTGTGCAATATTGACTATGATTAATTTTGACAGGAGGGGAAATATATGCATAAGAAAGAAATTATAGCTATGCTTTTAGCAGGTGGTCAAGGAAGTAGATTAGGGATACTTACCAAAAACCTTGCAAAACCAGCAGTAGGCTTTGGAGGTAAATATAGAATTATAGATTTCCCATTAAGTAATTGTATAAATTCGGGAATAGATACAGTAGGTGTATTGACTCAATATCGTCCTTTAAGATTAAATCAGCACATAGGAATTGGTATTCCTTGGGATTTGGATAGAAAAACAGGTGGTGTGACTATTTTATCACCTCATATGAAAGGCGATGAAGGAGCTTGGTATTCGGGCACAGCTAATGCTATATATCAAAATATTGAATACATAGATTCAGCAGACCCTGAATATGTACTTATATTATCGGGTGATCATATATATAAAATGGATTATTCTAAAATGCTTGACCTTCATAAGAAAAATAATTGTGATGCTACGATAGCCGTATTAGAAGTTCCAATAGAAGAAGCTAGTCGTTTTGGAATTATGAATACTGATGAGAATGACCGTATTGTTGAATTTGAAGAAAAACCTGCAAAACCTAAGAGTAACTTGGCATCTATGGGAATATACATATTTACATGGACTAAATTAAGGGAAGCACTTATTGAGGACCAAAAAGTGCACGCAGATAGTGATTTTGGAAAACATATCATTCCTAAAATGCTTAATGAAAATAAAGTTGTATATGCTTATAGATTTAAGGACTATTGGAAAGATGTTGGTACGATAGAATCTTATTGGCAAGCTAATATGGAACTTATTACAACAGTTCCAGAGTTTAATCTTTATGAAGATTTTTGGAAGATATATACAAATCTTGAACATCAGCCTCCTCAGTATACTGGAGAAAATGCAGAAATTTCTACAAGTCTTGTATCTGAAGGCTGTGAAGTATATGGAAAAGTATATAATTCTGTTTTAAGTCCAGAGGTAATAATTGAAGAAGGTGCCGAAATAAGAGATTCGATTATTATGTCACATACACTTATTAAAGCCAATACAAAAATTGAACGAGCTATCATAGATGAAAATTGTGTTATAGGTGAAAATGTTAATATTGGTTTGGGAGATAATGTTGTAAATGAAGAAAAACCTAAAATATATAATACAGGTATAACTGTAATAGGAGAATATACAACAATTCCTGATAATGTTTCAATAGGTAAAAATTGTGTAATATTTGGAAAAACAACATTGGAGCAGTATCCTAATAGCAGACTTGAAAGTGGTAAATCTATCATTGATGAAAGTGAGGAGGGATGCAGATGAGAAGAGCAGTAGGAGTTATATTAGCAGGCGGAAGCGGAAGAAAATTGGGTGAACTTACAAAAATGAGAGCTACTACAGCTATGC
>CAZQDT010000129.1:5232-6994 GCA_964592005.1 uncultured Eubacteriales bacterium
GAATACGGGACTTTCAAAAGTTGCAGTAATTACTCAGTATAATTCACGTTCTTTGTTAGACCATTTATCCTCGTCAAAATGGTGGGATTTAGGACGTAAACAAGGCGGATTATTTATATTTACTCCTTATAGAAGTGCTGAAAGTTCTTCGTGGTATCGTGGAACAGCTGATTCATTGTACCAAAATATATCTTTTTTGAAAAGAAGTAATGAAAAGTATGTAGTTATAGCTTCAGGTGACCAAGTTTATAGAATGAATTATGAAAAAATTATTGATTACCATGAAGAACAAAAAGCAGATATTACTATGGTTTGCAGAAAGTTAGAAGGTAAAGATTTAAGAGATTATGGTGTTGTCGAGATAGACGAGAATATGAATCTTCTTGAATTTGAGGAAAAACCTCTTGAACCTAAGGGAAATACAATAAATTTAGGTATTTATGTTATTCAAAGAACTTTACTTATAAAAATGCTTGAAACCATTATAGCTGATGAAAGATATGACTGGGTTAAAGATGTTATTATAAGATATAGAAAACAACTTAAAATTAAATGTTATATGTTTGAAGGTTATTGGAGCAATATTAATTCAATTGAGTCTTATTACTCTACAAATATGGATTTTCTTGATAAAGATGTTAGAGATTTATTTATAAATAAATATCCTTATATAGAAACTAAACCAAAAGATGAGCCACCAGCAAAATATAATTTTGGTGCAAAGGTTAAAAATTCCATTACAGGAAGTGGTTGTATATTGAATGGTACGTTGGAGCATTCGGTTTTATTCAGAAAAGTTTATACAGGAGAAAACTCTATAATAAGAAATTCAATTATTATGGAGGGTAGCTATATAGGAAATAATTGTGTAATAGAAAATGCTATATTGGATAAAGAAGTAGTTGTATCTGATGGAAAACAAATAATAGGAACTAAAGATAATTTAGTTATTATAGGCAAAGGGGCAGTAATCTAATTGAATTAAGCAAGTAGTGAATGCAGATTGCGAATATCTTTTGGTAAAATAACTATTAAACTAAATAAAGGAATTGAAAAAAATTGCTCAATCCGCAAATATTTTCACCTTGAAATAAATCATTTTATATTATATAATAAAAAAGAAATTTGGATATTTGATGCAGATATGTAAGATTACATTAAAGCATAAAATATAGCGTTTATTTATAACATAAAGAGAAGAAGGGGCGGTTTTAATGAACATTACAGATGTGAGAGTGAGAAAAGTAAGTAAAGAGGGTAAGATGAAAGCGGTTGTTTCAGTAACTTTTGATGATGAATTTGTTGTACACGATATAAAGGTTATTGAAGGTGATAAAGGTTTATTTATAGCAATGCCAAGTCGTAAGAGTTCAGATGGAGAATTTCGTGATATAGCACATCCTATAAATTCATCTACAAGAGATAAAATTCAAGCGACTGTACTTGAAAAATATCAGTCAGAAATTGAGAGTGCTTTAGAAGAGGCAGCGGTTACAGAAGAATAATTAAAAAGGGCTGTTGCATTAGATGGGTTCTAATGTTAATGGCCTTTTTTTGTGGTTTATTTTAATATAAAAGAATTTAAGACTGGAGCTGAAGAGGATTTTGGCAACTAGGATAACATCTAATGAGGAACTTTAATAAAACGTGAATTATTAAGACCTTATCGATGGTGGACTATACAACAATAGAGGGTATGCTATAAAATTCACACCAGTGATGTGAGAAAAAAGCTGTAAAATTTTACGTTGAATTTTACAGC
>CAZQDT010000130.1:0-6965 GCA_964592005.1 uncultured Eubacteriales bacterium
TTTTCGGATATGGCTTTAGAACTTGAAAAATTGCCGGTGAAAAATATTTTGATAGGTAAAAGTTCGGAAAATATGGCAGTTACATTGGTTTCAAGTTCGCAGGAAGGCGATGGACTTTCCGTACTTGTAAAGGTAAAAAGTTATAAAAATTCAGTCGAAACACAGTCAGTTGCTTTGTATTTAGATGGAATTATTTATGATACAAAGGAAGTAACAATAGAGGCAAATGAAAGTAAAAGTGTATTTTTTTACGATGTACCAATGACTGTTTCAAAAATTGAAGCAAGAATTGAAAATAAAGACAGCTTAAAGGCTGATGATGTGGGGTATGCTGTAAATTCTAAAGGAAGAACTAAAAAAGTATTACTTTTGACAGAGCAAAATATATTTTTAGAGAAAGCACTTTCTTTGGTAGGGAATATAGAACTTTATAAAGCAAAAGAAGGACAGATAGAAGATTTTTCGGGATATGATTTGTATATATTTGATGGAAGTATACCTGAAAATTTGCCATCAGATGGTCACATATTGGTGATAAATCCTCCTGATGAAAATAATTTTATAAAAGTAATCGGAAAGGCTGAAATAGATGAAATAAGCACAAAAGATAGCAGTCTTTTAGAATTTATTACAGATGTGGATTTTGCAATAGCTGAAGCTAAAAATGTTGAAATTCCGCAATGGGCAGAAGTCATAATAGAGAGTGGAGATATACCACTGATTTTATGCGGGGAAGAAAATTCACAAAAAAAGCTTGTATTTACATTTGATTTACATTCTACGGATTTACCTTTAAAGAAAGAATTTCCTATATTTGTATATAATATGCTTAACTGGTATTTGCCTGAAAATATAAGTAAAGTAGAAAATGTAATGGCAGGAGATATTGTGGAATTTGATTTACTTCCAAATGCCGAAAAAGTGAAAGTTATTGCCCCAGATGGAAGTGTTGAGGTTTTAGCACCTCCATTTCCTGTATCGCCTTTTACAAATACAAAATTGATTGGAATTTATACTTTAGAGCAGACTGTAATGGGGAAAACATATTCTACGGATTTTGCTGTAAATATTTCAGAGGAAGAAGCTAATCTTTTTAGAGAACAGATTTCTCAAAATGTTGAAGTATTACAAGCGGGTTCAGAAAGAAATAAAGATATTGCAGCAATTTTTATAATTTTAGTTTTGTTAATATTTTTGATAGAGTGGATACTTTATAGAAAAAGCAGGCTTTATAAGCACAAGATTATTAATGCTGTAAGGGTTGCAGTAGTAGTAATTCTTATATTTTCGTTACTTGGTGTAGAAATAAAAACAACTACAAAACAGACAACTACATTATTTTTGACAGATATATCACAAAGTATGAAAAATAATGAGTCTTCGGTTATAGAGTTTATTCAAAATTCATTAGAATATAAAAGAGATAATGACAGTGTTGGTTTAGTTTCTTTTGGAGAATATGCTGTTATGGATAGACAAATTTTTGATAAAATTGAAAATATTGCTTTTTCTCAAAATATAGAAGGAAATTTTACGGACATAGAAAAAGCTTTAAGACTTTCGAGTGCTGTATTTCCTGAAGATACTTTAAAAAGGATAGTTTTGATTTCTGATGGTCAGGAAAATTTAGGAAATGCACTCCAGCAAGCAAAACTTTTGAAAGAAAATAATATACAAATTGATGTTTATCCTATAAAGAATAATATTTTGTCAGAAGTACAGGTAAGTGAAGTTTCAGTTCCTGAGTATATAAATAAGGAAACAAATGTAAATATTGGTGTTAAGGTAAATTCCTTAAATAATACACAGGCAGTATTGAAACTTTATAAAAATAATACTGTTGTGGCAAAAGAAAATATAACAATATATAAGGGTGAAAATAATTATATTTTTAAAGATGTTTCTTCAGAAGGAGGTTCGGTGCTTTATCGTGCAGAAGTAGAAGCTGAAGAGGATACATTTAAAGAAAATAACGTAGCTTATGCTTATAGTTATGTTGAAGAAGTTCCGACCGTACTTATAATAGATAGTGATGATAGTGGAAGTGAAATGGAAAAAATACTTATGGCTTCAAATCTTTCGGTTGCAAGAAGAAGCTATGAGTCTGCACCGAATAAATTAGAACAGTTGTCAGCTTATGATACAATAATTTTAGCAGACGTAAGTATGAATGAATTAGGGGAAGAAAGAGCAAATTTGTTGGAAACTTATGTAAAAACAATGGGCGGAGGTCTTATAGCTGGTGCGGGTACAAATTCATTTGCTGTGGGTGGTTATCAAGATACGGTTTTAGAAACGATACTCCCGGTAGAAATGGAACTTGAAGATAAAAATAAAGAACCTAATCTTGGAATGATTATAGTTATGGACCGTTCAGGAAGTATGTCTAGTGGTGATTATGGAATATCTAAGATGAGTTTAGCAAAAGAAGCGGTAGTAAGAGCAGTAGAAGCTATGAATGATAAAGACAGTGTAGGAGTAATTTCTTTTGACAGTGAGGGAGTTTGGTCAGTACCATTTCAAATTATTGAAGGAAATAAGGAAAATATAAAAACAGATATAGCATCTATAACTTCAGGAGGTGGTACAAGCATACTTCCGAGTTTACAGATGGCTTATGAAAAACTTAAAGATGCTAATACTAAATTGAAGCATATAATTTTGCTTACGGATGGACAAGCTGAAAGCACAGGTTATGATGGACTTATAGATGCAATGAAAGAAAGTGGAATAACTTTATCAACAGTTGCAGTAGGCTCAGATTCAGATAGAAATTTACTTGTGCGTTTAGCTGAAAGTTCAGGAGGAAGATATTATTATAGTACAGTTTTTACAGATTTGCCAGAAATATTTGCAAAAGAAGCGTTCTTGGCAGGTAAGGAATTTATAAACAACAGGGAGTTTTATCCGGTTATTTCTGCAAATTCTCAGATAGTAGAAAATGTGGAGGCACTTCCTTTGTTGAGAGGTTATATTGCTTCAGTACCCAAAAGTCGTGCAGATGTAGTTTTAAAAAATGATAAAGATGAGCCTATACTTGCTACTTGGCAGTATGGTTTAGGAAAGAGTGCGGCATGGCTTTCTGATATGGATGGTGAATGGTCAGAACAATGGCTTTCTTCCGATGAAGGAGTTCAGATTTTTAAAAATATGGTGTCATGGAGTTTAAAATCTCAAAGAAGTGATGATATAACCGTTAAATTAAATAATTCTGTTATTCAGGCACAAATAAATTATAATGATATTAAAAAAGTAAAAGCTACAATTATAACTCCTGATTTAAAACAATATGAAGTTGAAATGAAAGCTTCTTCACCTTATATATATGAAACAGAGCTTGAAGAAAAGACAGAAGGCACTTATATTGTAAATCTTCAGATAGAAAGGGAGAATGCAGAAACAGTAATTGTAAATAGTGGGGTAAATATAAATTATTCTTCTGAATTTGATATAAGAAAATTTGAAACAGGGGAAGTTTTATTGAATAAGCTTGCTGAAGCGACAGGAGGAAGAGTTATAAATCTGCCACAGGATATTTTTGAAAATGCTATGCAGACTTCTTATGTTAAAAGAGATATTACATTATGGTTTATAATAACGGCATTGATATTATTTTTGATAGAAATAGCAATGAGAAGATTTCCTGTAATATGTGCAACTATTGAATTGACAGTAGAAAAAATACAGGGTATACTAATAAATGGTATTAAAAAAGATAAAAATGTTAATAAAAATAAAAAGATTAAAGAAAAAAGATTGAAGAATAGGAAAGTAAAATCTGATGAAAATAAAGTACAAGAAGTTTCAAATATGAGTAGTACCTTATTAGCTAATAAGAAAAAGAGAAGTGGCAGGTGATATTTGTGGAACATTTAAGTCAGGAAGAAATAGAGTTATTGATGTCAGGGGAATTATCTAATGAAGAAACAAACAAGATATTAGATAAAGATGAAAGATTTTCAAGAAAAGAAGAGGAAAAGAAAGAAGCAGAAGTTGATTTAAATGAAAATTTAGAATTAGAGCCTAAGACAGAATTTAATTTGGAGCAGGGATTTGGGCCAGAAACAGACAATAAGAAAATAGAAGAAGAAACTTTTTCAGATATTACTGAGGAAGTAGAATTTTTAAAAACAGATGACATAGACAGATTTTTTGAAGAATTATCAGAAGATGAAAAAGTTGAAGAAACAGAAGAAAAACAACAAGAAAAAAAGGTACAGAGTAAACCCAAAGAAAAAAGTGGTAAAAATTCTGTATCTGAAAAATTTAAAGGTTTGTTTTCGGGGTTTACTAAGAAAAAAACTGAAAAATCAGATAAAACAGTTAAGCAAGTAGAAGAAAATGATGATATTAAAACTCCAAAAGCTAAAAAAGAGCCAAAAGCATTTTTAGGTTTTTTGAAAAAAAATAAGAATTTAAAATCTGAAGCAAATAATTCAAATATTACCAAGGAAGAAGAACTTTTTGCAGATTTGAAAGCAGATGCACAAGATGAAATAAAAGAATTAAGCAGAATGCAGGAAGAAAATAAAATAAATGCAGAAAATGCAGTTAAATCTAATGCAAATAAGAAAAATTCTAATCTGCTTAAAGTCATTGCTGTATTAAGTATAATGGTAGTAGTTATGGGAGGGTTGTTTGCTTATCAGCTTAAAAGGAAGAAAAATCTTGAGATGCAGGGAAAACTTCAGGTAAGTGTACCAGTATATAATGCAAATTCGCCTAATTACATATATTTAGCTCAAGAAAAAGAATTTAAGGGTGAAAATTTAAAACTTATAAAAATGTCTGTGGATTCAGAAGCTACGGTATTCTATTTTAATAGAGATTTAGATTTTATGCTTCATGAAGTAGAGCTTAATGACAAAAATGGTAAAAATTACAACATAGATTTATCTTTTGTAGAAACAAATAGTGAAATGAAAAATTCTTGCGTAAGGTTTGAAAGCTTAGATACAGGAATAGATGAATTTACATTATCTATACTGGATTCAAATACAGAGGAAAAGGTATCATATACAATAGTTTTAAAAGGTGATTTAGAATATATTCCTACAAAATATATATCAAATCCAATAACAGTGGTAGATGCTAAAAATAATGTTTCTCTTGTTTTAGAGGATGTAATGTTTGCAACAACAGGTACTACATTAAATTATCGGTTAAATTGGAAATATGATGATGGGTATATACAGCTTGGTTGGGAAGATGATAGTATAGATGAAGTAATTTTGGTAAACGAAAAAAATACAGCTCTTAATATTTCGAGAAGTTATCCTGCTACATATTCTTTTGTAGAAGATAATACAATAATAGGAAGAATGGATTTTGAAAGGGTACAAAATCTTAATTCAAAAGTAGATATAAAATTTAAGAATATTTATTGGATTAAAGATATGATGGATACAGAAATAAGCCTTGACAATATTTCTTATAATACACATGGTAAAGACGTAAAATCTAAGAATATTACATTTGGAAGATATAAACTTGAATTTGAAAGATTTGGAATATTTGAAAATTATGCAATACTGGTATATAATGCAAAAGACTTGCTTATGCCAGAAATGGAAGATAATTCAAATAGAGTTGAGGCTAAGATTAAAGCAGAACTTGTTATAACTGATAAAATTTATGATGGAGTAGAAGCAGTAGTAGAAGGAAAATGTCTTTCAAAGCAGGAGGGAGCTCAGCTTACTTTTGATATTGGTAGTGTAAGTGAAATAGTTGCAAAATTTTCAAATCCTGAATATTCATTAAGAGTATCATATGTAGGATTAAAACTTGATGATGAAGAAATTTCTTTAGATTTATCACAGCTTGATGATACAACTATACAAGAAGATAAGGAAGAAATTAAAGATTTTGTTTTGGAGGCAACTGAAAAACGTTTAGCAGTAAAATCTTTAGAGATTGATAAGTCGGAACTTGACAAATATTTTTCAGATGAAATATTAAGCGATGAAAGTATCATAAGAGATTATTTTAAAACTACTAATTTGGTTGGTAAAGCTGAATATTCTGCACAGATTTTGACTATGGGTAAAGATAGAGAAAAATATTATGCAGTAGTTCAAGAAGCGTGGAAAGGAAATGAAGGAATAAGAGAAGTACATTTTTACAGAACTCATAAAATGGTTATAAGTAAAATAGATGGTGAATGGGTTGTAATAGAAGATTTTGTAGTAAAATAAATAAAAAGATAAACTTTTTTATATTTAGTTCGTATATATATGTAAATGAATATAAAAGGGAGGAATTGTAATGGCAAGTAATGAGAGAATTATGATTTTAAAGATGCTGGAAGAGGGAAAAATAGGTGCTGACGAAGCAGCAAAACTTATTGCTGCAGTAGGAGAAAATGAAGAAAAGACGGAAAAAAAGATGGAAAAATCTCCGGAAATAGTAAACAATGGCAATGGAAACAATAAATCAACTTCTGGCTCGTCAATAGATTTTGATGAATTAGGTAGAACGGTAGGAAATATTTCTAGGGACTTGGCTAAGAAAGTAGGAATTTTTGCTAAAGATATGGCACCTAAGGTACAGAGTTTTACAGAAACTTTAGTAGAAAAAACAGTTGAGGTTACAGACAAAATTTCTAAGTCCACAGGAGATATTCCAGATAAAGTTTCTAAGGCAGCTTCTGAAGTAACAACATCTAAACCAAAAACTTCTACTGTTACAAAACAACCTGAAAAAAAGACCTCATCTTCAAAATATAATGGATTGGAAAAAGAGAAAAGCTGTGAATTGTCAGTTTCTTCATCGGGAATAAAAGAATTGCATATTCCAGCTTTAAATGGAGGAATTTTTGTTAAAGGTTATAATGGAGATAAAATTACTGCAAAAATAAAATATAAATCATCAAGTGATGATATACAGATTTCACAGGCGGGTGGAAGATATTATTTGGATTATGATGAAAATATTTTTGAAACGGTATCGGTAGAAGCCTATGTTCC
>CAZQDT010000131.1:0-6961 GCA_964592005.1 uncultured Eubacteriales bacterium
TGATAAAATCATCTATTGACAAGGGTGAGAAGAAACGTGCTGTTCCTCCTGTCGGAAGTACATGATTAGGACCTGCCATATAATCGCCCAAAGGTTCAGGAGAATAGTGTCCTAAGAAAATTGCTCCTGCATTATGAATTTTAGGTAAAACTTCAAAAGGTGAATTTACACATACTTCCATATGTTCAGGTGCTACTTTATTGCTTAATTCGCAAGCTTCATCAAAGTCTTTTACTATAACTATTGCTCCAAAATTTTGAAGAGATTTTTCTATAATATTTTTTCTTGAAAGTACTTGTGTCTGTTTTTCTATTTCAATACTTACTTCTTTTGCAAGCTTTTCACTATCTGTTATCAGTATTGCTGATGCAAGCTCGTCATGTTCAGCCTGAGAAAGTAAATCTGCCGCAACATATTTAGGGTTTGCACTTTCATCTGCAAGTACAAGTATTTCACTAGGTCCTGCCACAGAGTCTATATTTACATAACCATATACTGTTCTCTTAGCTAAAGCTACGAATATATTTCCAGGTCCTACTATTTTATCCACTTTCGGGATACTCTCCGTACCAAATGCAAGGGCAGCTATTGCCTGTGCTCCACCTACTTTGTAAATTGCATCTACTCCTGCTTCTTTTGCTGCCACTATTGTAGTCGGATAAACTGTACCATCTTTTTGTGCAGGTGTTGTCATAATTATATTCTTAACTCCCGCTACTTTTGCTGGCATTACATTCATAAGTACAGATGACGGATAAGCTGCTTTACCTCCCGGAACATAAACTCCGACTTTTTCAAGAGGTCTTATAAGCTGTCCAAGCATTTCACCATTTTCATTAGGCTCAAGCCAACTGTTAATTTTTTGTTTTTGATGAAAATCTCTTATTCTCTGTGCTGATTTTCGTATTACTTCAATCAGTTCTTTGTCTACTAATTTATAAGCGGCTTCTATTTCTTCGTTAGAAACTTTTATATTTTCCTTATTAAGTTCTATTTTGTCAAAATTGGCAGTAAATTCAAAAACTGCTTTATCCTTATCCTTACGGACAGCGGCAATTATATTATTTACCGTTTCTTGAACATTTCCATATTCAAGCTGTGAACGTCCTAAAATCTGTTCTACAATTTTATTTCCTTCTTCTGTGTTATAATATATAAGTGGTAACATAAAATCAATCCTTTCTATAATTTATGGCTATTTAAGTCTTATATCTCTATTTATAATCCAAATTCTTCAACCAATTTTTGTACACGTTCTTTATTATAAAAATAATCTTCCAAAGGGTTTCTAAGCCAATGTTGGAAACCATCGGCATCTTTTAAAATTTCATCAAAATCAGTACCAATAACATTTTTATCACTATGATTATAAATTGCCTGACATATCATATTAATTTCTTCTTTTGTAAAAGCTTTTGTTTCTTCTAGTATATTTCTTACAACAGGTTCACTCTGGTGGGCATGGTCTTTCATATCTTTACCAGTATTTTCAGGCTCATATTTATAATAATCATGAAGCATACCCGCTATTTCTGCCAGTTCCGCAATTTCTCTCGAATGCCCTCTTTTAACTGCAATAAGTGCTGCTAACTGACCTACTCCATAAAGATGCACAAAACCATTTCTGGTTCTTCCAAAATCTTCATTTTCTTTTAACATTTCATCAAGAATTTTTCTTATTATATCTATTCTTGTATAATGTTCTCTAGCTCCCATGAATAATCCCCCATTTAATATGTAAATTTTTAAAATTTTCCCTCCGAAACAAGCCATTCTTTTGTTTTTTCAAAATCAGTAAACTCATGTATTCCGTCTAAATGCTCAAATCATATTTCGCCACCGCCAAATGGCATAGCAAATGATTTTTTAGTATATCCAGGTAATTCAGTTACAGCCATAACAATCCCTAGCTTCCATTTTTTTAATATTTTTTGTATTTTAAAACGCATTCCAAAATAACAAAGATATCAAAACACAACCCCAAGCATTATTTGTTTCTTCTTTAACTAAAATCATTCCATAAATAATTATAAATGTAGTTACTGCCAGCAATATTGTATATAAGTCAAAACCTATCATTCCATGTATTAAAACACATATTATTCCGCAGGCAATCGCACCATAATTCAGCCATTTATTTTTACTTGGATATCTTTCATTTATCTTTTTAGCCCAAACAATATAATTAAAACCTTCCCAAAATCCCCAAACAAGTACAATCATTGAATATCCTAAAATATTATTTGGAAATCCTGCTGCTAAAAATTCTCTGGTCATATTGCAGCCCTGTAAAGGCAGATAAGAGGTCATTTCATTATTTGCCAGCATAAATATAAATGATGGAATACAAACTGCCGCTGACAGTAAAACTGTTTTCAGAAAATTAGTTTTAACCAAACCATACTCTGTAATTTTTTCTTTTCTGTAAAGGATTATGATTGAACTTCCAAATCCTGCAAGTCCAAACTGAGTTAATGCTATAGGAATAAATCTGAGCCAAATATTTATATCTGCTGACTTTACAAAAGCCATTATTTTACTGCCAAATACCATATACACAATCAATGGAATTAATGTTGCAAATATTATAATATTCAAATCTTTGTCAGCATTTTTCTGTGTAATTGTTAATTCTTTTGTACTCATTATCTCTCTCCCCAATTAAATGCTTTTGTATTTTTCCTTAAAAACAGATTTAAGAAACTCTTTAAAACTTTCTGATTCTTCCACATCTTTTTTTCTTATCAAAGATGCCTGATTAGCTGTAAAATAAAATATCCAAAAATCTTTACTTTCTAAAACTTCATAAAATTTTTGGTATTCCATCTCACTTTTTGATTTCATACTTTCATTTTCCATTATCATTTTGTCTTCATAAAAACTAAGTATACTTATCGAACCAAAAGTACCTGTATTATCTGTTTTTATTCTTGATTTGTTTTTATTTTCCACCTTAAAACAAATTACTACAATACATAAAATAAATAATAAAATCCAGCTTACCAATATTGTCAACAAAGTCAAATTATCCAAACTTAAACTTATAAATATTCCGCCAATAAAAGAAATCAAAGCTATCATAGGAATAATCATTTTATTTCTAAAAAATGTAGCTGTATACAAAAACTTCCTGTAATCTTCTTTTTCCATTACAGTTTTGATTAAAAATTTTAACTCCCCCATAATTACCTCCAAAATATAACTTATTTAATTTTGCTTTGATAATAACTCTTTTAAATCTTCTATTAATTTTGATATTCTTTCATGCTCCATTTTCATACTCACTCTATTTACAACCATACGAGCTGAAAGAGGGCAAACATCTTCCAACACCATTAATCCATTGGCTTTAAGAGTAGAGCCAGTTTCCACTATATCTACAATAACATCTGATAAACCTACAAGTGGTGCTAATTCCACTGAACCGTTAAGTTTTATTATTTCAACTGTCTGTTTCTTATCATAAAAATATTGTCTTGCTATTGCTGGATACTTTGTAGCAACTCTTAAATTACAGCTTTTTGAAAGCTTTTCTTTAACTTCTTCTTTACCTGCCACCGCCATTTTACATACCCCAAAACCCAAATTAAGCACTTCATATAAATTTCTGCCTTCTTCTAAGAGGGTATCTTTTCCAACTACTCCAATATCTGCCGCTCCATGTTCTACATATGTAGGTACATCACTTGCTTTTGCAAGAAAAAATTTAAGCTTTAATTCTTCATTTACAAAAATAAGCTTTCTGGATTTGCTCTTCATTTCTTCACAAGGCATTCCTATCTGCTCTAAAAGCTCCATTGTCTGCTCTGCCAACCTGCCTTTAGCAAGTGCAAATGTTAAATATCTCATTTCATTCTCCTCCTAAAATGCCTATTACTTTTGTATTAATTCATTTACTGTTGTCTTTGTATGTTCACCTGTCAGAACATTTATAATTTCTACATTCTCATTATCTGAAAAATAAAGTATCCCACCTAATCCTTTATTCTTGCAATATTCTTTAGCACTATCAATATTTTGAATAAATCCATTTTCGATAAAAAGCCCTGTATTTCTTAGTTCTTCTGCTGTTTTTAAAGCTGTACTTCTTCCTTGTTCAGTATAAATAAGAAGAGTATCTGCTTTTTCTTTCTCAATACTTATATTTTGTGCTTCAAGTGCTGTAAGCACATCATTAATTCTTATAGCAAAACCGACTGCTGGTGTATCCATTCCAAACTCACTTATAAGATTGTCATATCTTCCACCATCAAGTATTGAAAAACCTGTTCCATATGTATATCCTCTGAATATAATTCCTGTATAGTAATTAAGATGTGTAACCATTCCCAAATCAAATACTACATATTTTTCTATGCCATAAGCTTTAAGTATAGTGTGAATCTTTTCAAGTTTTTCCAAAGCTTTCAATGATTTTTTATTTGTAACAAGTTCCTTTATTTTCTGCAAAATTTCAAGCGAACCTACAAGCTTATGAAGATTAAAAAATATATTTTTTATATTTTCAGAAATTTCAATATTTTTTAAAGTTTCTTCTATTGCAATATAATCTTTTTCAGCAACCATAGTCTGAATTTTTTCAGAAGTTTCTTTATCGAAACCCGCTTCTTCCAATATTCCGCTGAAAAAATCTACCTGTCCAACATAAACTTTAAATTCAGTAAGACCTGTTTCAAGTATTCCATTTACTGCCAACGCTAGTATTTCTGCATCTGCTTCTTGAGAATTAATACCTATAAGTTCTACTCCAGCTTGCGTAAATTCCCTAAGTTTTCCCTGATAATTTTCATTATACTTAAACGCATTTCCTATATAACACAATCTTAAAGGAAGTTCATTTTCATTATAAGCTGTCGCTGTAACCCTTGCTATCGGAAATGTCATATCTGCCTTTAAAGCTAAAATAGAACCATCTCTGTCAAAAAATTTGTACATTTGTTCTGGTTTTACGCTTTGTGCCACATCTGAAAATACCTCATAATATTCAAATGTCGGGGTTTCTATATTACTATAACCATATTTGTGAAATACATTTTCTATTTTTCTTTCAATATTTAATTTATCCAAACAATCAAATGGTAATAAATCACGTACTCCATCAGGTGTATGCAGTTTATTGTTTCTCATCAAAATTCTTCCTCTCCAATTTTATCAATTTATTGCTTTAGTTCAATAACGTAACGCATTAGTGAATTGTCTGTATTATACTCACTATTTCCCTTTATGTCAAGTTAAATTTTCAAAAATTTTTTCATTGTTTTTTAGCTTCAACCATTGCCATAATAACTGGTCCTACTCCTTTTCCTTCATTATCAACGTAAGAATTTTTACAATAACCTGCATCATTTGTCAACACTCCTGATGCTTTATAAATATCTGTAATTGTAAATTCATCTTTCATTTTATAATTGACAATCCCTTCAAATGCTTTTAAACCAGCCTTAGCATAGTCTTCATCTAGCCAGCCTTGATTACTTGCTTTCATAAGTGTATACGCAACCAATGCTGTTCCTGATGTTTCCAAATGATTCCCATTATATGAAGTCAGTGAAGCATCGCAGTTCATTACGTTATACCACATACCCGTTTCTTTATCTTGGTATATAAGTATACCATCAAGCAATTTTTTCAATTCTTTAATCAAATCATTTTTATATTTTTCCACTGGCATTATTTCAATAACATCAGCCATAGCTGCTACACACCAACCAATACCTCTGCTCCAAAAATGTCCATTACCTTGATTTGTCTGAGCATTCCAACCATGATGCAAAAGACCTGCTTTTTCATCATACATATTTTCAGATATCCACATTAAACGTTCATATATTTCCTTATATATTTTTTGAGGGTCTGCATTTTCATTTTTAATATTACCATTTTCTATTGCTTTGGCATACTCCATCATAAAAGGCATATACATATATGTCCCGTCTAAACCAATATGAAAGTCTGTCCAACTTGGTTTATGGAGCAAATTACCTCCACAATTTTCATATGAAGTAAATACATTTGAATCTGCTAACTGTGTGTAAATAGAATTTAATACCGTTTCATACTTATCCTGCCATTTATCTGTTCCAATTAAATAAAATAATGGTCGTGCCGCTGCAATAGAATCTAATTCCTTTCCCAAAGTAATATCTGAACCAAAACGAAATACCTTTCCATCAGATGTAACATTAACATCATAATAACGACTTAAAAATTCCAAAGCATCTCCATTTTCTGACTGAACTTCTGCTCTCCAAAAACCATCTAACATAACTCCATTAAAATAACGCCATGTATCTTTCTTTTTTTCTGTATCCCATACAAAACTTTTTTCTGGTGTATCTACTGTTTTAAACGCTTCATTCATTAAATTAACTGTATATTTTGTAATCATATCTATGTAATCCTCTTTCTCCATATATTTTCTTGTTGTTATTTTCTCAATATCGCTTGTTTGCATTTCCTTCGTTGTTTTCTCATCATTAGTTATTTGTATATATGTTGTTGCTTCTTCTTTTTTTACTATTTCAGGTATTTCTACTTTATCAGTAAAATCTTTTGTCTTTTCAGAAAGTTGTTCAATTTTTGAAACTTCAAATTGTGTATCTGTATCTACAACTATCATATTCATTATAAAAAGTACAACTATTATCAAAATAATCACTGTAAATATTACTCCTGCCAACAACCCTTTTTTCAAGCTACAAACCTCCTAATTTAGTCAACTATTCAAAAATCCTCGTAATATCCTGATACCGATTAATCACCCTATAAATCCCCACAAATTCTTCATCTGTCTTATAGATGATCACATAATCATTCCAAACCACATACTTATAGTTCGTCCTAAAATGCACTCGTTTTGAAAGAGCTGTACCTATTCCCGGAAACAATTGTATATTTTCAAATTTGCCATATATTTCTTCTATAACTTCAACTGCTTTCTGCGGATTATCTTCTGCAATAT
>CAZQDT010000132.1:0-6860 GCA_964592005.1 uncultured Eubacteriales bacterium
ATTTTATGGAATACGATGAAAAACGTTTTAAAGCAGAAGCAAACCATAAAGCAGAATTAATGTGGCTTTTTATATTGATAGTACTTACAATTGCCTATGCTATGGAAATGTTTAAAGGAACAAAAACGATTGGTTATTTTATAGTTTTTGTGATTTGTGGTTGGGGATTTTTTTTGGCAGGAGAAATTTTGCTTAAAGTAAAAGGCAAGGCTACTAAAATTTATAAAGAGTTTGTAGCAACAGGATATGGCATTTTTTACCTTTTTATAATGCTTACGGCAAGTACAGATATAACATTTTCGTATATTTTTCCGGTAGTAAGTATGATTATACTTTATAAAGATAAAAAATTAATGATAAGATTGGGTATATATAATGTCTTAGCATTAGTTCCAAGATTGCTGACTATTATGTATAATGGTGAATTAAATTCTGAAGTTATTATTGAATTTGAAATAATGTTCGCTGCTATAATTTTATCGTATATATCATTTATATTGGCAATAGATTATATGGAAAAATCAGATGGTGCATTATTGGGTTCAGTTAAAGGAAATCTTGAAAAAGTAGTTACAACTATTGAACAGGTAAAAGAAGCAAGTACAGATATTGTAGATGGGGTTACAGTAGTTCGTGAGTTGTCGGATGAAAATAAAGAGGGAGCTAATAATGTTGTACATAGTATGGAAGAGTTAAATAGCAATAATGGAGTGCTTAGAGAAAAGACAGATTCTTCACTTGATATGACTAATAAGATTAATAATCAGGTAATAAATGTAGCAAAATTAGTTGAGGAAATGGCAAATTTAATGGATCAATCCGTAAAACGTGCAAAAGTGAGTACAGAACAGCTTGCAGACGTGGTAAAATCTACTAATTCTATGGCACAGCTTTCAGCAGAAGTGGAAGAAATTTTGGTAGAATTTAAGAAAGAATTTAATATGGTTAAGGAAGAAACAGGTACTATTGAAGTTATCACAAGTCAGACAAATTTATTGGCATTAAATGCTTCTATTGAAGCAGCAAGAGCAGGTGATGCGGGCAAAGGTTTTGCCGTAGTTGCTGAAGAAATAAGAAATTTAAGTATGGGGACAAAAGAGTCTTCTACAAGTATTTTAAGTGCATTGTCACATTTAGAGGAAACTTCGGATAAGATGACAAAATCTATTACAAAGACAATAGAGCTTATAAATACTACCATAAAAGAAGTAGGTGAAGTAAACACAAGTGTTATAAGTATTACCGATGATACTGTAAAACTTGGAAATAATGTTAAGGTAATAGATAAAGCAATGCAGGAAGTTGAAAGTTCAAACAAAAATATGGTTTCAAATATGCAGCAGGTTAATGAAGTTATGGGACTTATGACAGCAAGTATTTCAGCAGCAGATGAAACTACTAAGGTTATGAGAAGTAAATATGAAGAAACAGCAGCTAATGTAATGAATATAGAAAAAATAGTTGGAACATTGATTGAAGAACTTGGTTCGGGTGGCTTTATGGGCATTAAGGATGTTAAAAAAGGAATGCATCTCAGTGTTATAGAAGAAACAGGAAAAGAAATGAGAGAGTTCAAATCAAAGGTAGTAGATACAATAGAAAATGGTGTTATAGTAGAAGCGTTGGTAGAAAATGGTAGAAGACTTGAGGTTTCAAAAACGCAAAAATATTATTTAAGGATAGTAGTAGATAATGTATTGTATAATTGGGACAATGTAGTAATTACAATTTTAAAGGATGGAAGATATAAACTTGAAGTAGATGCTAATCCGACAGTTTTAAATCGTAGAAAATATAAACGTATGCCATTGTTTAATAGTTGTGAAATATTTACAAAAACATCTAGTGAAACTTTTGAAGGTAAAATGGTAAATATAAGTGCAAATGGATTTGCGTTTACTACTTATGCTAAAGAACTTATGAATTCAAAAGGAGCTATGGTAAGTATAAAAATAAAAGATTTTCCAGTTTTAAAAGGAAAAAGTATAGAAGGATATATTACTAGGATTACTGATAATGATGGTCAGTATATTATAGGATGCCGAATGCTGGAAGATGATAGAGATATTTTAGAATTTGTTGAACAGAATTATAGAGAAATGTAATAAAAATGCCGGAGTGTAATCTTCGGCATTTTTATTATAATTTGCCTATTGAAAAAAATCTTTAAAATGGTACAATAATTTTTACGACAATATTTAGAGAATGAAGGGTTATTATGAAAAAATATGAACAGGATTTTACACAAGGAAATCTTTGGACACAGATTTTAAAATTTAGTATTCCATTGATATTTTCAAATTTATTACAGGTATTATTTAATATGGCAGATATATCTGTTGTTGGAAAATTTGGAAGTACAAATTCACTTGGTTCAGTCGGTTCGACAACAATACTTGTTACACTTTTTACATCATTACTTATAGGTTTTTCAGCAGGAATTAATGTTTTAGTGGCACATGCCATAGGGGCAAAAAATAATAAAGAAGTGAAAGAAGTAATATCTTCAGGAGCATTATTGAGTGTGATATTGGGATTACTTGTAATGTTTATAGGTATTTTCTTTTCAGAAATTATTTTGGAATTTTTGGATACGAAACCTGAACTTATAGATGGGGCAAATCTTTATCTTAAGATTTATTTTATGGGTATGCCAGCACTTGCTTTGTATAATTTTGGTAATGCAGTATTGAGTGCGGCAGGAGATACTAAAAGACCATTGATATTTTTGTCCATAGCGGGTGTAATTAATATTATTCTGAATTTATTTTTTGTTATTATATGCAAATTAGATGTTGCAGGTGTTGCAATTGCAAGTATAATTTCACAGTACATATCTGCAATATTAGTAATTTTTACACTTATCAGAAGTAATGAAGTATTTGCATTAAAGCTTAGGGAATTTCATTTTTATAAAAGCAGAATTTTAGCTATTTTAAGTATTGGAGTACCTGCTTGCTTGCAGAATGCAATTTTTCAATTTGCAAATTTATTTGTACAGAAATCTGTAAATTATTTTAGTGCAACTATGGTATCAGGTAATTCAGCAGCAGCTAATGCCGATGCTTTGGTTTATGATGTTATGGCGGCATTTTATTCAGCGGCAGCTTGTTT
This sequence comes from uncultured Eubacteriales bacterium, assembly GCA_964592005.1. Classification (GTDB taxonomy): domain Bacteria; phylum Bacillota; class Clostridia; order Lachnospirales; family CAZQDT01; genus CAZQDT01. Next base: position 3,115 of record CAZQDT010000132.1, read on the forward strand.
TATTGGACAGAATTATGGAGCAGGAAAGAATAAGCGTATATTAAAAAGTTATTTTATAACTTTATTGTATTCTTTTGGTAGTGGGGCAATTATAGGAATAGGACTTTTATTATGTGGAGAAAGTTTTCTTGCACTTTTTACAGATGAAGCGGAAGTAATAGAAGCCGGAATGCAAAGGCTTACGATAATGAGTTTTTCTTATGCAATATCGGCTTTTATGGATGCTACGATAGCGGCATCAAGAGGTTTGGGGAAAACTGTAATTCCTACAGTTGTAGTTATAATGGGTTCGTGTGCATTTCGTCTTATTTGGATTTGGACAGTATTTGCATATTTTAAAACGATTACATCATTATATTTACTTTATGTTTTTTCATGGACTATTACTGCTATTGCTGAAATTATTTACTTTGTTTATGTTTATAGGAAAGAAGTTTCTAAGAAATGTACAAGTGTTGCATAAGTGGAGACATTTTATGGGTATAACAGGAAAAATGAATGAACAAAAAAGTTGATACAAAAATTGTTTACTGGTAGAAAAATAATTTGGAAAAGGAAAGAAAAGAATGAAATATAAATTGATAGCAGTTGATATGGATGGTACATTATTGAATAATTCAAGCGAGGTTACTCAAAGAACACTTGAAACAATAGAAAAAGCAAGACAAGAGGGAGTTATGTTTTCAATTTCCACAGGACGACCTATACAGGGAGTTAAAAAATTTAATCATATTTTGAAACTGGATTGTCCTATAATTGCTTATAATGGTGCAATGCTTGCTGACCCAAATACAAATGAGATAATTTTTGAAAAATCTTTAGATAATGATGCAGCAAGAAAAATATGGGGTATAGGAAAGCTAAAAAATACTACAATGTGTATATGGTCTAATCATAAATTGTATACCAATGTTTTGAATAAAAGGACTGAGGCATATAGAAATCTTCAGGGGATAGAGCCTATTCTTATAGATGATATAGAAAAACTTTTAGAAAATAGTGTTACAAAAATCTTATGGTCTGATGAAGAAAGTAATATTTTTAAATGGCAGGAGGAATTTTTAAAAGAAGATTTTGGAGAAACTACTTTATGTACTTCAAAACCGTATTTTTTGGAGTTTTTTAACAAACAAGTTTCTAAGGCACTTACACTTGAAAGATTGGCAAAATTATATGATATAAAGAGAGAAGAAATAATTGCAATGGGTGATGGTTACAATGATTTGTCAATGATAGAATATGCAGGTTTGGGTGTAGCGATGGAAAATGGAGATGAAAGAGTAAAAGCGAAAGCTGATTATGTAACAGCTTCTAATGAAAAGGATGGAGTGGCAGAAGTTATTGAAAAATTTGTATTAAAAAATTAATTTGTTTTTTGCGTTTTGTAAAAATAAAATGCACCCAAAAACGGAGTGCATTTTTATTTTTTATTAGTCTGTAAAATTATCAAAATATCCCTGAATTAAAATAATAGGAGTTCCCTTATCGCCTGAACCACTTGTCAAGTCGCATAAAGAACCAATTAAATCAGTAAGCTGTCTAGGAGTAGTTCCTTGAGAAGCCATATTTCCTACCAAATTGGAATCTTTAGCTTTAATACTTGCGGAAATAGCTTTTTTCAATTCTTCGCCACTTAAATTTTTGAAATCATTATCAGCTAAATATTTTAATTTTAATTCATTTGGTGTTCCGATAAGACCATTTGTAAATGCAGGAGAAACAACAGGATCAGCTAATTCCCAAATTTTTCCTTGAGGGTCTTTGAAAGCACCATCACCATAAACCATTACTTCTACATGTTTTCCTGTTAATTTTAAGATTTCAGACTGAATATCTTCTACTAAGCCTTGACAATCTCTAGGGAATAATTTAATAGTATCTTCTGTTGATTTATTTGAACCTAATAAACCATACTTTTCATTACAGCCACTTCCGTTTACAGAATTTGTAAGTATATCATCAAGTCCACATACAGCTTTTGCACCAGCTGCTTTTAAAATGCGTTTTGTTCTTGCTCTTGTATGTATGTCACAGGTTAAAATACAGTCAGCATAATTTAATATAGTTTTAGGTTGGTTTGCGAAAACTATTTCAACTTCTGCACCTGCTTCTTTGATTATATTTGAATAGTATTCAACATAATCAACACCAGTAAATTCATGTTTGTTTTCACCAAATAATTCACGATATTTTTCTAATGATAAAACGTCAGAATAAGGATTTATTCCTGCTTCGTCAAGCTGGTCATAAGTTAAAAGAGCATTTCCTACTTCATCACTTGGATAGCTTAACATTAATACTACCTTTTTAGCACCCATAGCAATGCCTTTTAAACATATTGCAAAACGGTTACGTGATAAAATAGGGAAAATAACACCAATAGTTTCTCCACCTAATTTAGCTTTTACATCAGCTGCAATATCTTCAACAGAAGCATAATTACCCTGTGCTCTTGCAACGATAGATTCTGTCAAAGCAATAACATCTCTGTCTCTAAGGGAAAAACCTTCGCTTTCAGCTGCTTCCATAACGCTTTTAACAGCAATATCAACTAAATTATCACCTTTTCTGATAATTGGACCACGAATTCCTCTTGAAACAGTACCTACTTTTCTTTCCATAGTTATAACCTCACATTCCGAATATATTGTATTAATACCATTAACCGAATGCGGTTTAAATAGTATTCAGCAATCGCATAAAATACAATGATATTATACATTGTTCGCTGATATCTTGCAAGAAAAATGTTATTTTTTAGATAAAAAAATTAGTTAAATTTATGATAAAAAATTTGTGGGTAATTAATAGTTATATAAATTTGCTTTTAAATAGTTACATAGGCAAATAAAAAAGTATTGACAATTATATCAAGATGTGATATATATTTAGGTGTGATATATCAAAGAATGATATATCACACCTAAATATATATCATGGAGTGATTAAATGAAAAGTGATTTTGGACCAATGAGTGAAACAGCATATTACATATTATTATCGCTAGTAGAAGAACGACATGGCTATGGTATTATGCAGTATGTGTTACAGATTACTAATGGAAGAATTAATCTTGGAGCAGGTACTATTTATGGTACGCTTGGGAAATTAGAGAAAAATAAATTTATTGTCAGTACAAGAGAGGAAGATAAAAGAAAGTATTATCAGATTACAAAAGAGGGCGAGAAAGTATTGAAGGCTGAGTTTGAAAGAATAGCAGAACTTTATGAAAATGGGAAGGAGATAATTTCTAATGGAAGATAAAAAAACTGTAAAAAGGTTATTTTTTGTTCATCAATATGAAGAGGAAGAAAAATTTTTAAGTCAAATGCATTCTGAAGGTTGGGAGTTTAAAAAGCTTCATATGGGAGTTTCTATTACATATGATTTTGAAAGATGTACACCCGAGGATTATATTTATCAGATGGATTATATTTCTTATGAAAAGGATACGGAAAGTTATCATAAACTATTTTCAGACAGTGGCTGGGAGGAAATTATAGAGTGGCCATCAGTAGGAGGCAAATGGTATTATTTTCGCAGGAAATCAGAAGGAAATCCTGAAAGAATTTATACTGATACGGAAAGCAAGCTTGAAATGGTAGACAATTTATTGAGAAAGTATACAGCATTTTTGGGAATATGTTTTTTGATGGAGCTTAATGGAATTTGGGCGGGTTTTAAGATTTTGCAGAGAGAAGAAATGAGCTTTTTGTGGGGGATAGTGGAAGTGTTTATTATGCTGC
>CAZQDT010000133.1:0-6859 GCA_964592005.1 uncultured Eubacteriales bacterium
AATTTAGAAGAAAGGATAAAATTATGTTTGTAGATAGAGTTAAAATAAAAATAAAAGGCGGAAACGGCGGAAATGGTGCAGTTTCTTTCTATCGTGCAAAATTTGTTCCTAATGGTGGACCAAATGGAGGAGATGGAGGAGATGGAGGAGATGTCATATTTGAAACAGATACAGGTATGAATACACTTATAGATTTCCGCTATAAAAAAGTTTTTAAAGCAGAGCCGGGAGAAGATGGCGGACAAAGTAATTGTCATGGAAAAGATGGTTCAGATATAGTTATAAAAGTGCCTTGTGGTACTATTATAAGAGAAGCTGAAAGTGGCAAGATAATGGCAGATATGGCAAAGCCTAATGAAAGAAAGATAATTATAAAAGGTGGAAGAGGAGGAAAAGGAAACCAGCACTTTGCAACTTCTACCAGACAAGCTCCTAAATATGCAGAAAGAGGAAAATTATCAAAAGAATATGAAGTTATACTGGAACTTAAACTCATAGCAGATGTAGGACTTATTGGTTTCCCTAATGTTGGGAAATCTACTCTTTTATCAATGGTAACAAATGCAAATCCAAAGATAGCCAATTACCATTTTACTACTTTAGCACCCAATTTGGGGGTTGTATCCAGCAAATGGGGTAGCCAATTTGTAATGGCTGATATTCCGGGACTTATAGAAGGTGCCTCTGAAGGTGCAGGCTTAGGACATGATTTCTTAAGACATGTAGAAAGAACAAAAGTGTTTATTCATGTAGTAGATGCAGCAGGGGTAGAGTTTAGGGATCCGGTAGATGACATAGAAAAAATAAATGCAGAGTTATTTTCTTATAATGAAGCTTTAAAAGATAGACCACAGGTAATAGCGGCAAATAAGATGGATATACCTGAAGCGGAAGAAAATTTGAAAAGACTTAAAGAAGTATATGAACCAAAAGGATATAAAATATTTCCTATATCAGCAGCTTCAAATCAAGGACTTCAGGAATTGCTTGAATATGTTGCTAAATTGGTAGAAGAACATAAAGAAGATGTTATATTTGAAGAAGATTTTGATGAGTATGCAGAAGTAAAAGTAGATGAAGAACCATTCAAGATAGAGAAATTGGAAGAAAATTATTATCTTGTTACAGGTGTAGGTGTAGAAAAAATGGTTGGATATACAAATATTGACACTGAAAAAGGTTTTGCTTTCTTCCAAAGATATCTACGTGAAAAAGGTATTATAGATGCACTTGAAGAACAGGGAATACAAGAAGGCGATACTGTGGCAATATATGGTTTGGAATTTGATTATTATAAATAAATTAAACAAGAGAGAGTGTGTTGTATAAAAATGTAACACACTTCAATTTTTGTACAAAACAGGTGAATAATATGTTTAGTAATAAAGCATTGGTAAAACTTATAGTACCATTAATAATTGAACAGGTACTGGCAATTACTGTGGGAATGGCAGATACAATGATGATTTCTTCCGCAGGTGAAGCTGCTGTATCGGGAGTTTCTTTAGTAGATATGGTTAATGTAATTTTTATAGGTATTTTTTCTTCTATGGCAACAGGTGGAGCGGTAGTATCTTCACAGTTTATAGGTGAAAAAAATATACGTAAAGCTTGTGAGTCAGCAGTTCAGCTTGTTATAGTTACATTGGTTATTTCCTTAGCTGTTATGGGAATATGTCTTGGATTTAACAGACCTATTTTAAAGCTTATATTTGGTCAGATTGAAGCTGATGTAATGGAAAGTGCGGTTATATATTTTGCAATATCGGCTCTTTCTTATCCATTTTTGGCAGTTTATAATGCTTGTGCGGCATTGTTTCGTTCTATGGGAAATTCTAAAGTTTCAATGTTTACTTCAGTAATAATGAATATAATAAATATAATAGGAAATGCTATTTTAATTTTTATTTTTGATATGGGTGTTGCAGGTGCAGCAATATCTTCATTAATTTCAAGAATGATAGCTTCGGTAATAATGTTTAGGCTTATCAGAAATCCTAAAAATCAGATTTATATACCAAAGCATAAAAAATTGAGTTTAGATATATCCATAATAAAGAAAATATTATATATAGGTATTCCTAATGGCTTTGAAAATAGTATATTTCAGCTTGGTAGAGTTTTAGTAGTAAGTATAATTTCTACGTTTGGAACAGTACAGATTGCGGCAAATGCAGTAGCAAATAATATAGACGGATTGGGCTGTATCCCCGGACAGGCAATGAATTTGGCAATGATTACGGTTATAGGCCAGTGTATAGGTGCAAAAGATAATGAACAGGCAAAATATTATACTAAAAAACTTTTGAAAATTACATATATAATTACAGTTATTTTAAATATTGGAATACTTAGCACATTGCCATTAATTTTAAGAGTATATAATCTTTCAGAGGAAACACTAGAACTTGCAACCATACTTATTTTTATACACAATGGTTTTGCAATGTTATTGTGGCCATTGTCATTTACATTGCCAAATGCACTCAGAGCAGCAAACGATGTAAAATTTACAATGTATATATCAATATTTTCAATGTTTATGTTTAGAATATTGTTTAGTTATATTTTGGCTAAAGGATATAATCTCGGAGCAATAGGTGTATGGCTTGCAATGCTTATGGATTGGACTTTCAGAGTAATTTGTTTTGTCTTAAGATTTTTAAGAGGAAAATGGGAAGTGAAAAATGTTTAAAAACTTTCAAACTTTTTTAAAAACTAATCGTATAATATGATATAAGAACAAAACAAAAGTTTTAAAAGTTAAAAATTATTGTGAAAGGGAGTATTTATTATGACTAAGAAATTATACAAAGTAAAAAAAGGTGCAAAGCTTTCAGGAGTATGTACAGGTATAGCATTATATGCAGGTATTGATGTTACAATAATAAGATTGATTTTTGTCATACTTGGTTTATGCGGAGGAAGTGCAGTATTATTGTATATAATTTGTGCAATAATTATGCCAGATGAACCGGATTATATTGATTATACATCACATGACAGTCAAGGTAATCAAAATTAATTAATTTTAAGGTTTAAAAAGGAAAAAATTTTATTATTTACGAAAAACAATATAAAAGGGCGATTTAATCCGCCCTTTTATATTGTAAAAAATAAACTGCCCAGAGAGGCAGTTTAAAAAATTTTAATCATCAGCCAATCTAAGGCCGGCAGTATCGGTTACTGGAAGTGAAAATACGATAGATTTTGCTTTGCTGTTTAATCCAGCTTGTTCCATAATGGCTTTCATAATATCATTTTTTCTATTTTTCTTAGTTACAATAAATATCATTTCTTTTTCGGAAGCAAGTGATACTCCCATAAATTTTTCGGCAACTTCCATACCTGTACCTTTAGCATGTATAACTGTTCCACCATAAGCTCCTGCTTCTCTGGCAGCATTCATAACTAATTCTACATTTCCATAATTTGCTATAACAACAATAAGTTCATGTACTGTATCCTTCAAAGTTGATTCCTCCTCTTTTTTTAATTCTTGTTTGTCTAAAAGAAAATGAAGAGATTTTTTGCCGCCAATACTGCTTAATGGAACAGTAAAGGCAATGCCTCCACCAGGAGCATCTATTTTAAGTTTCTTTTCAAGCTGCTTTTTAATTTCAACCCAAGAAAAATTTTCCTGTACTGAAAAAATGACAACTTTTTCTGAATTTTCTAATCCGAGATAATCAAGAACGTCACTTGCAGCAGTTCCAGAACCTAAAGTTAAAAACATAACAGATTGATTGTTTTGTTCGTATAAATCTAAATATAATTGTGCAATCTTTTTGTCAACAATAGTTATCATTAAATATATATTATTTTCCATATTTTCCTCGTTTCCGCACATAAGGCTTTTATTTCAAAATCACTACAATTCAATGATTTCCATATCTTGTGAATTATCCGAAATGATAATTCCAATAACATTTTCTCCTTGAACAGCATCTTTGTGAAGTTTGTTTTCTTTAATTTTAAATGCCAGTCCCATTATCTGAATGGTTATGAGAGGGGTCATTGCAACCATTGCAACAATACCAAAAGCATCTGTTATAATATTTCCACCAAGAGCTTCACACGCACCCATTGCAAATGGAAGAAGAAAAGTTGCTGTCATTGGACCGGAGGCAACACCACCGGAGTCAAAAGCTATTGCAGTAAAAATTTTTGGTACAAAGAAAGATAATATTAAAGCTATTGCATAACCGGGAATTAAAAACCACATTATCGAAATACCAGTAAGAACTCTAATCATTGCCAATCCAACTGAAGCGGCAACACCAATGGATAAACTCATTCCCATAGCTTTGGCTGAAATTGCTCCAGAAGTTATATCTTCTACTTGTCTTGTAAGGACAAATACAGCTGGTTCAGCTAATACTATGAAATAACCTATAATTACACCGATAGGAACGATAATCCAAGCATAAGGAAGGCTGGCAATAGTTTGACCTAAATAATTTCCTGCTGGCATAAATCCTATATTTACACCAGTTAAAAATAATACAAGACCTATATAAGTATAAATTAAACCAATTAATATTTTGATTAAAGTTCTTTTATTGATATCTTTGGAAATTAGCTGGAAAATTCCAAAGAAAACAACTATTGGTAGTAAAGAAACAGCCATTTCTTTTATGTAGGTAGGAAGACCATCTGAAAAAAGTTTCCATAAATCGACTGTATTATCGACCATAGTAATAGCATTGGATACTTGTTCAGTCTGTGCAGGTTTATAAATCATTCCAAGTATAAGAACTGCAAGGATTGGACCGATAGAACATAATGCAACAAGACCAAAACTATCATTTTCTGCATGTTTATCACTTCTGATTGCAGAAACACCGACACCAAAAGCCATAATAAAAGGAACTGTCATTGGACCAGTAGTAACACCGCCTGAATCAAAAGAAATAGCGAGAAAATCTTTTGGAACAAATAAAGTTAATCCAAAAATAATAACATAAAAAAATACAAGTAAATTTGATAATGGAATACTAAATAACATACGAAGTAATGCAATTACCAAAAATACACCGACACCAGCGGCAACTGCTAAGATTAATGTTAAATTTGGAATAGAAGGAACCTGTTGTGCTAATACTTGTAAATCAGGTTCAGAAACAGTAATTATAAATCCCATGATGAAACTGATAAGAACTATTATAAAAATATTTTTAGATTTTGTAAGAGTAGTTCCTACACGTTCTCCCATAGGTGTCATTGACAATTCTACCCCTACATTGAAAAAAAGCATTCCAATGATTAAAAGAATTGCTCCGACTAAAAAGGTCATTAAAATACTTGTGGGTATTGGAGCTATTGAAAAACATAACAACAATACGATTGCAAGTATAGGAAACACGGCTTTTAGGGTTTCCACAAATTTTTCTGTAAATTTTTCTTTTAAGATAGAACGATTAGTCTGCAATAATAATTCACCTTCCTTTAAAAATTAGTTTGATTTTTTGTAAAAAATTTCGTTACTTTAAATATAGTATATATTATAAAATAATTTATTTCAATAAAACTGAATGTAGAATAAAAATTTTTTTTAGAAAAATTTTTGGTAAAAATTTTTTGGGGGTAAATTAATGTTTGCAAAAAATGGTACTATATTCAAATAGCACCATTTTTTGTAAAATTTATTGACTGGATTTTCTAATTTTTTATACTAAATTTTCAGCTATATAATATAATAATTCTTCGGTATCTTCCCAGCCTAAGCAGGCATCTGTGATAGATTTTCCATAAACATGGTTTTCACAACCCACTGCTTGATTGCCTTCTACTAAATAACTTTCTATCATAACACCACCTACAAGGTCTTTGATAGTAGAAGAATGTCTGCGACTGTGTAAAATTTCTTTTACTATACGAGGTTGTTCGGCAAATTTTTTGTTTGAATTTGCATGATTTGCATCTACAATACAGAATGGATTTTTTAAGTTACGTTTTTCATATTCTTCAGCTAAGAAGATTAAATCTTCATAATGATAGTTTGGAATAGATTGGTCATGTTTATTTACTGCACCCCTTAAAATAGCATGAGCATAAGGATTTCCAGAAGTGCTTACTTCCCAGCCATTGAAAAGAAAATCATGTTTACTTTGTGCAGCTTTGATTGAATTCATCATTATAGAAATAGTGCCGCTTGTAGGGTTTTTCATACCCACAGGGACTTCTATACCGCTGGCAGTAAGGCGATGTTGTTGGTTTTCTACGGAACGAGCACCTATTGCTATATAGCTTAAAACGTCCTGCATATAAACTAAATTACCCGGATAGAGCATTTCATCAGCTGCTGGAAGATGTGATTCACTCATTGCACGAATGTGCATTTTTCTTATGGCTTTGATACCTTCAAGAATATTAGGAGCAGCTTCAGGGTCTGGCTGGTGTAACATTCCTTTATAACCTTCTCCGGTAGTACGTGGTTTATTTGTGTATATTCTTGGAATAATTATAAGCTTGTCTTTAGTTTTTTCTTGAACTTTGGCAAGTCTTGAAATATATTCACATACAGAGTCTTCAGCGTCAGCAGAACAAGGTCCAACAATAACCAAAAATCTATCATCTTTTTTTGTTATAACATTTTTTATTTCTTCATCACGTGCTGCCTTAACCTTTTTGAGTTCTTCAGGTAAAGGCAATTCAGCAATAATTCCTTCAGCAGAAGGGATTTCTCTTACATAGGTAAAACTCATAATTTCCAACCCTTTCTCGATAAAAAAATTGTATTTTTATACATACTTTTTATAGATTATAACGATTTAAAGAGAATGTCAAGCAAAAAATGAAAGAAACACAGGAAAAACGCACGAATAATTATTCTTTGCATTTAATTATCAATTTTACT
>CAZQDT010000134.1:0-6811 GCA_964592005.1 uncultured Eubacteriales bacterium
TTTTGTTTAGTATATTTTATAGTCTTTGAAGCAATAATTCCTGCAACAGAAACCTCTTGTCCTTCCACTAAATTCGTATATTTAGTTCCGTTTTCTTCTTGTTCTTCCATAAAATCCAAACTTGTATTAGAAACATACTTAGACATAACATTTTTATAATCTTCAAAAGGGTGTCCACTCAAATAAAGTCCTATTACTTCTTTTTCCATAAATAGTATTTCTTGTTTTGAAAATTCTCCTATATCCGGCAATGTATCAAAGTCTTCTGCAATTTCATCTTTTCCCTCTGCCAAAGACATAAATCCAAATAAATCCAACTGTCCTTCTGCATTATTTTTTTTATTTCTTATAATACCATCTAAAATAGGTCTATACACCGCAAGATATTGTTTCCTAGTTCCACCTAAAGAATTAAAAGCTCCTGACTTTATAAAATTTTCCATAACTTTTTTATTGTTAAATTCTTTTGCTCCCAATCTTTTACAAAAATCTGTCATACTTTTGTATTTTCCATTTTTTTCCCGTTCTTCTACAAGCATATCTACTGCTGTTTTTCCTACACCTTTAATAGAAGAAAGTGCAAAAACAATTTTTCCGTCATAGACAGCAAACTTAGAAAATCCCTCATTTATATCTGGAAACATAACTTCTATATTCATTTTTTTACATGCTTCCATATATTCTATAACTTTATGTGGAAAATCTATAACTGAAGTCATAAGAGCCGCCATAAATTCCAAAGGATAGTAATATTTAAGCCATGCTGTCTGGTACGAAACCATAGCGTATGCCGCTGCATGAGATTTATTAAAGGCATATTTAGCAAAATCTGTCATTTCGTCAAAAATTTTGGAGGCTATATCTTTTGGAATGCCATTTTTTACACAACCTGGAACAGTATCTCCATCACCATTTATAAATATTTCCCTTTCTTTTGCCATAACATCTGTCTTTTTCTTGGACATTGCACGCCTTACAAGGTCACTTCTTCCAAGACTATATCCACCCAAAGTACGTACTATCTGCATAACCTGTTCCTGATAGACAATACAGCCATAGGTACTATTAAGTATCGGTTCAAGTGCAGGATGAGTATATTTAGTATTTTCAGCATTATTTTTACCTTCTATATATTTAGGAATAAAATCCATCGGACCAGGACGATACAACGCAATTCCCGCTATAATATCCTCAAAACACTGCGGTTGCAATTCCTTTATAAATTGCTTCATTCCTGCACTTTCAAGCTGAAATACTCCCTCTGTCTTTCCTTGAGAAATCATATTATAGACTTTACTATCTGTATAATCAATTTCATCTATATTTACATCTATTCCTTTTGTTCTTTTTATCTCATTTATGGCATTTTGAATAACGGTAAGAGTCCTAAGACCTAAAAAATCCATTTTTAAAAGTCCAAGTTCTTCCAAAAGAGTCATTGTAAACTGTGTATTTGGCATACCATCATTTACACTCAAAGGTACATATTCTATTACCGGCTTATCACATATCAAAACACCTGCCGCATGAGTAGAAGCATGTCTTGGAAGACCTTCCAATCTAATCGACATATCTATAAGATTTTTTACTTCATCATCGGTATCATATAATTCTTTAAATTCAGGATTTAATTCAAGTGCCTTTTCTATTGTAATACCAATTTCATTAGGAATCATTTTAGAAATATTATTAAGCTCATTATAAGGCATATTCAAAGCTCGCCCTACATCTTTGATAGCTGCTTTTGCCGCCAGAGTTCCAAAAGTTACTATCTGTGAAACTCTATCTGCTCCATACTTTCTTACAACATAATCTATTACTTCCTGACGTCTTTCAAAACAAAAATCTATATCTATATCGGGCATACTTACTCTTTCAGGATTTAAAAATCTTTCAAAAAGTAAATCATACTTAATAGGGTCTATATTTGTAATTTTTAAACAGTAAGAAACAATACTTCCTGCCGCCGAACCACGTCCCGGTCCTACTGCAATTCCATTATTTTTTGCATAATTTATAAAATCACTTACTATCAAAAAATAATCAACATAACCCATTGTTTCAATAACATTAAGTTCATACTCCAAACGTTCTTTAAGTGTTTTTCTTTGTTCTTCATCATATCTTTTCTCAAAACCTTCATAACAAAGTTTACGCAAATATTCTTTAGCTGTAAAACCAGCGGGAACATCAAATTGAGGAAGTTTAAGTTCATGAAATTTAAATTCCACATTACATCTTTGCCCTATTTTGTATGTATTTTCTAAAGCTTCCTTAGCGTAAGGAAATAACTCATACATTTCTTCAGCAGATTTAAAATAAAATTCAGAACCTTCATAACGCATTCTGTCTTCTTCATCTACTGTCTTTCCAGTCTGTATACACAATAAAATATCATGTGCTTTACTATCTGATTTATATATATAATGTGAATCATTTGTAGCTACAAGAGGTATTCCCGTTTCTTCATTCATACGGATTAACGCTTGATTTACAGTCTTTTGCTCTGCTATACCATGGTCCTGTAATTCCAAAAAGAAGTTATTTTTACCAAAAATTCTTTCATATTCCAAAGCTATTTCTTTAGCCTTTTCATAATTACCCTGAATAATTGTCTTTGCAACAGGCCCCGCCAAACAAGCACTTAATGCTATAATTCCCTCATGATATTTTTCAAATAATTCCAAATCTACCCTTGGTTTATAATAAAATCCTTCCAAAAATCCTGCTGAAACTATTTTAATCAAATTTTGATATCCCTTGTTATTTTCTGCCAACAAAACAAGATGGTAATATTGAACCTGATTAGGTAAATTTTCTTTATTAAATCGTGATTTAGGTGCAACATAAACTTCACAACCCATAATAGGCTTTACACCGACCTCTTTTGCCGCTTTATAAAATTCCATAACACCATACATAACACCATGGTCAGTAATTGCCACACTTTCCATTCCAAGCTCTTTAGCTCTTGCAACAAGCTCCTCTACCTTTGCTGAACCATCGAGCAAACTGTATTCCGTATGTACATGGAGATGAGTAAAAGGTTTTTCCATAACATCACTCTTTCAAATCTATATTATTTTTACTGTAAATAATAATACCACACTAATAATTAAAAATCCATTACCAGTGTGGCATTTTATAATCCTAATTCATTTAATCTGCTCTTACTGCTGTCACAGATGTCTTAACAGTTTCACCATTCCTATTTTTATGTTCTATTTCATAAGTTGTCTTTTCATTTAATTTTATTCCATCAAATGTATTGCCTGCTCCATCCTTAGCTCCTGCTGCCATTTGGTCAGCTATATTTGTAGCGATAAGTTCAGCTATTTTAAGTGAACCTGCATAAGAAGAATGAAGGCTATCTGTTGATTTATCATTCTTGGCATCATAGATATGATAGTTTTTAGTTACATATTCTCTTCCAACTACTGTATACCATTCTCCTGTAAGTTCCGCATTATCTACAAACAAAAGATTACGTTCTTTAGCAAGATTTCTAATTGCAACCATATAGGCATTTAAACCGCTTCCTTCAGGTTTTTCATAATCTCCGATTTCCTGACCAGTCGCACTTTTCCAGAATTTAGGAGTTTGCTGTGTATCTACCAACACCGGAATAATTCCTTTTGCTGTACATTCGTCTATCATTTTATTAAGATATTCAACCATTTCATCTACATTACTGTAAGAACGGTCATTAATACCTGCCTGAATTATAAAATAATCTCCTGCCTGTCCGTGTGTAATAACACCTTTAAAAAATAACTCATACCAACTTTTTGCATAAGTACCACCAGCAGCAAAGTTATTTACAACAACTTCATCTGTTGTATATTTGTGGAAAAGCTGTCCCCAACCAGTCTGAACCGTTCCAGCTTCCGGCACTTCTCCAAGGTCAAGTGGATAATAATCACACACTGTTGAATCTCCACCTATAAAAATATGTGTTTTTCTTTCTTGAAGTTCTGAAACCCTTCTAAATTCAACTGCCGCTAAAGCAAAGTTATTTGCCATAGAAATCTTTGCAACTCCGCCTGATATAACAACATCAGTAGTTTCAAATACTGTCTGATTTCCATTTCTTCCTGAACCAGTAGCACCTACATTTACTCCGATTGCTCCACCATTTACAAATATACTTGCTCTTGTCTTAGCAGCTTTTGTTACCGTCATATCATATAATCCATCAGGTAAAGCGACACAGAAAGCATAAGCATCATTTACAAGATTAACACCATTTGTAGCATTTACTATCTGTGCATTAAAACCATAGTCAGAGTCTTCCTCAAACATAACTGTACTATCTACTTTTGTATAGCCATCTGTTTCTTCAAGTTTATTTTTTCCAAGACTAAACTTGAATACAGGAGAAACCTCAATGGCTTTTGCATTGTTTAATTCTATATTAACCATACCATTTGCATCAGCTTTTACTATACTTGTAGAAGTTGAATTATCCTGTGCCTGTATAGTTACCTGATAATCTGTATATTGAGTATAATTTTTCATATTTTTAACATCAACGGAAACAGATGTTTTTCCTGAAACATTTTTATCTACATATGTATATTCTGAAATATTATACATTCTTACAGATGTATCATCATCTGAAAAATCTACTTCAACATTTTTCAATGTTTCTTTCATGGTATCATCTACTGCATAAAATTCTTTATTATGAATTACAATATTTTTTACAACACTTATTCCATTTAATTCAATTTTTATGGCTTCAATAGTTTCTTGTGTAGTAGTAAGTTCAGGTGTTATTTTCATACCATCGACTTTTATTTTAGAGGTACTTGCAGACAATGCTGGATTAAGTGAATTGACATCAATAAAATCTTCACCATACTGATCTTTTACATTTACAAGCTTATACTCTGCTGTCGTTTTATTTTTAACAGCATCATCACCATCTACTTCAAAACTTCCTACTGTCTGAACTTCCCTTATATGTAAATCAATAGTAGCTGAAATACTAGTATTTTCATTGACTACTGCTTTAATCGTAACATCTTGTCCATTTATATCCGCTACCTGAAATAACGGTGTTATCGTAACAACTCCTGTACTATCAATAGAAACACCTTTTTCCTCTGTAACAATCGACCATGTTACAGCTGGAGAAGATAAAATATTTCCATTTTGGTCATATGCCTTTATATTAAAAGCAGAAGTTTTATTTTCTCCCACCGCAGGTTTATATATATATTTCTGACCATCAGTTATTTCAATCTTACTAAGAACAGGTGCTTCTTTGGATTGAATTGCAGTAGTATTTTCTGATGTAGAACTTGAATTGCAGGCTGAAAAAAGTGCAAGAAGAGAAAGTCCTGCCAAAAGTACCAATATTTTTTTATTAACTTTCATTTTAAAACCTCCCAAACAAAATATAGGAAATTATATTTCATCTACATTCAAAGTAACTGTTTCCCCGCCTTTGACTTCAACAATTTCTCCACCAACACTAAGCCAAGCAGACTGAGCAGATGGATTATATACAAAAGTACCAGCAGCAGAAAATTGCAAATTATCCATAACTTTCATATAATTTACAATTTCAATATTTGTAGCATACCAAATATCATCTCTTCCACCTACAAGTTTACAGAAATTTTCAATAATATCCCAGTTGTTAGTAGGTGTATTATTTGAAAATTCATAACTATGTCCCCAAACATACATCATATATAAATATTGCTTTTTGTTTAAATTAATAAACTGCTCTCCTAATTGGTCAATTCTGCTGTGATGACAAGTAGCTTTCCATTCATGCCAATTTTTAGGCATCGCAAAATTTTTACTGTCACCAACAATTCTTCCATATTCAATACCGCAGTAAGGAAGTACATTCATAATATCAGGACTATAAGAACCATTTGGATAAGCAAGTCCTTTTACAGGATAACCAACTAAAGCTTCAAGCTCTTTTCTATCCTGCAATACCTGTTGAATAACCTGCTCCATATTGCATCTTTCGATAGTTGGGTGAGTATATGTATGACAAGCAATTTCATGACCTTTGTAAAGTTCTTTATATTCTGATTGAGGAATACGTCTAGGGTCACCTTTAATACCTGCATTTACATTAAAAGTACCTTTAATGCCATATTTGTTAAAAATTTCAACAAGCTTTCTGTCTTCTTCTCTTCCATCATCATAGCTCATTGTAAGTACCTTATGTTTTCCACCTGGGAAACATTTATATGTAGTTGTCATTTAAAACACTCCTTATATAATTTTTTATTACATTTATTGAGATTATACAGCTTATCACTTAAAAAAGCAAGGAATTGCAAAAATTTAACTTTTTATTTAAAAAAGATTTTCTTTCCAGCCATCATTAAATCTATAATAATCTTTTTTCAACGCAGGGGATAGCATAAAAGAAACTTTGTCAAAAAAATCTTCCATTGAAAATTTTTCACCACAGATAATTTTGTAAATTTCGTAAAATTCTTTAATGGTAAATTCTTCCTGCAATAAATTTGAAGTGATACTGGAAGTCAATACTTTATTTTGAAGAACTTCTAATGCGTGTTGAATAATTTTAGCATGGTCGGAAGCAATTTCTCCAGAATTTATTATATTTCTTTCAGTCAAAATATTTTTTCCATTTCGAATTTTAGTTATAGCTGTGTCTGCTGATATATTTAAATTATTATTACTTAACAGTAATTTATAATTTAATTTAACCTTGTCATCTCCAATTTCTTCCTTGCCATCAAACATATTTTTTATTTCAAACCATTCTGCCTCTGCCGCATCATCACCTGCTTTAGCTTTTAAAATACTACTG
>CAZQDT010000135.1:0-6767 GCA_964592005.1 uncultured Eubacteriales bacterium
CCAGTTGTCCGGGGTTCGAACCCCCGATGGCTCATATTTTAAAAATTAAAAAAGAACTTGACATTTATGAAAGTTTATGTTAAACTTAATAAGTCGGTTAGGTAATGGTTTTATTATTTACTTAAATTATTTGCAGTCGTGGCGGAATTGGCATACGCGCTAGACTAAGGATCTAGTCCGGGTTTCTGGGTAGGGGTTCAAGTCCCCTCGACTGCATATGCACGAGTGGCTCAGTGGTGGAGCATCGCCTTGCCAAGGCGAGGGTCGCGGGTTCGAATCCCGTCTCGTGCTTATGTAACAATTTAATAATGGGCAGTCGCCAAGTGGTAAGGCCCTGGATTCTGATTCCAGTATTTCGGGGGTTCAAATCCCTCCTGCCTAGTGTAAAATCAGTCTTAGTTTTTAAGGCTGATTTTTTGTACTCATTATTCGCTTACAAAGTTGTTTAATTGTATAAGCAGATATTTTATTTCTTGAAAAATTAAAAAAATTTGGTGTGATTAAAAAAATCAAACCAAATTATATAAGTAAAATTTTAAAGAAGTTTTAAACTTATTTATGTATTAAATTTAACGTTTAATTATTTTATGTGTAAATGAAAAGAAGTCAAAAGATATATCAAAATATCTGATAGTTGCTGATTTTTCTATGTATTCTTCATTCTCGTATTTATTATTAGAATCCCAAGTAGGATCCATAATGACCCATCTGTTTTCACTTTTAAGATAAGCTTCCACATGAGCATGATTTGATTGGGTTGTCATATAATTACTTTCATCAAAATAACCTATTGTACTAATACCTGCTGAGTAAGTTATTACTTGCATACTAGGTATTCCTTGTGATTGAATAAGTGAATTTAATAATCTTGAATAACCTTCACATACGCTTCGTTTATTTTTATAAACATCTTCTGGCTTATAATAAAGTTCTTTAGTTTTACCATAATAATAATCATAATCATAATAAATATTTTCTGCAACCCATTTATTAAGTAAATATAATTTTTTATATTCATCTGTTTCAGTTCCCACGATACTGTTTGAAAGCTGTTTAATTTCTTCTGAAATATTTTCAGATAAACAATCTTTTGGATCTACCCAATGTTTCATAACATCAATATTATGTTCTAATACCATAGATTGTAAAAATTTATAACCATCTTTGTCAGGGTGTATTATAATTTCTTTCCAAATATATCCCCAATAAACATCGTCATTTTTTTGATGTGTATATATTTTTAATTTTGTATCTTCTTTAATATGACTTAAAGATAAATTTATTATAAATTTTTTGCCATCAGAAATTTCAATTATTTCTCCATATTCTTTTCCGTTTTTTTCTCCACATCTAAACCATACCTTATCTAAATTTTCTTTGATAATTTTTCCTTCAATTGTAAGAGTGTTGTTGTTAATAGTTAGTTCAATATAATTTTCAGGATTGTTTGAAGTTATTATATGATAAGAGTCGTTATAATTTTCAGGATTAAAATTATAAGTTCCTATATTTTCATCATAAGTATAATTGCATCTTTTACATAAATATCTAAGAATACCTTCTGTTTTATAGGTTGGCTCTACTAATATACTTTTTTGCCAATTATGCTCATTATTTATAGGAATTACTTCTACTTTATCAATTCCACAAATATTACATTTATAACTGATAGTACCTTCACTTGTACAAGTAGCTTTGGAAATAATTGTTCCCATATCCCAATTATGTTCACATTTTCTTGTTATATTAAGAGTTCTTTTTTCATTATTCCATTGGACATTATAACCATAATCTGTTAAATTTTCAGCTATTATAAATGTTTTTCCACCTAAATTGTAAGATTGAATTTCTTTTCCATTTAAGATTGTAACAATGTCTGTTTCATAATATTCTCCGGATTTTTGACCGATTACACCTCCATATTCATATGTATAATTAGTTTTATTTGATATTCCGGTTGTTTCATTTATTTCCAGAATTCTTTTACCGCTATGCCAAGTTGTTGAGAAACCATAGGTTTCATCTAATGAATCTGCATTAATAATAGTTTTACCACCGATATTATAGGATTCAATAGAATTCCCAAACATATAAGTTTTAATATCGGTATAATATATATCTCCTTTATAATCTCCTACTTTGGCAGATACAGTGGTACTAATAAATAAGCTTACTAATAAAACCATACCTGCAAATATTTTTTTCATAAAAATTTGCCTCCTTTTTATTAAAAAGGCATTTAGGAAATGCCAAATTATATAATATAATTTAATTTAATTTGTTTCAAGGTAAAAGCTTTTGCGAATTGAGCAAAACTTTTACTACATTAAGTATTGAATTATATATAAATACGTGATTAAAATATCTCATCACTATTCACTTCTAACCTAATGCTAACCAAATGAGATATACATATATTATAACATATAAGCCTATATTTTGGAAAGAGGTTAAAATATTTTCTAAATGACAAATCTTGTTTTTAACTCTAGCTTAACAAAACTCAATCTTAGTAAGATTACTTTTTTAGATTTTATTATATTTTAAGTTCAGTAATTGTTGATTTTTTTAATAGTTTGGGGATTTTAAATATAAAAATAAGAGTTATTGTTAGAGAAATATTTTCTAATGCAATAACTCCTTAACTTTTGAAATAGATTTATTCTTTTTTAATTGCCTTTTCTAATAGTTCTTTATTGTTTACAGCTAAATCTTTTATCATTTTTAAAGTAGAATTTTTGAGATTACCATTTTCATCAATTAAATTTGTGTCTTTAAATTCATTTTTTAACTCTTCAAAGAAATTAAGTGTATAGTTGATTTTTTCTCCATACGGATTATCAGAAGTTTCAGCAACAATATCATTATTTTCAATGTTATGTTCTAAGATATAATCTATGGAAACATTATAAAAGTCAGCGAAACTTTTTAATATGTCAAAGCTTGGTTGACGTTTTCCTAATTCATAATTTGAAATATATTGATTTTTTAATCCTAAAGCTTTACCTACTTGTTCAATAGTTAGATTTCTGCTTTTTCTGAGTTCTCTTAATTTTTTCATGACAAAACCTCCGTAAAAATGTAATGTTTTGTGTTAAATTGAGAATTTAACTAATTTTATATTATTATATCATCGAAATGATTAAAAACAATGATTTTAATCAAATTGATTGAAAAAATAATATAAAAACAAAATGATGAAATAAATTAATCAAAAAGATGATAAAAGTGGCATTAAAATATTAATAATTTTATTTATTGAGAAATATTTTTTGTTAAAACTAAAAGATTTATTAGAAAGTAATAATAAAAAGCAGGGTTCTAAGAAACTTGGTTGACAACATTCTTTATTTTAGATATTATTAGTTTGGTTAAATGAAAAATTAGCAGATTTAATATATATAAATATATTATTAGAAATGATTGGAAAAAAATGTATGAAAAAATATGTAAATTTATCTTTAAAAAATTGCAAATGTATAATATAATATAATTTAGTTTTATTAAAATATGAAGACATTTGCGGTTCGAGCAAATTTTTCATTTCATTAAGCATTAAATTATATAATATAATGTGATTTATTTCAAATAAATTAAGCAAGTCTACTTTTTAATTGATAGGAGTAATAAGCAATGGGTTAGGACTTATGTTTATCAGAAGGAATTTAATTCACTACATTTTGGGCGGATTAAACAGAGGTTTTTAGATGTAGTTTGAGGTATATTTGGGGGTATTTTATGGCAGTAAGTAATAAAAAAAAGAATACTCAAGTTAGAAAAAAAGATAACTCGATAGCATATATTGGAATTTTGGGTTTAGTATTTATACTTATATATTTGTTTGGACAAGTTTATAATTTTTTAAATAATAAATCAGTTCCTGTTGAAATTGTTAACTATGGTACTATACAATTGCCTAAAATATATAAAGGGGTAATTATTAGAGATGAATATCTTGTTTCAAGCAGTAAAACTGGTGAGATAAGTTATTACTATACAGAAGGAGAAAGAGTTAAAAAAAATTCGGTAGTATGTATTGTTAAAGATTATTCACAGACAGAAATGTTAGAAAATGAAATACAAAAATATGACAGTGAGATTTTGAAATTACAGAGAGCAAGAGAGGATATTTCTATTTATCAAAATGATATATCTGTTAGAAATAATAATATAAAAGAGATAGTGGAAGACTATATGTTGTATTCAAATAATTATAGAATTTCACAAGTATATGATTTTAAAGAAAAATTGGAAAGTGAAATAAATTTAAGAACTCAAATATTGCTTATGGAAAATTCAGGTTCAGTTAGTGCAGTTATGGAAAAAAAAGATGTTTATGAAAAACAGCTTAAAGCTAATACAGATGTTATTTCTACACCTGTAAGTGGTATAGTATCTTTTTTAATAGATGGTTTTGAAGAAGTTTATTCTATTGAAAATATGCTAAATCTTAGAAATGAACAAACAACAATGGAAATAAATACCAAAGAAAAAAGAAATTCCGTAAATGGAGAAGAGAAAACAATATTTAAAGTAGTAAAAAGTGATGAATGGTATATCGCAGCATATATACCTGAAAATATAGTAAAAAGTTGGTATGTGGGAGATATAAAAAAAATAACTGTAAATGATAAATCAATTAATATGAAAGTGAATCAGATTGTTGAGGGTGTTTCAGAAAAGTTGGTTATATTTTCTTCAGATAGAGGAATGTTAGATTTTTTGTCTGAAAGAAGCATAAATTTTGAAGTGGGGACTCAAAGTTATGAGGGACTTAAAATTCCTAATACAGCGTTGGTAGAAACTACATTTTTAAAAATTCCGACTGCTTATGTAACAGAAAGTATGGGGCAAGATTGTGTAATAAAAGCACAAGAAGTAGGTAATATACTTGTTGATATAGAGATATCTTTTACAGATGATACAGAAGAATTTGTATATGTACGTCAGGATTTTGATGTGTTAAAATTGGGTGATAAGCTTATAGAACCTAACAGTGAAAATCCAAGTGAGTATAGAATTTCAGAAGTAACTACGTCTAAAGGTGTTTATGTAGTAAATAATGGTGTTACAGAATTAAAAACAGTTGAAGTTTTAGGTGAAAATGAAACGTATTCTATTGTTAATGCTTCTAAAAAAAGAAGTTTAAAGGCTTATGACAGAATAGTTTCAGATGCAAAAAATATTACTGAAAATCAAATAATTTATTGATTTTTGATAGAGGAGTGAAAAAGTTGAGTTATATAGCAGAAAATATAGAATACATAAGGTCAAGAATTGCTTTAGCAGCTGAAAAATCTGGAAGAAGTCCAGAAGATATTAAATTGATTGCTGTTACAAAAACAGTGGATATTGAGAGAATGAAAGAGGCAATAGAATGTGGTCTTACGGATTTAGGAGAAAATAAGGTTCAGGAAATTCAATGGAAATATGAAGAATTGGGTTCGGATTATGACTGGCATTTAATAGGACATTTACAGACTAATAAAGTTAAGTTTATAGTGGACAAGGTTAAACTTATACATTCAGTAGACAGTGAAAAACTTGCTTTGGAAATAAATGACAGAGCATCGAAAATAGATAAGTGTATAGATATTCTTTTGGAAGTTAATATATCCGGAGAGGAGAGTAAGTTTGGACTTAATCCTAAAGATGTAATTAAAGTTATTGAGAATATAAGTAAATTATCAAATATAAAGGTCAGAGGCCTTATGACAATAGCTCCAAATGCCGAAAATGCGGAAGAAAATAGAAAGTATTTTAAAGAAATGAAAAAATTATTTGTGGATATAGAAAATGAGAAAATTGATAATGTTAGTATGGATTATCTATCAATGGGAATGACAAATGATTATGAAATTGCAATAGAAGAGGGAGCTAATATTGTTCGTATAGGAACAGGTATTTTTGGTCAAAGAGTATATAATAAATAGATATTAAATTTAGGAGGAATATTATGAGTTCTTTTATTGAAAAGTTTAGAGAAATGTTGGGAGTTAGTGAGGAGGAAGAGTACGAAGAAGAGGAAGAATATGAAGAAGAAAATAGTAAAGTAGTTCCATTTTCTTCGAGGGTTAGTCAAAAAGATAAATCTAAAACGGTAAATGTGATAAATACAAATGTACAGGTACAAATGAAAGTGGCATTGGTAATTCCTGAAGCTTATGAAGATGCCAGAGAAATATGTGATAGTGTTAAAGAAAATAAGGCTGTAATTATAAATTTAGAAAAATTGGATAATGGACTTGCACAGCAGATAATAGATTTTTTAAGCGGTGTATCTTACGCTTTGGATGGTTCAATTCAAAAGATTTCTAATAAAATTTTTCTGATTGCACCGGAAAATGTAGATATTACTGGTGATTTTAAAGAAGAAATTAAAGCAAAGGCATTTTCTTGGATGATTAATAAATAATGGAGGAAAATAGATGTCAGTGGGTTTAATTTTATGTGAAGCAGTATCAGTGTTTACAGATGTAATGTATTTTTTAATATTTGTAAGGTGTATTTTGTCATGGTTTCCAATGGCTAGAGGAAATGTTCTTGTACAACTTGTATATACTCTTACAGAACCAATATTAAGACCAATAAGAGAACTTATTAACAAATCTCCTTTAGGAGGCGGAATGATGTTGGATTTTTCACCAATTATAGCATTTTTTGTATTGCAGATTATAGGTTCAATTTTACAGGGAATTTTTATAAGTTTGCCATTTTAACCATATATAGCAAGAAGTCCCCACCTCTTAGGTGGAGGTGATGAATTG
>CAZQDT010000136.1:0-6712 GCA_964592005.1 uncultured Eubacteriales bacterium
AATTTCGCTGCTTGGTCAGTAGTTATAAGTGTATCCATTATTTCATCTAAATCTCCGTCAAGTACAGCTTCAAGTCTATGCAAGGTAAGATTTACCCTATGGTCAGTTACACGTCCCTGTGGGAAATTATAAGTTCTTATACGTTCATTTCTATTTCCTGTACCTACTTGACTTTTTCTTGCAGCTGAAACCTCTGATTGCTGTTTTTCAAGCTCTAAATCATAAAGCTTTGCTCTTAAAACTTTAAGTGCTTTTTCTTTGTTTTTAAGCTGTGATTTCTCGTCCTGACATGAAATAACAATTCCAGTAGGTATATGTGTTACACGCACTGCCGAGTCAGTTGTATTTACACATTGACCTCCATTTCCAGATGCACGGAAAACATCTATACGTACATCATTTATATTAAGCTCTACATCTACTTCTTCAGCCTCTGGAAGAACTGCCACCGTAACTGTTGATGTATGAATACGTCCACTGGACTCTGTATCTGGAACTCTTTGCACTCTGTGAACACCACTTTCATATTTCAAACGTGAATATGCTCCCTGTCCATTTATCATAAATGCAATTTCTTTGTATCCTCCCAAATCATTTTCATTAGTACTCATTATTTCTACTTTCCATCTATGACGTTCAGCATATCTTGAATACATTCTGAATAAATCTCCTGCAAATAATGCTGCTTCATCTCCACCTGCACCGCCTCTTATTTCAACTACAACGTTTTTATCATCATTAGGGTCTTTAGGTAAAAGAAGAATTTTTAGCTCTTCATTTATTCTCTCTACATTTTCTTTATTTTCAGAAAGTTCTTCTTTTGCAAATAATTTAAGTTCTTCATCACTACTACTGTCATCAAGTATCATAAGAGCTTCTTCTATCGCTTCCTGTGCTTTTTTTAATTCTCTGAACTTTTCAACAACCGGACTCATATCACTATGTTCTTTCATCAAACGTCTAAATTCCTTTTGGTCATTGGTAATATCCGGCTCAGTCAATCTTTTACCAATTTCTTCAAATTTCAATTCCATCTCTTCTAAACGAGCTAACATTAAAATACATTCCTTTCTTTTATCTTTTTTGTCCTATAACAACTCTATCCAAACCAGCTAAATCCTTGATAACTTCAATATTATACATTCCATTTAACTGCATTATTTTTTTTACATCTTCTGCCTGTTCACAGCCTATTTCATAAAAAATTCTTCCTCCTGAACGGATATATTTTTGTCCCTGTTCAGTAATTGCCCTGTAAAAATATAAACCATCTATTCCGCCCTCTAAAGCTGTGATAGGCTCAAAATCTTTAACTTCTGTCATAAGGTTTTTTATAACATCTTTAGGAATATAAGGAGGATTTGAAACTATTGCATCAAATTTTCCAATCATATCCTCTGATGCCTTTTCAAACAAGTCACTTTGTATAAAAGTAATCCTATCACTTACTCCATTTATTTCTGAATTTATCTCAGCTATTTTTATAGCTTCTTCACTTATATCAAATGAAACCGCTTTCATTTCTTTATTATAATACAAAAGGCTTATCGGTATACAGCCACTTCCCGTTCCTATTTCCATTATATTATTTATATTTTCAAGTCTGCTTATTTTTTGAACAGCTTCTACAAGAATTTCAGTATCTCCCCTAGGTATCAATGTTGCACTATTTACCTTAAAATCTAAAGACATAAATTCTTGTTTCCCTGTAATATATTGCAATGGCATACCATCTGCCCTTTGTTTAACTATCTTTTCATACTCTTGCATTTTTTCTTCTTCTAAAAGTGTTTTATTATTTAAAATAAGCTGTACCTTGCTAAAACCTGTCACATACATCAATAAAACCTGTGCATCTAAAGAATAAGTTTCTTTTCCATTTTCTTTAAGTAATTTTTTGGCCCAAATAAGTACATCTTCTATCGTTTTGCTATTCTGGCTCATCTTCTAAAACACCTTTCATTGCTGCTATGGCAACTTCTATCATTTCATCATCTGGTTCAGCTGTTGTAAGTCTTTGAATATATATTCCAGGAGTACTTATAAGCTGCACAATTTTAGAGTCTGAACGTCCTGCAAGTCTTATAAACTCATAAGAAATACCCGATATTACCGGAAAAAGAAGTATTCGGCTAAGTATACGAAGTGGTACAGAACTTATCCTCACAAATAAAAACACTACCATACTAACCAGCATAACTATAACTAAAAAACTTGTTCCACAACGTTTATGAAATCTTGAATGTTTTCTCACGTTTTCTACTGTCAATTCTTCTTCATGCTCAAAACAATTTATCGTTTTATGTTCTGCACCATGGTATTGAAAAACTCTTTTCATTTCACTCATCTTTGTAACCAATACCAAATAAAGCAAAAATATTGCTATTCTGACAAATCCTTCAATTATTCCCAATGCCCAGCTTCCCGGTAATATTTTTCCAAAGAAACTTGAAATCCAAGTAGGCAATACCATAAACAAGCCTATCGACAAAGCAAGTGCAAATACTACTGATATTCCCATAATTACATCATTAAGTTTATCACCTAATTTTTTCTCCAAAAATTCGTCAAATTTAGAAGGCTTCTCCTCTTCATCAACCTCCAAAAACTCTGCTGAATAAGTTATAAGCTGCATTCCCAATACCAAAGAATCTATAAGCGATACAACACCCCTTATAAATGGCATAGATAATATCTTAGGTCTATCCTCTGAAGATTTTATAGTTTTTTTATCTACTATAATTTCCTTATCCGGTTTCCTTATTGCACAGGCATACATTTTCTTTCCACGCATCATTACACCTTCAATAACCGCCTGACCGCCTATATTGGTTCTTTTCATCTTTTCCCCTCCCAACTGTTTTGTTATTTATATAGCAAAAAGAGGGTTGAGTAATTCTTTTATACCCCACCCTCAACCTAATATCATATTAAAGTTAAAAATACAACCTTTGAACTCCTGTCACAATATCCCGCAATGACGTAATCATTATCTATAATCTTCGTCATCGCTACCATATTGTGCCAACTAACAACGCTAACCCAAACTTAAGATTTTATTTCCCGAGCCATCGTTGCTTACATATTATATTTCTTATTGAATTTTTCTACACGTCCGCCTGCTTCAACCATCATTTTTTGACTTCCTGTATAGAAAGGATGGCATTTTGAGCAAACTTCGACTGATATTGTTTCTTTTGTAGAACCTGTAACAAATTCATTACCGCAGTTACATTTTACTTTTGCTTGAAAATACTGTGGATGTCCTGTTGCTTTCATTTCTTTCACCTCTTCCTCCAAATAACCTCATCTTTATTCTTAACACGACTTATCTCTATTTTATTATTCGTGTTCACACTGACAACGCTTGCATTATAACATAAACTTAGTTCTAATGCAAGTATTTTTTTAGAACATCAAAATACAAACAAACCAACAAAACCAACTCTTATAAATTAGACTTTTCAAAACTTTTAATAATAATATTGGCAAACTCTTTATTATTCTTAGTTTTCACAAGCTTTTCCATAAAGTTTTTGACAATTTCGGCATTATTTCCCTCTACCATATTTTGTCTTAAAGCATATACAGCGTCAAGCTCAACACCTTCAAGAAGTTTTTCTTCACGTCTTGTACTTGATTTATTTATATCTATGGCTGGGAAAATACGTTTTTCAGCTAATTTTCTATCCAATACAACTTCCATATTTCCTGTACCTTTAAACTCTTCAAATATTACTTCATCCATTCTGCTGCCTGTTTCTACTAAAGCAGTAGCCAGAATTGTAAGACTTCCACCCTCTTCTATATTTCTTGCTGCACCAAAAAATTTTTTGGGCATATAAAGAGATGCTGGATCAAGTCCTCCCGAAAGTGTTCTTCCACTTGGCGGAACAGTAAGATTATACGCTCTTGCCAGTCTTGTAATACTGTCTAAAAGTATTACTACATCTTTTCCCTGCTCTACCATTCTTTTAGCTCTTTCTATTACCATCTCTGCCACTCTTTTATGATGCTCTGGCAATTCATCAAATGTAGAATATATAACATCTACATTTTTTCCTAAAATAGAACGCTGCATATCTGTAACTTCTTCAGGTCTTTCATCTATAAGAAGAACTATAAGATGCACTTCCGGATGATTTGTAGTTATTGCATTAGCTATTTTTTTAAGCAATACAGTCTTTCCTGCTTTTGGAGGAGCAACTATCATTCCTCTTTGACCTTTTCCTATCGGAGAAATCAAATCAATAATTCTTGTAGAATAATCTAAGGCATTTGACTCCAATTTTAATTTTTTATCTGGATATATTGGTGTAAGACTTTCAAAATTTGGTCTTTTGGCAACTACATTTGGGTCATCACCATTTACTTTTTTTACATATAACAATGCACTGAATTTTTCATTTTCTTTAGGTATTCTTATATTTCCCTGTACCCAGTCACCAGTTTTCAAATTAAATCTTCTTATCTGTGAAGGAGATACATATATATCATTAGGACTTGGCAAATAATTATCCATTCTCAAAAATCCATAACCTTCTCCAAGCACTTCAAGTATACCTTCTTTTGAAATTCCACTGTCAAGTTGTTCCAAATTTGCAAGTTTTTGTTCTTTTGTCATAGACATATAAGCAATTCTTTTTGCCTCTACCGGGTCAACTTTTTCCTCCTGAATATCTTCATCTGATATTTCAAGTTCAGGTTCAGCCTCAGCCTCAGCACTATACTCATTTATAAGTCTTATCAATTCTTCTTTTCTAAATTTTGTTACACTCTTAATTCCTATTTCTTTTGCTTTTTCTCTAAGCTCTGCAAGGCTCATTGTTGTATAATCATCCATTTATTTACTCCTTTTCTCATTTTATATTAGGAATTTTAATTTTCATTCCCACTGACAATACACTATTTTCTGTTAAACCATTATATTCCATAATTTTTGTATAATAATTCCCATTTCCATACTCTTTTTCACTTATTTTCCAAAGAGTTTCACCTTTTTGTACAATATGTATTTTTTCTTCAGACGAAGATGTACTATTTCCAGTATTATTTGTATTGCTTGAAGACGTATTATTTCCAGTACTATTTGTATTACTGCTTGTATTATTTGTATTATTTTCATTTCCTGTACTTGGTTGATTTTGTTGGGACTGGTTAGTTTGATTGGTATTAATTTTCCCTACTTCTTCCTGAAGTTGAGCAATTACTGTCTGAAGTCTTTGATTTTCTTTATCGGAATAATCTTTTTGAAGCTTAAACTCTTCATATTTCAAACTCAATTCATCATTTTTAATTTTAAGAGTATCTAACTCTGCTTGAATTGATTTATTTTTATTACCCATAACTACAATTACTATAATACATATAAATACAACCACAGTCAATGCTGCTGTTATTGCATATTTCGTCAAATTTTTCATTTCATCTTTATTTTCATCTGAAAATAAATCTTTTATAAACTCATTTTCCTCTTTCTCGCCTTCTTCCTCTTTTTTAACTTCTTTCTTTTTCTTAGTTTTCTTCAATTCCTCTTCTTTTTCTTCATCTGCATTCTCCTCATTATACAGAGGATGTGTGTTTATAAGCATTTTTATTGCATCCTTAGATAAATCAGGATAAAGACTTTCATATCTAAGTTCCAATTCCTCTTTAGTGATGCCTGTTTTCTCTTTAGTTTCTTCCCCCATAAAATTCACCTCTTCTTCATTATTGTTCTTTTGCTTCTCTTATTTTTTCTTTTAAATCTGTTGCTTTTTCTTTAAGACGTGGTGTTACACTTCTGGAAATAATTACATTACCTACCCATCTTAACGCTTCTTCATATTCTCCAAGCTTATATGCTAGTGCTGCTATCATATATGTAGCAGTATCTTCATCAGCACCATAAAGTGGAAAATTTTCACTGCTGTAAGCTTCCTTATACTTCTCATAAGCATATTTTTTATATTTCATTTCATTTCCCTTATCTCCTTTATCTTCATAAAGCCAAGATATTCTTAATGCTATATACCCAAACTCACTTTTTTTACTTTTTTTAATATCTGCACAAATCAAGGCCATTTTATATCTGATAATTGCAGTATTTATATCATAAATATTGGGAAATTTTCTTGATACAAATTTTTGAGCTAGCGTAAGTCTCATTTCAACTGACTGTTTGACCCCTATTTTATCAAATGAATTTTCTAATGCTGTATATCCACATAATGGACACGAAATAACTGAATATCTTATAACATCGACAGGTGTATATTGAGGTTTTAAATCTACTCCTGTCGAAACCAAATGTGCTCTCCCCATCTTCACAGATTTATTCTTAAATATATTGTCACACACAGGACAAGTTACTGTCTTATCATACAGACAATCCAAAATTTTTTCTTCCTCCATCATTTCCCCCTCTTCCATAGCAACTACTACTTAATACTTTAATTGTATAATTTTATATAATCACTGTCAACCAATAAAATCAAAATTTAATTATTTTTTTTAATTACATAGTTTATTTCTTATGCTTTAATAATAGCATAATTATAAAATTATTATAAGTGTTTTTACTAATTTATTTTAAATATTATTAATTCAAAAATTTTGTAAATGAAATAAAAATTTTATTTTCTAAATTAATTATATTTACTGCCGATAAAAATTATAAAGATTATTTTAACTGAATCAAGCAAGTACTCTGTTTCAATTGCAAAAAGCAATA
>CAZQDT010000137.1:0-6557 GCA_964592005.1 uncultured Eubacteriales bacterium
ACCTAAAGCATAAGCTAAACCAATATCATGTGCATTTCCTGTGTAATCCTGTTCAACAGCTATAAGACATGGAACTCCTTTACCCTCTAAGAACTGGCTTCTTACTGTATGTCCAGGTCCTTTTGGAGCTATCATAACAACATTTACATTTGCTGGAGGTAAAATTTGTTTAAAATTGATATTGAAACCATGTGCAAACATAAGAGTTTTCCCTTCTGTAAGATTTGGTTCAATACTTTCTTTATATAATTTAGCCTGTTTTTCATCATTGATAAGAATCATTATTATATCTGCTGCTTTAGCTGCATCAAAAGCTGTTGCTACTTTTAATCCTGCTGCTTCTGCTTTAGCCCATGATTTACTTCCTTCATAAAGACCTACGATTACATCTACACCTGATTCATGAAGATTAAGTGCATGTGCGTGTCCCTGACTTCCGTAACCAATAATAGCTACTTTTTTACCTTTTAATAATCCTAAATCACAATCTTCTTGATAAAACATCTTTGCCATTTTAAATTCCTCCTAAAAATTTAATATTAATTATTTATGTTATATAAATTCAACATTTTTGTTTAACATTGAATTATATTAAAAAGCGTAACATTTAATTAGTCAACCAAATCTTCTAATGTTTCAGGACCTCTTTCAAGTGCTGTAACACCTGTACGTACAAGCTCTTTTATTCCAAACTGTGACATAAGCTCTACAAATGCTGTAAGTTTATTTTGGTCCCCTGTAATCTCTATTGTAACAGATTCTTTAGAAACATCAACTATTTTTCCTCTAAAAATATCAACTACCGAAACGATAGCTGCCCTTGTTTCATCATTACAATTAATCTTTACAAGTGCAAGTTCTCTGTAAACAGATTTTCCTGCTTCAAGCTGTGTAACTTTTACAACATCTACCAGTTTATTAACCTGCTTTTTAATCTGGTCAAGAACTCTTTCATCTTCAGCATTTACAACTATTGTAATTCTTGAAATATCAGGATTGTTTGTTACACCAACTGTCAGACTTTCTATATTATAACCCCTGCGGCTAAATAACCCTGAAACCCTGCTTAATACACCTGCTTGATTTTCAACCAAAACAGATAAAACATATCTTTTCATAGTCCTACATTCCTTTCTTAAGAAATTAAAATCATTAAATTATATCCAAAATACCAAAAAACCCCGTCTTAATATTCTTATGAATATTAGAGACGAGGCATAATTACCAACGTGGTACCACTCTTATTTTTCGTCATTTCACAACAACGAACTCGATAGGTTCTATCAAACCTTTGCCTATAACGGGGCTATAACCGATTATCTCTTACTCAGCCAAAAGCTTTTTAGAAAAACTGCTCCAGAGTGATTAGCAATTTACCTTCATATCATTTCACACCAACCAATGACTCTCTGAAAATCTTATGTAAATAACACATCTCCATCACTGCATTTTACTAAACTATTTTTTTATTATATTATCAAACATTTTAATAATTGTCAACTATTTTTTTATTCTTTTGACAAAAAAATTATTTAGCTGATACATCTATCATTGAAGCAGACAATTCATGTATATGTTTTGTATCCTCTACAATTAAATTCATATGTGTTTTATAAGCTTCCATAGATTTTAAAATGGACTCTACCACTTCTTGGTTTTCTTTTGAGCAATTACTCATTCCTCCTATTTTTTCTTTCAATTCTCCGAAAATAGCGTCTGCATTTATAACATTGTTATTTTGTTCTCCAATATTTTTATACAAAGATTCAAATTGTTTTATAAGTGCATCAAATACTTCTTCCATATTTTCTAAAGCATTAAGTGAGGTATTGATAGCTCCAACACTTTCTTCAAGCTGCTCTGATGTTTTATTTATCTGCTTTTGCATATTATTTACTACATCTACCACCTGTTCAGAACAGTTTGTACTGTCTGTTGCCAGTTTTTCGACCTTAGTGGCAACTACCTGAAACCCTTCCCCAGCTTCTCCTGCCCTTACCGCTTCTATCGAAGCATTCAATGCAAGCATTTTTGTATTATTACTTATAGAAGTTAATTGTTTTGTCGCTTTTGAAACTTCCTTTATCTGCTTTTTCAGAGAAGTAAATACCTCATTCGTTCCATTAATTGTACTTTTAACCAAATTCATCTGCGAATCCATTTCTTCCATACTTACCTTACTCTTTGTAAGTGCTTCCTCTACATTTTGAACTTCAGTATTTAAAGCTTCTATGCTGTTTTCTGTAAACTGCATACGCTTTTGGGCTTCAGCACAGGTTATTTCCACTTCTTTTGTTCCCTGCGAAATTTCACCCGAACCCTTTTTAAGTTCAAAAGCATTTTCCTCTAAAAGCTCATTAACTTCTTTCATTCCCTCTATTCTCATAGAAGAATTTTCATAATTTTCTTTCAATTCTTCACTTACTATTTTAATAGAATTAAGAAATTTTTCAGCCTGTTCAGCTCTTAAAATACTTATTTCTATAAAAGCACGTCCACGTTTAATTATCATATAAATTATAAATGCCGCCACATCAAATAATGCAACACACATAACATATTGTGGCAAAGGGTCAGCTTTTTGAGGATTTATTTTATACAAAACAATCAACGCTAATGTTGCAAAAACCATTTGATATTTTGTATATCTTGGCTCCAAATACATTCCCGCTAATCCTATTACCGCCAAAAACAATGGAAAATCATCGCTATAATAATTTCCGCTATTCGCCGAAATTACAAATACTAGCAATACTAATGCCAAACTCAAAACCAGTTGCTGAATATATCTGCCTACTTCCAGTTCTTTCATAACCCATATGACAACCACAAAAACACCTAAACAAATTCCAATAACTGTTGCACCTTTATAAGTCTTAGCCAAAATATTTTTAAGTAAAAAAACTGCTGATACTCCAAAAGTTATAGACAACATTATTTTAAAAATCATTTCCTGTGTAACAGGCTCCTTCGCTCTCTTTTTATCTTTTTCCATAAATTTCCATCTCCTCGGATGTAAAAGATTAATTTATCATTTGTCTGCAATCCATTCAATTTTAGGGTAATATTTCAAAATTGCTTTTCCAAGTATATTTTTCTTATAAACATATGTATTTTGCCAATAACGTGCATCTATTGAAACATTTCTATTATCTCCTAAAACAAAATATGCTCCATCAGGAACTTCATATACTCCCCAAACTCCATCTTTATCCATAGCTTCTTTCAAATAATCTTCTTCTAATTTCTCACCATTTATATAAACAGCCCCTCCATATATTTCAATTTTATCCCCCGGAACTCCTATTATTCTCTTTACATAAAGCTCTTTTTCATTATCAGGAAACTTAAATACAATTATATCGCCTCTTTGAGGTTCTTCAGAAATATATGCAAGCCTGTTTGCCCAAAGCCTATCGCCTGTCATTATTGTATTTTCCATCGAACCTGACGGAATTTGTGCATTTACCACTATAAAATTATTTACTAAAAACGCAACTGTTACAGCAAAAACTATTGTTTTTATCCAACTTATAAATTCTTTCCTTTTTTCTTCCTTACTCACCCTTATCTTCCTTTCAATCCTTCCATAAACCATCAATCAATAAGCTCTATACTTGGATAATATCTTAAAAATGCCTTTCCTAATATTTTTTCTTTCTTTACATAGGTATTATTCCAATAACGTGAGTCTGCCGAATAATTTCTATTATCACCAAGCATAAAATATGAATCTTCTGGCACCATATACGGTCCCCAGCTTGCCCAATCATACATAGGTTCTCTTATATAATCTTCTTGTTGAGCTTCTCCATTCAAATACAATATGCCATTTTTTATTTCTATTGTATCTCCCTCAATACCTATAATGCGTTTAATATACAAAGTTTTTTCATCGTCTGGAAAAGGAAATACAACTATATCTCCTCTCTGTGGTTCTTCAAAAAGATATACAAATCTAAGTGCTATTATACGGTCTTTTGGCATTATTGTACTTTCCATAGAGCCTGTTGGTACTTCTGCATTTACTATTACAAAATTATTTATAAACAATGCCACTATAATTGCAAATACTATCGTTTTAACCCAGCTTAACACCTCATCTTTAACCTTTGACAAGAAATAACCCTTCTTTCTTAAAAATTTTATAATATAATTTCTGCCTTTAATAATTTTACAAGTACTTTTACTTCATTAGCATCTGCTGTTTCTGTTCTTACACTTCCTGCATTGCTTATAAGAAGTACTTTCTTTTTATCCAGTTGCTTTATTTGTCTAACTATTCTTCTGTCTTGATATTCTACAAGACATATTGTATTGTTTTCTATTTCCTTTATTAATACACCAAATGCCAAGTCACCTTTTGAAAGCTTAAAACCTGACATTTCATCATCTGTTATCTTTATACAAACTGCTTTATCCTTTGGCTGTCCATCTATTTTTTTATTGATGACAGGCATTTGTTTTACTTCCAATACTTTACTCATATTATAATCAAATATAGGCACATCTGCCAATACACTACCTAATGCACTGCTCCAAATTTCCTGTACTTCTGGTTCAGGCTCTTTTTTAGTTTTAGACTTTACAGGTGATATTATTTTGCTTGTCGCTGCCGCTCTTTGCTTTACTTCTTCTACTTCAACATAGTTTTCAAGTATTAAAGAATCACTTATAGGGGCATCCAATGCTTTGGTTATTTTTTCTAAAATATCATCTTTTATAATCTTATTACCTGACTCTACTTCCTGAATATATTTTTCAGCAACTCCTACCTTTTTGGCAAGTTGTTTCTGTGACAATCCCTGACTTATTCTTGCATTTCTTACCTGCTCACCTATTCTGCTCATTTTTCCATCTCCTAGATTATTTGTTTTTTTCTATAAGTTCTGCTATTTTTTCCCTTACATATTCTGCCGAATGTTTTTTTTGCTCCAGCTCAAGTTTATCAATATAAATCGGCTCTCCAAATATAAATTTACATTTTGCCGGCATTACTCCAAACTTATTTTTTTCAAGTACATTATCTGTACCTATAATCGCAACAGGAACTATCGGACAACCTGATTTATCAGCCAATTTAAGACTTCCTTGTTTAAATTCGCCCATTTCTTCTCCTTTAGCCCTTGTTCCCTCTGGAAATATAAAAAGCGAACCACCATTTTTTATATAATCTATTCCCTCAAGAATGGTTTTTAAACCTTCTCTTACGTTTTCCCTATTCAAAAATAAACAACCTATATTTTCCATCCATTTACTCAACATTGGTACTTTTTTCAAACTTTCTTTTGAAACAAATCCAACAGGACGATTGATAATTCCATAAAAGCCTATTATGTCATAATAACTTCTATGATTTCCTACAAATAATGCCGGTTCATCAGGAATATTTTCCATACCTGAAACTTTTACTCTTGTACCGCTTAAAAAAAGACATCCTTTTGCCAACACTTTTAAAACTCTCGCCGAAATTTTTTCAGCCTTTCTTATATCTTTCTTTCTAATCAAGGTAGTCAGCCCTAAAAATGGCAATGATAATATAAATACTATAACAAAATAAACAGCTATAATAACTGTAAACATTCTAATTCCCTCCTAACACAAATTTATTCAACAATGACTTTATAATAGTTATAATAATGTTGCCACCACATTATAACTATTATAAATCCTGAATACAACTACTATTTTGAATAAACCGCATCATTTTTTGATAAAAGATATACACAATACTGATTCATACTGATTCCCTCTCTCTTAGAATGTTCTGAAAGAGAACGATGCAAACTGCGAGGAATCCTAAGTTTAAATTGTCCAGAGTAATCCTCTAAGCTATCCGGTTCATGAATTTCAACACCATCTTCCATTGCCGCTTCCAGCCATACTTTCTTGGCATCCAAAGCATTTGCTACTGCTGTTTCCACTGTTTCGCCACAGGTAATACATCCTGGTAATTCTGGAAATGAAACTACAAAACCGCCCTCATCCTTATCCTCTATAACTTCCATACGATAATTCATTGTCATATAATCATTTAGCGTTTTCATCATTCATTACCTCACTTTCCACAATCTGCTTTACCATATCAACATACACTTTTTTGATTGGTTCATGCTTTGGTATTGTAAGTGGCTGACAGCCTACTTTTCTGAATATATAATGACTGCTGCCACTTTTGGGAGCAGTCATCACATATCCATAGCTTTCCAATACTTTACGCAATTCATCAAACCGTAGGTCTTTTGATAAAGCACATATCTTTGTTAATAGTTTATCCCACTTTGACATTCTGAATGCCTCCTGCTTATATTATATGTGGTATCATATTGGGTGTCAATGTCTTGTTTTAGATTTTCCTTGGCATTCTATGCCAATTGTATAATACAAAAATTTATCTTCTTAAATGGGAAGTTGTCGCAATCTGTTTCTGTCCAATATGGTCAGTTTTTTAACATATAAGTGTGTATTATTGCTTTTTCAAACACTTTTCTCCTCTGATTGCTTTCGCAAGTCCTCCCAAAAGCCATTATACTCCGCTTCGGAAATCTGCCCACCGA
>CAZQDT010000138.1:0-6526 GCA_964592005.1 uncultured Eubacteriales bacterium
GTACACAAGGAGTTATAATACCTTGTCAGAATGTGGAAGATTTGGTTTTGAATGATGAAGTAGTGGAAGCAGTAAAAGAAGGTCAATTCCATATATATCCTATAAATAATATAAAAGAAGGTATAGAAATTCTTACAGATGTATCTTATAGTGAAATAAGTAAAAAAGTAGCTGAAAAGCTTGAATATTTCTATAAGGCATCTATAGGAGAAAAAAGAAAAATAACAAAAAAGACAGTTAAAAAAACAGAAAATAAAGAATAGTAAAAAAACTGTTGGATTAAGATATTCTTAGTTCAACAGCTTTTTTATCATACATTTTTCTTTTTAGAGTGATTGAATAATTCTTTTATAATTTGTGGATGAAATAATATAAGCATAGGGAATAACTCAAGTCGTCCTGCAAGCATATTAAACATTAATATGTACTTAGTAAAAGAATTAAATCCTCCGAAATTTTGGGTAGGACCGACAAGTTCAAGCCCTGGTCCGACATTGTTTAGAGTGGTGGCTACTGCTGTAAAGTTTGTAGTCAAATCTTTACCCTCTAAAGATACTAAAAGAAGCGAAACGGTAAACATTATAATAAATGTAATGAAATAAACATTTATGGAACGAAGGATTTCATGGTCTAAAGGTTTTCCGTCGAATTTAATTTTTTGGACACTTTTGGGATGAAGATAAGAATTAAATTCTTTAGCTATTGTTTTTATAGCTATGACAAAACGTGACACTTTAATTCCACCTCCGGTACTTCCAGCACAAGCACCTACAAACATAAGTATTACTAATACGGTTTTTGAAGTCTGTGGCCAAAGATTAAAATCAGTAGTAGCAAATCCGGTAGTAGTAATAATTGAGCCTACTTGAAAAGCAGCATGACGTAGAGCATTTGATATTCCTAGAGTACCATCATATATATCAATAAAGATGATGGCAATGGCGGCTAAAATAATTAAGAGATAATATTTTACTTCTTCTACATCAAAAAATTTATGTATACCTTTAAATAATATCAAATAATAAGCATTAAAATTTATGCCAAATAAAATCATAAATATTGTTACTACCCACTGTATATATGGTGAGTAGCTTGCCATACTGTCATTTTTGATACCAAATCCACCTGTTCCAGCTGTTCCAAAAGAAATTGTAATTGCATCAAAGAGAGATGTTTTACCTATTAACATTAAAACAATCTGTATAATTGTCATTATAAAATATATTAAATACAAAATTCTTGCGGTATGACGAACTTTTGGAACAAGTTTTCCAACAGATGGTCCGGGACTTTCAGCTTTCATAAGGTGCATATTTGAACCGCCAGTAAGAGGAATGATTGC
Source organism: uncultured Eubacteriales bacterium (assembly GCA_964592005.1). Taxonomy (GTDB): domain Bacteria; phylum Bacillota; class Clostridia; order Lachnospirales; family CAZQDT01; genus CAZQDT01. The sequence continues at coordinate 1,343 of CAZQDT010000138.1, forward strand.
AAGTAAAAATACCAATACTCCCATACCACCTATCCAATGAGTAAAAGTTTTCCAAAATATCATGCAGTGAGATAAAGCTTCTACATCACTGAGAATGCTTGCACCTGTGGTAGTAAAACCAGAGATTGTTTCAAAAAGAGCATCTGTAAAAGATGGAATTTCACCTGAAATAACAAATGGCAATGCTCCAAAAATACTTAAAAATATCCAGCTTAAAGAAGTAGTTATACAACCTTCTTTGAGGTAAAAAATAGAATTTTCAGGCTTTTTGTAGGTCATTAATAAGCCGAGCAGACCACTTATAACAATTGTAATTAAAAAAGCAAAGCCAGAAGTTTCTTTATAAATAACAGCAACAAGACAAGGAAGGAGCATAAGTAAAGCTTCTATAAGTAAAACTTTTCCAAGTATGTAACGAATGATTGAACTATTCATAATTGAGCCTCCATTATTTCAATATATCTTGAATTTCGTTAAATCCTGTATGAGTAGTAACAATGACCACAGTATCTCCGATTTCTATACAGTCGTTACCTTTTGGGATTATAATTTTTCCATTTCTGTTTATTATTGTAATAAGAAGATTATCTTTAAGCTTTAATTCTTTAAGAGGAATGCCAATGATCTCTGAATTTTTTTCTATTAAAAATTCAATGGCTTCAGCTTTATCATCAAACATATGGTAAAGAGTTTCAATATTACTGTTTAGAGAGGCTGTTTTAGCTCTTACATATGCAATGATTAATTCTGAAGTGATATTTTTTGGGTATATGACACTTCCGAGGTCAAGGTTGTTAAGTACATTTTTGAATGTAATTTTGTTTATTTTGGTTACTACTTTAGCATTTGAAACATTTTTAGCGTGGAGAGTGAGCATGACATTTTCCTCATCAATTCCAGTAAGAGGGACGAAAGCTTCAGTATATTCAATGCCTTCTTCTTTAAGAATTTCTTCGTCAGTTCCATCAGCATGTATAATAATTGCATCAGGGAGCAAAGTGCTTAATTCTTCACAGCGTTCCAAATCTTTTTCAATTATTTTTACATCAATTTTAGCGTTTAAAAGCTGTTTTGCAAGGTAATACGAAACTCTGCCGCCACCGACTATTATTGTATCTTTTACTTTAGTGGTTTGAAATCCTATATTCTTTAAAAATATTCTTACATTTTCTCTTGAAGCTGTAAAAGAAATTAAATCACCAGCTCTAAGTATAAAATCACCAGAAGGAATAAATATTTCTCCGTTGCGTTCAACAGCACATATAAGGATTTTGGCAGGTGAATTTTTGCTGATATTTACAATGGATTGTCCGTCCATAAGATTGTTTTTAGGAATTTCCAGTTTAATCATTTCAGCATGGTTGTGAGCAAATGTGCTTATTTCAAGTGCAGTAGGGAGAGATAATACTCTGGCTGCTTCATTTGCTGCTTCTAAATCAGGATTTATAATCATTGCAAGTCCAAGCTTTTTGCGTAGATAATTTATATCTGCATTATTTTCGCAATAATCTGGAGTACGCACTCGAGCTATTGCGGCACAATTACCTGCACGTTTTGCAACTATGCAGCACAAAAGATTTAATTCATCAGAATCTGTGACTGCAATAATTAAATCTGTGTTTTCTATATCGGCTTCTTCTTGGACACTATAACTTGCACCATTGCCTACAATGCCCATAACATCATACATTTCTGCTACTGTATGGAGTATCTTAGCGTTTCTGTCAATTATTGTGATGTCATGTCCTTCAGCAGAAAGTTTTTCTGTAAGAGTTGTTCCGATTTTACCACAGCCTACAATAATAATTTTTAGTCCTTTTTTTTCTGAAATATTTTTATCAAACACTTGATAACCCCCAAAATATGAAATTTGTTAATTAACTTATTTTTTAGAAATATTATAAAAAATATAGGGATTAATGTCAATGTTTAAGTGGGGGAAAATATGTTAAGAAGTAGTTAAGAAAGACAAAGTAAAAAAGGTGTGTTGCATTTTCAATGTAACACACCATAAAAATTATTCAGAACGTATTGCTGATAATGCACTAAGTTTCATTGCACGTCTTGCAGGAAAATATCCCGATATAATTCCTACGAGGGCAGAAAAGAGAAGTCCCATAGCACATAACCATGTAGGAATGTAAGAAACTGTACTTCCTCCGCCTATTCCCATCATATCACCTAAAATTTGAGTACCTGATGAGTTTAAAAAATGCGAAAGGGCAAGACTTATACCTACTCCTAGTAATCCGCCTAAAAATCCGATAACTGCGGCTTCTACAAGGAATAATCTTTTTATATCTTTAAGAGAAGCACCTATAACTTTCATTACACCTATTTCTTTAGTACGTTCATGTATTGACATTACCATTGTATTTGTAATGCCAATAGCAGCTACAAAAAGTGAAACTGCACCAATAGCACCGAGTAATTTTTGTAAACTAGCAGAAGTTTCATTCATATATTCAAGAGAGTCTGAAAGGCTATAAGTTTCAAATCCCATAGCTTTTATTTGTTCCTGTACTTCTTGAACTATTTTTGTATCTGTACAAAGTACCATTGCATTCTCATATCCAGTATCCTTAGTTTTTTTGTTTCCAGAACCTCCGCCTTGACTTTCTTGCTGAAATTTTTGTTGTTCCTTTTTGAGTTTTTTGGCAAATTCCAAAGGAATGTAGGATTGGTAAGAAACTTCATAATTATCACCTTCCATAACTCCTACAACTTCAATGTCATAAGGTTTTATTTTTTTGGAAGAACTGTTGTTTTTTTGACCTAATGACCAATCATATGACATTTTTAATTTTTCATTCATAAGGTCAATATCAGGAGTATCTTCATTCCAAGGATTTCTTGAATTAGGATTATAAAATCTTTGAGAAATAGAACTTCCAAATACTATTGATTGTGAATCTCCTTCTTCAAGAAGTCTGCCTTCTGATATATCATAATTTAAGGCATTTAGTAGTGTAGGCTCAATACCATTTACAGAAACGCTTGCAACATATTTGTTTTTTGCAAGAAAATATAAGTATAAATTTATAACAGGGCTTGCTTCTTGTACACCATCTATTTGTTTTATGGATTCAATGGCTTTGTCATCAAGAAGTAAGTCATTATTATTACTTGAACCTCCGGATATTGATACAGACATACCATCATATGAGGAGGAATTATAATTGTAAACTTCAATAATGCGGATATTTCCCCATTGGCTGAGTTGTTCTTCAAAACTTTTAGACATACCAATACCTAGAGAAATCATAACTATGATGGAAGCAGTACCTATTACTACACCTAATACGGTCAAAAAAGTACGAAGTTTTCTTTTCCAAAGATTACGGATTGCCATTGATATTAAATCTAAACTACTCATCTATATCAAGACCTTTCTGCTTTTTTCGTCTGATTATGATAACTATTACAATAATTATAACTATTACAGAAGCAATAACTATCCATGTAACAGGTTTTTTAATAAGGTTTTGTATTGAAAAGCCTTCATTTTCAACAGGCATAGGTTCAATGTCAGTATAATCATTGTTAAAATCTTCAAAAGAAGGTATGTATGCTTCTTCTACATTCATTTCAATTTCTGTTATTTTTTCTATTCTTTCGCCATTTGCATCATCGTATGAAATGATGAGCTGTCCCGTTTGTTTTCCAGAAGCTAATGGAATGATATTTCCTTCAAAGTATTCATAATTTCCAGATTCAAAGTTTCCGTAATAGCTGCTAGTAGGTGAAGCCTCAAAGTCACCTTTAATTTTAATCATAAGATTTTTTAAAGTAACACTTCCTGTGTTATAAAAATCAAATGAAAAATAAACGGGTTGACCTACCATGCCTGAGGAAGGAATTGTAAATTCACTAGTTTCTAATTTGGCTGGCTGTCTTACACTTATACCAATATATTCATTAGCAGTAGGCAAAGTACCTGTTTCATCTTCGTAGTCAAAGTTTACAATTAAATCATATGTTTTAGGTTTGGCATCAGATATTGCAAAAAGGCGGACACTTCTTTCTACACTTTGATTTGGACCGATAGAATCTACGAAGAAAGTATTACTGCTATCTACTGGAATGAAAATATTTCCAGTTTCGCTTTTTTCTGAAACACTTAAAAATATTTTTATATTACTTACAGTTTTGGTTGGGTGAGTATTTGTAAAAGTCATATTTAAGTCAAATTCTTCACCAGCATTTACTACTATTGGATTGCAGGAATATTTACTTATTATAATTTTAGGAATACTCTTTTTTTCTTCTGTGTCTTCTTTTTTTTCAGGATTATTTATGTTTACACCAGTATATTGTGTATAGCTTACTGTATTTGCATTATCATTGCTGTCTTTAGTACCATCTTCATATTCTATAACAAAGGAAATAGGATAGTTCTGACTTTTTGCTGAAGAAGTGGCAGCAAATATAAATTCGATATATTTATTTTCAGCTTCCTTTATAGAATCTATAAATTGTATACTTTGTGATTTTGGAATGATTACACCATCTGAGCCATAATTAGCAGTAATTTTTATGTTTTTGGCTTCTTTATTTCCTATATTATGTAAATTCATACCTATTTTAAAATCTGTATCAATAGGATATGTTTGTGTTGATGATGTTAAATTTTCTATTTGCAGTATTGCTTTACTATCATCAGTTTTTTTATTGGAAACACTAATAAAAAACTGTTGTTCTTTAGAAAAATTTTCTCCTAATTTATCTAAATATGTTATTTTAAAACTTAAAGGATAACTGCCTTCTTTTATTTTGGAAGATGTATATAACTGGAATTTTAATTGCTGTGTTTCTTCAAATTTTAAACTTCTAAAATATATAGAATTTGTACTATTGTTTAAGGTTATATTTTCAGAAGAAAGATTATCAAGTGTAATATTTACATTATATATTTCTTCTTTGTTTAAATTTTTGATATATGTATATAAATCGAAACTTGTATTTTCAAATATTTCTTGTGAACTTAATTCAAAGTTTTGTAAAGAAACATCAGAAAAATATGAAGAATTGTTGACTTTTACATGAATTATATCTTCAACTGTAAATTCCTTATCATTTTCGTTTAAAAAAGTATATTCTATTTTTATATCATAAATTCCTGATTTTACCAGAGGGTCAACATCAAGAATTAAAGATATTTCTTTAGTTTTTTGAGAGTATATT
>CAZQDT010000139.1:0-6399 GCA_964592005.1 uncultured Eubacteriales bacterium
GTGTTAAGCACGCCGCCAGCGTTCATCCTGAGCCAGGATCAAACTCTCGTTTAAAGTTTGTCTGCTCCAGTTCTCTTTTCTGGCTTTTTATCTTTTATCACTCTTGTGAATTGTTCGCTTACTTTCGTAAGCTACAAGGATTTGTTTAATTGTTCAGTTTTCAAAGCTCAGTTTGCCGTTTTCGTTGACAGCTTATTAAGTATATCACTTTTTAAATCGTTTGTCAACTACTTTTTTTATTTTTTTCAAATTATTTTTTAATTTGATTTTTCGTATTCAACAGCGACTTAATTATAATATCATCTTTTTTATTATTTGTCAACCATTTTTTTCATTTTTCTTTAATTTAATTTTCATAAATTAAGTTCATATATTTTTTCTTTGCAACAGCAACTTTGACATGATAACATTTCATTTTGTATTTGTCAACTATTTTTTTATATTTTTTCAGAAAATCCCTCTTTGACATTTTTTATAAAACAAGTTTGGAGTCATATTTTTTATATTTTATTTTATTAAAATTATTGTAAATATTTTTTCAATATAGTATTATAGGAAATATTACAAAAATAAAATTTGAAAAGAATGATACACAAATATAAGCAAGTCCCAACCTATCGCTTATCACTCTTTGCAATTGAAACATAAGACTTGCTTGATTTGATTAAAATAAAGGAGGCAAAGTTTTGGAAAATAAAAATAAAATTATCAAAATTTCCATACTTTTATTATTACTTATATGTATATTAATAGGATTATCTTTTTACATTTTAAATGAAATAAATTCTCAAAATCATATTTGCATTCTTGAAGAAACTATTGAATTTCCCTTTGACAGCAAAACTACTCTTCGTGAATTGAAAAATGGTTATATTCGATGCACAAAAGATGGTGTTACATATGTAGGTAATCCGACTTGGAACGAAACATACACTTTAAATTCTCCAGTATTGATATCCGATGGTAATATAACTGCTGTAACAGAGTTTAAAAATCGAATTGCTTATGTATTTAATGAAAAAGGGAAAATGTATAGTGTTCAGACAAATGGCGAAATAATCCATTTTTCAATAAATAAGCTCGGAAATCTTGTCCTTATTATAAAAGAAAATAATAAATATACTATAAATCTTTACAGTACACATGGCGAAATAATTCTAAGCCGCTATGAAAACGAAGAACAAATTTGGCCTTTAGCAGTAGATATTTCAGATGATTTAGAGTCCATGGCTATAAGTTATTTAGATACTTCATTAACTCAAACAGCTGCTTATAATTCTAAAATTCTATTTTATTCTATAAAAAATGAAGACAAATATACTGACAACTTAATTCCAAATGCTTCTGTTGAAAAAAGCAATGAAATTATTACTATTTTAAAATATATGGAAGATAATTGTTTAATTGCCATAAGTGAAAGTTCTATTACTGCAATCAGCAAAGAATATGTGAAAAAATGGGAGAAAGAATTTGGTAATTATATAACTGCTTTAGATACAAGTAATCCAAATATTATAGTAATCGGAATGGGCAATACACTTCTCAACAAAAACGGTGTAGAAAAAGGTACTGCTTTATGGTATGATTTAAATGGAAATAAACTTGGTGAATTTCATACAGGTTCTGAAATACAATCAGTTGTATCAAAATCCGATAAAATTGTGATTTATTCCAATAAAGATATATATGGATTAGATAAAAAAGGAAGTTTACTTTGGGAATATCCGGTAATACAAGATGTAAAACAGCTAATGATTTACGACGATTTGTCAAAAATAATCGCTGTATACCAAAATTCTGCCGATGTCATAAATACAAACGGCAAAGAAAATAGTACCGAAAATATAATTACTACAAGAGGTGAAGAAAATAATGAACTGGGTTGATTTAATTATAATAGTTATAGTTGCTGCAAGCTCTTTTATAGCTTGGAAATCAGGATTTATTAGAACAATATATGATTTTTGTTCTACCATAATTTCACTTATTCTTACATATATACTGTATCCTGTAACAACAAATTTTTTAAGAAATTTAAATTGGTTTAAAAAATTAGAAACTACTATAATGAAAAACTTTGATTTTTATGAAGGTTTTGAAAATATGCCAATAGATTCTCAAACTTCTCTAATAAATCAACTTAATTTTCCAAATTTTATAAAAAATGCCCTTATCGAAAACTACAATTCACGAACTTACGAAATAGATGCTTCAGGGATAGAAGAATATATTACTAAATATATTGCAAGTTTATGTGTAAATGCTATCGCGATTACTGTTACTTTTATAATAATAGCAATTATAATAAAAATTCTTATAGAAGTTTTAGATTTAATGTCAAAATTACCTATTTTAAATTTTGTAAATAAAACAGCCGGTATTATCATAGGTGTTTTAAGAGGATTATTAATAATTTGGATTATATTTTTAGGAGTAATGTTTTTCTATTCCAATCCAAATCTTCAACCTTTTATTGTTTCAATAGAAGAGTCTGCTTTAGGAAGTTTTCTATATCATAACAATATTTTAGCCTTTATGGTTACAAACTTGAAATTATAACCAGATATTTCCGCCTTTCCAGCGGAAATATCTGATTTTTTATTCACTTTTTAAAAATATTGCTGTAAACAAAATCACCCACATCTCAAATCCTCCTACGTAAGCAAAAAGCGGATAAACATTCGATACAATATTTGAAAATGACATTTGTGCCAAAAGCACTGCACCTAAAGTAATTACAATCATTATTATGTACTTATTTATTTTATATTTAGTTTTTATCCATTCAATTATTTCATAACCATTAAGTACCGCTGTTGTATACATCGCCAAAAGCATTAAAATAATATATAAATTTTTTATAATATTTCCATATTTTGCTGCTATCCCAAGCATAGGGAGCTGTAAATCTACCACTTCAACATAATTTGCCCAAATCCCTAAAGCTATGGAAAATCCCATAGTTCCAAGCAAAAATCCTCCCAAAACCGCACCATATTTTGCTATCTTCTTAGATATTATAATATTTTTTAAACCTGTCAATACCGAAATCGCTGTTATTATATTATATGTAACATAGATTACCGCCGACAAAATCCATTTATGTGTATTTTTTCCTATGCCCATTGCTACTGTAAATATAGTATTTTCAAAAAAAGTATAAAGTCCCAGTGCTACTCCTCCTATTATAAGAAATGGAGAAACTACTTGATTAATAAATATTATTCCTTTTAAATCAAAATTAAATGTGATAAAACATATTACTGCAAAAAATATTATTGCTTTTTTGGAATTTACCTTAAATACTTCTTCTGCCATTACTCCGCCCGCTGAAAGCATTGCTCCAAAAAGCATAATCATAAAAATCATTGATGAAATTTCTATAAAAAAACCTAATCTTTCACCGAAAACGAATCTTGTAAATTGTTGGTAATTTTGTATATTATGTTTATAAACTATATCCATAACTGCCCAGCCTATTATTATAAATAAAATCGAAGCTAAAATCATTCCTAAAAAACCTTTATATTCATAAATAACAAAATATTGTAATATCTCTTCTCCAGATGCAAAACCTGCTCCTAAAATAGCTCCTATATACACAAAAGCAATTTTAATGATATTTTTTAGATTTTTTTGTTTAATAATATTCCCCTCTTTCTACTTGAATGTTCCATTTAATAGTAATATACTATTAAAGAACTACATTTAGAATTGAAAGGAGTTTTTTTATATGGGAAACGGCAAATTGCCATTGAGAAATGAAATAGACAAAAGTTTAAAATGGAAAATAGAGGATATCTACGCTACTGATGATGCGTGGAAAAGTGATTACGAAAAAATAAAATCTCTTTTACCCGATATTCTTAAATTTAAAGGAAAAGTAACTTCTTCAGCTGAAAATTTACTTTCTGTACTGAAATTGAATGATGAAATATCGAAACTTTTTTCAAGTGTATATGTATATGCAAATATGAAATGGCATGAAGATACTTCAAACAGTTTTTATCAAGGTTTAGCTGACCAATCCTCATCTTTGATGGTTCAGGTAAATTCTGCTGCTTCTTTTATTGTTCCTGAAATTCTTGGCAGTGATAAAATCGAAGAATTTTTAGAAACCAATAAAGAACTTGACTTTTATAAAATTTACTTAAATAATCTTTTAAGACTTAAAGCTCATATACTTTCACCTGAAATAGAAGAAATTTTAGCTCAATCGGGAGAAATTATGGACTCTCCGGACAATATTTTTGCAATGCTAAACAATGCAGATATTACTTTCGATGATATTCCAAATGAAAGAGGCGAAATGGTAGAGCTTACCAAAGGAAGATATACTTCTTATTTAGAGTCACAAGATAGAAAAGTAAGAGAAGCCGCTTTTAAATCATTATATAAATCATATATCAAACAAAAAAATACTCTGACAGCTATATTCAATGCAAACGTCAAAAAAGATGCTTTTATTGCTAAAGTAAGAAAATATAATTCTTCTTTAGAGGCTGCTTTAGATGATAGCAACATTCCTGTTGAAGTATATCACAATCTTATAAAGGCAGTAGAAAATAAACTTCCTCTTATGCACAAATATGTAAATTTAAGAAAAAAACTTCTTGGTGTTGACGAACTTCATATGTATGATTTATATGTACCTATGGTTAAAGATGTTGAAATGAACATTTCTTTTGAACAGGCTAAAGAAAAAGTTTTGGAAGGTCTTGCTCCTATGGGAGAAGAATATCTTTCACTTCTTAAAAAAGGCTTTAATGAAGGCTGGATTGATGTATGTGAAAATCAGAGAAAACGCAGTGGTGCTTATTCTTGGGGTACTTATGGTGTACACCCTTACGTACTTTTAAATCATCAGGATAATTTAGACAGTACATTTACTTTGGCTCATGAAATGGGACATGCAATACATTCATATTATTCTGACACAAATCAGCCATATATTTATGCGTCTTACAAGATATTTGTAGCTGAAGTTGCTTCTACTGTAAACGAATCTTTACTTATGCAGCATATGATTAATACCGCAAAGGATAAAACTCAAAAAGCTTACCTTATCAATCACTTTTTAGAAAAATTTAGGGGAACTTTATTCCGCCAGACTATGTTTGCAGAGTTTGAAATGATTACACACAAAATGGTAGAAGATGGCGAAGCTTTAACTGCTGATGTTTTATGTGACATTTACCATAAATTAAATAAAAAATATTTCGGAAATGATATTACCATAGATAGTGAAATTGATATGGAATGGGCAAGAATACCACATTTTTACAGTGCTTTCTATGTATATCAATATTCTACCGGATTTTCTGCGGCTATCGCACTATCACAGAAAATTCTTGAACAAGGTCAAAAAGCGGTTGAACCTTATGTTTCATTCTTAAAGAGTGGTGGTTCTGATTATCCTATAAATCTGCTTAAAATAGCGGGTGTAGATATGACTACCGCTGAACCTATTGATAAAGCTTTAGATTTATTTGATAAACTTTTAAATGAACTTGAAGAATTAATGCTTTAAGAGCAATTTTTATAAATATTCAAACAGTAAAAAAGTTGTTACATCAAAGATTTTTTAAATTTGATGTAACAACTCTTTTTATTATTCGGGAAGTTTTAAAGTCATTCCTACATAAACTTTATCAGCATTTTTTATATTATTACATTCCATGATAGCTTGTACATATTTTTTTGTTCCGTAGAAATATGTACTTATTTCACTTAGCGTATCACCCGGCTGAACTATATATGTATCGGGAATTTCTTTTTGTATATTCTGGGTAATTTGGGTAATTTCTTCTATTTCTTGTGTTTGAGATTTTAATTCTGCCTCTGCTTCTGTCGACTCTTGAGTAACTTCTTCAGTTTCTTCTTCTACAACAGTTGTTTTTTCTTCTGAAGAATTTTCTTCAAATTCCTCTGTTTGCATTTCTTGTATCGTACTTTCTTATAATTCCATAGAAATTTGTGTTACTTCTTCCTTGATTTCAGAATTAGTTTCTTTTTCAATATTACTTTCTTCAGTTTCTTTTTGACCTTCCAAAGATGCAAATACAGGAACAGTCCATTGTGATAATTCCTTATAATTTTCATTTACTTTTACAAGCTGCTTTTCAAGGTTCTCTATTTTCTTAGAATTTTGCATAAGCAAAAGTCCCATAACAAAACAAAGAGAAACTATTACTGCACTGCTGCCAACCAACATATTTACTATTTTTTTTTGGCTTTGTTCTTCTTTTTTTAATCTTTCTTGCTTTTTATAACTAACTATGACATCTTCTTTTTCGTCCTCCTCTTCTTCTTTATAATTGTATGAACGAGATTTTACAAGCTTATTATCAAGCATATAATCCTGCATACCATCATTTTTGTCATAGTATATAAAATATC
>CAZQDT010000140.1:0-6149 GCA_964592005.1 uncultured Eubacteriales bacterium
ACATTCCGCATTGTTTATGTTAAGTATCCTAATATTTGCTATATTATTTTCTAAACTGTTATTTAATACCTTAATACATTCTGTTATAAAATTTCTTTTATTTGTTTCGGCTATCGGTAAATCTGTTTTTATCAAATTTCTTATACTTTCTTTTAAAATTTCTTCTTTGACTTCTTCCCATGGTGTTTGATAATCTTTCTCTTCCAATACTCCATTATCAAAGAGTGCTTTTTTACATTTACCGCCAAGATATTCTTTTTGAAAATCATCATCTTGAGCTTTCAGCCATTCTTCAGTTCCTACATCTTTGTCATCATATACTGTATTACTTTCAAGACTTTCACCATCAAATATAGGTATAAGCGTGCATCTGCAAGAAATAACTTCTTTTGCTGGTGCTCCCAAGGAAGTATCTCCCGGATATAACAACTTATATCCACCTACTATAAAAGGCTCGCCTTTTTTCCTTATCTGTCCATCTGCTTTTTTATGTGTTATCCTTGTTCTATTGTCACCAGTCGCAGACCATTTATAACCTATTACATTCGGACTCGTTATATAACTTATATATGAAGCATAGTTGCAGGAAGATAAAATTTCTGTCCTTGCAATCTTTTCTGCTCTTCCAAAAGAAAAATTTGCACTCTCTTTTATTTTTTCAGCTACTGCATAATTCGATTTACCATTTTCATAACCCTCAACTAAAATCTTTTTAATTGTTTTTTCTGTGGTTTCTGAAACTTCCTTTGCCCAATTTATTTTTTTATTATAAAGATATCTGCTTGTAAATTTATCAAATTTATTAAAATTAAATTCCATTCCCATATCTTTATAAATCAGTTCTGCACTATCTTGTATTGAACCATATTGAATATATTCCTCAAATGATTTTTCAATTTCAGCTTTAAAATCATTTGACATAGTAAGCAATGTATCTTTTATATCTGAAACAACTACTTTATTATATTTTTCATCAAGATATTCATATGTTTTATAATTTTTTGCCTTTTCAATTACATATAAACTTTTATTATTTTTGATGAGTTCCGTCACTTTATCTTGATATCCAAAAAACAATTTTTGCAAATAAATAGAAAATACTGTTGTATAGGCAACTGCATTTTTATACCATATTTCATTTTCTAAATCTTTAAAATACTTTTTTTGTGATTGTGTAACCCGCTTTCTCTGTATCTTCTTAGCTTCTTTTAAAATTAAAAAAAGCGATGTCTTTTTAATCATTAACATCACTCATTTCTCTTTCTATTATGTTTATCAATCTGTTAATATCTTCATCTATGCTTTTATCAGCTTTTTCTAAAGGCTGTTCATTTTCTGTTTCTGCTGACATTGACATTTTCAGTTTCAGCAGTTCAAAAGGAATGTTTCCAAGTTCTTCACTCCATACTTCAAAGTCTTTCCCAAATGTTTCACTGGTAAAATCATTAAGCATATTTGGTGTAATTGCTCCTGCTGCATTCAAAGCATTTATTATTGTCGCCATTTGTTCGGTATCACTTATCTTAGGTCCTTTCAAATAGACCTCACAATATTTTATACCTAATTCATTGTTAATTATTTTATTAAAAACATCACAAATGCGTTTCCTTTCAGGTATAAATATCTGTTCCTCTGCTATACTTTTTGCTGTATCAGCTGTTGCTCTATTGTAGTCAGCAGAAGCTCCTGTATAGATAGGTGGCAATCTGAAACTATCCCTTATCTTTTCTTTACCATCTTTTTGATAACTTTGAAATAATGCGTCTTTATTATTTGTATCTGTAAGAGATTTTATATCAATACTTACTTTCGGGTCAGCACTTTTATTCAAATATTTATCTTCCTGCGACTCCTCAAATGGTGAAGCCTCTAATATCAAGGCTTTATACGCATTTTCTATGCCTCTGCTGTTCCTTATGGCTTCTGCACTTTCTTCTGTAAGCTGTCCGCCATTTACCACTATTGCGATTGGGAGTATCTTTCCATCTGAAAAATACTTATAATTCAATACTTCTGACAGTATATTACCACTTGCCGGAATAGACACATTTATCCAAGACGGAACACCATAATCTGTATAACTCGAATGAATATGAAAATAAGCTATTTCTGTTGCTAATTTATCAGTGGGTGTATTTTCTGAATACTCTCCTGTTTCAAAATTCATATTTCTTGGGTCACCAAATTCTTTGAAATAAACTTTTTTGCCATTTACCATCTGCACAAATTTTTTAAACTTAACAGTATTCTCCACCTGCTCATAGCTATTTTCTGTTTCTTCCCAAACATTCAATTTTACATTGGAATAAGTGTTTTTAACCAATCTAAAATTACAGGCTCTCGCATATTCAATCGAACATACTTTACCTGTACCATTCCTCATAACTTCAATCATTCCATAGCCTATAGTCAACATATCAATTACCATATCATGAATAATAAAATTAAAGTCCTGTAAAGGGTTTATATGTTGATATAACCTTTTTAAAATATCCCACTCTTTATCCGCTTCAGCTTTAAATTTTGTTTTTTTACTCGAATCAAAATTATCTTTATATTTTATACCATATCCAAAATCAGCAATGTTTGTTGCTATCGCTGTTATATGTTGTTTTAAGCTGTCATTTCTATCTACCAAAGCTATAAGTTCTCTTGGTTCATATGGTGGACTTAATACATCAGATGTATATTCAAACTCATCTAGTTGTCTTGAACTCCCCATTATTTTATCTGCTTCATTATCTGCTTTAATAAGAACTTTTTGAGCATTTCCTATATTTATAGTTGTGCTTTTTCTTCTTTTAACTCGGTTCACCTTCGTTTTCCCCCTTCCTTTCGTTTTTTCTGTTTATCTTCAAATATAGGATACACTGCTAATGCCACAGCATCACTTCTATCCGGAGAACATAGTCCTCTTTCTTTCATTTCCTTTTTAGGTTCTATCTTTATTTTTCCTGTTGCAGAGAATTGTTTACGTCTGCTTGTCAGTTCTCCTATTAAGTCAGAATCATTTGGAATTTGTACTTCTTTTTCTTCCATCTTCTCCTTTAAAATTCCCCATAATAAAGTAGCAAAATCTACATAATATGGGTGATTTACCGATATAGCAAAGTTTACCGGAATAACTGAAAGCCAATCCAAATTTCCATCTACCCTCTGTATTTTTCTTATTTGGTCCGTAACTCCACCACCTACTCCTGTATCATCTATCTTGCAATAAATTTTTTTGACATTACCATATCTTGCTTTTAACTGTCTTGCAAAATAAACTGTTTTTTCAGCTATTTGAGTTGTATCGTTGCCATGATACACTTTCAGCGGAAGTATTTTATTATTGACCTTTATTGCAATTACAGAATTATCATCACCAAATCTCGCAACATCAACTCCAATATCAACAGTCTGAATATCTTCTATCATTTCTGTTGCTAAGGAGTTGCTTACTGCTGCACTTGTAATAAATACATCATCTTCATCTATTGGGAATTCTCCAAATACACGAACTCTTACAACATTACTGTCCTTGCCGAACTTCTTTATAAGAGCCTGTATATTTTCCTTATTGGTCCTTTGACTGTCCAAAGAACTAACCTTATGACAACGATACATTTCTTTATCTATGTTATGACTGTCATAGAATGTACCGCTTGCTTTGTTGGGATTTCCGCACAAAAGAAGTTTGTTATTTTCTCCTGATAAAGTTCCCAAAATAGCTTCCATAATATCATCTGCTACACCAGACGCTTCATCTACGATAAATAACATATTTTCTTCGTGAAAACCCTGCATATTTTCCGGCTTAGTGGCTGTCCTTGCTACTGCAAACCATCTTTCTTCCTGTCCTATGACATATATTCTTGTTTTAGTCCACTTGAGCAATTTTTTAAGTAATGGACTTTTACTCTGCCATTTTGATATTTCCGCCCACAAAACATCATTTAACTGCTGTCTTGTAGGTGCTGTTGCTACTACTCTTGCAAAAGGGAAACAGGTTAGAAACCATAAAGCAACAGCCGCTTCTAAACCTGTTTTTCCTACACCTTGACCGCTTCTTATAGTAACTTTAGGATAGTTTGCAATATCCTCTGCCGCCGCCTTTTGCCATTCGTCAGGATAAAAATTTAATACTTCATTGAAAAATAATATAGGATTTTTTCTATATTGAGGGATTTTCTTTTTAAATAATTCCTTTTTAATGTTTTTCATCTTTTATTTTTCCCTCATTATCAATAACTGCTTCTATCCATTCATCTATCTCAGATAATCCATTATCTTCAGCAATCTCCCTCTTATCTCTCCACTCATTCGGCTTTCGGTTCTTCAACCAAAAGATTTGAGCTGTGGTGTCTGGTGGTACTTCTTTTATTACTTCCTTGATAGTAACCAATTCACCTGTATCTATTATTCCTTTAGTTATTTCTTTTGTCGTATATCCCAAGGCTCTTTTCAGCAAAGCATTTTCGACTTGCCTATCAACTATTTCTTTTCCCTTTTTTAGGGTGTACGAAATGTCCGAATATTTTTTCTTCCATTCATTTAACGTACTACGTGAAATTCCCATATTTTCAGCTATTTGTTCATCTGTCAGTCCATCTCTTGCCCACCCCTGAAGAAGCAGAAGACCTTCTTCTGTGAGCCAGTATTCATATTTACCTTTTGCCAAGTTCCTCTGCTCCTTTCTTTTAAATCTTTGCATAAAAAAACAGCCTACTGGAGTAGACTGCTTTTAATATTGATTATTAAATTCTATTATGCCATACAAGCATTTACATTTTCAGCCAATTCTTTTACTTCCTCTTCTGTCAAATCACAAAACTCTGCAATTTCTTCAACAGATAATGTATTTTTCTTCAACATTTTAACTGCCATTTCTATCATTGCTTGTTTTAAAGTTTCTTTTCTATCTTCCACCAGCATATCTTCCATCATCTTACACATAGTTGCCACTCCTTTCTCATCTTCCTTGAAATATCTTGCCCTATCTGCCAACAATTTATAATTCATATCATTTGGATTAGCACAACAAAAGTCATTCATTAACTTACCTAATGGTGTATCATCTTTGTATGAAGCATTTACATAGATTATGTGAGTTCCATCATTAAATTCTTTTCCTGTTTCTCTGATATATCTGTCAATATGATAAATTGGTCTATCTGCTCCTATAACGTCATTTTCGGTAATAAATATTACATAAGTATCTTTCAGCTTTTCAAATTCATCTCCTGCATCAAGAACATTTGCATCCATCAAACTACTGTTATATCTTGCTCTTTTTGCTCCTGCCCCTTTATCTGCTCTTTGAATTTCTATATCATATAATTTACCATTTTCATCTGATGCAAATATATCCAATCTCACCGAACGACCCTGCAAGCTTTTAATATTATGCTGTGTATGAACGCTTTGGACTTTCAGTTTCTTATCCATTATAATGTTTAAAACAAGTTCTGTTGCTTCAATGTTATCTTCAAAACATTTTGTCATAAAATCATCATCAAGAAGTCTGAACTCTTGAATACGCTGTAAAATTTTAGCTCTTCTATCTTCCATAGTATTTTCCCCTCTTTTCTTACAACAATCCCTTGTAAATCTTATCTACTGCTATACTAATAACATCTGTCTTTGAAATACCTAACTTTTCACTACAAAAATTCAGCTTTTGTACTTCTTCTTCTGTCATTCTTATTCTTGTTTGATATATTTTAGGATTTGTTGTAGGTCTACCCATCTTCTTCTCAGAAATAATATCACCTTTTTTCTCTTGCCATTCTATATTTATCGTATAAGGTGGTGGCAAATACCACCTTATACGTTTTTTGTACTATCTTAATCTTCTAAAGTCTTCTGAAGATTTTCGATTATTTTTTTCATTTTTTCATCTTTTTTCTCTGTTTCCTTTTCTTCCTGTGCTTCTTTTAAAGCATCAAGCAAAAATCTTACAAAACCATTGAATTGTTTATCTGTCATTCCCATATCAACCATAAAAATCACCTTTCCGACACTTGCCGTCTAACTTGTTAAGTTTTCCTTAACTGTAATTTAATTATAATATTTGTGTAACCGAAAGTCAATACATTTTTTTAATTTTTACAAAAAAAGCACCTGCTTATACAAGTGCTTTTTTTAGATATTCACAATATTTTAAA
>CAZQDT010000141.1:0-6143 GCA_964592005.1 uncultured Eubacteriales bacterium
TTACTTTCGTAAGCTACAAGGATTTGTTTAATTGTTTAGTTTTCAAAGCTCAGTTTGCTGTTTTCGTTGACAGCTTATTAAGTATATCACTTTTTAAATCGTTTGTCAACCATTTTTTTACTTTTTTTCTTTTTTTATTTATCGTTTCAACAGCAACTTAATCATAATACTACTTTTTTTACAATTTGTCAACAGTTTTTTTCATTTTTCAAAATTTTTATTTCTATTTTTTCTTTTTCAACAGCGACTTAAATAGAATATCACTTTTTATCTTATTTGTCAATACATTTTTTCAATTTTTTCAAAAATATAATTAGTACTATACAAAATACAACTATTTTTGTAATCTAAGTTAGAAATTTGTTTCTTAAAACGGTGCTTTCCTAAACTCTACTGCGGTTATATTTGTATTTTTCCTAAAACAATTAGAAAACGAACTTTCAGTTGAAAATCCACAACTAAATGCAATTTCCTTTATAGACATATCTGTACTTTTAAGCATAATCTTGGCTTTATTAATTCTAGTCTTGACAATATATTCATGCGGTGTATATCCTGTTTCTTCTTTAAATGTTCTTATAAAATAATATTTACTCAACATTACTTTTTTCGATAGTTCTTCTATACTTAGATTTTCCGCATAATGACAATTTATATATTCAGTAATTTCTTTTATATTGTTATTT
The DNA here is from genome assembly GCA_964592005.1 of uncultured Eubacteriales bacterium. Taxonomy (GTDB): domain Bacteria; phylum Bacillota; class Clostridia; order Lachnospirales; family CAZQDT01; genus CAZQDT01. Next base: position 687 of record CAZQDT010000141.1, read on the forward strand.
TTTACCATCAAAAAATTTTGAGGAACTGACAAAAAACTTGAAAGAATAGCACATATTCTTGAAAACATTTCTACTTCATTTATACTTTCTTTTTTACATAAATCAAAAATTTCATATATTTGATTTTTTATTTTATAATTTCCATCACTTGAAATAACACAACCCAACTTTTCATATACCATATTAAAATATTCTTCTGAAATATTTCCATCAAAGTGAAACCATATTGTTTTTAAATTTCCTTCTGCTCTATAACCATGTTTTTTGTAACAATTCAAAAAAACTATATCACCCTTATATGCAATATAGTTTTTATTTTCATAAAATATCGTTGTTCTTCCATCAAGTATGTACATTACTAAAAAACTATTATAATTTTCTCTATTCAAAATATATGTATTTTCGTACACAAAAATTCCTGCTGAAATAACATAAAAAAACAACTTTTGTGCATTATTGCTTGGTGTATTGAAATAAACCTCTGAACAAGGTTTTATACCTTCTTCATTTGCATACATTATTATTCTTCTCCCAACACTTCTTCTATCATTTTTAACATTTTATTTCTGTCAAATGGTTTTACAATATAATTTTCTCCCAGTGCTTTACACCTTTCTATTGTAACAGGGTCACTAAGTGCTGTTACAAAAATAACCGGAACATCCGAACATCTTTCACGCCTTTTCATTTCTTCAACTGCCCTAAATCCATCAATATCAGGCATATTTATATCCATAAGCACCAAATCTATAAGTTTTCTTTCAAGCATTTCAAGTGCTAACTCAGCTGAATTTGCAGCATAAACTTTATAACTATTTTCTAATGCTTGTTTAATCATTTTTAAACTTGTCTTACTATCATCTACAACCAAAATATCCCTCATTAAAAATCACCCTCTAAAATCTTTAAGCATTTTTTTAGCTTCTTCATAATCAAAATCATCTATAAATTCAATACATTTAGATATATATTCAATAAATTTTATTTTTTCTAAAGCTTCAGCCGCCATATCCGCTTCAAAATCTTCTAAATATTTTAAAGCTCTACCTACTATCTCCTCTACTTCTTCCTTTGAAATCTCTTTATCCACTGATATTTTTTTTTCTTCCGTATCTTCTCTATGTAAATAACTATATATTTCTTCAAGTAAGGTATCATAACTTTCTAAAAAAATATCTGCATTTTTATTTACAAATTCATAATTTTTATCTTTTATGGAAAATTCAAGCTTTTTAGCCAATTCTGAAAGTTCTTTAGCTCCTATTTCCAGAGAATTACTTTTTAAAGAATGTATTTGTACTCGATATCTATCATAGTCTTTATTTAATAATGACAATTTTAATACTTTTTTTGCCTCAACACTTTCTTTACAATAACATTTCAATATCTTTATATAATTTTCTTTACTACTCATTCTTTCCCTTCCAGCTGAAATATCCCAATAAAAATCCATAAAATCCCTCATTTTCAATATATTCAAACTTGTTCTTCAAAAATAATATTAAACTTATTATAATACTAAACGTATATTTAATTATATCATATTTTAAAAAAATATTCTATAATCTATTTTAATTTGAGGTGAATTTTGTGAAAAATTTTAACAATTTTTAACAGAAGCTTTTTTATTAAATAATAACCTAGATAATTTTACCTATAATAAAAGTTTGCAAAAAATCATTGAATCAAATAAAATTGATAAGGACACAAAAATCAAAATAAAATCCTTGCGTCGTCAATAAAGCAATTTTTTGCAATAGATAGGCAAATTTACTTAATGCTTTATACCAAATATTAGATATAATATAGTTAAATATATAAAAAACAACTTAAACAAAGCATTATCTTACAATAGGAGGTATTTTTATGTATGTAAATATTTGGGAAGAAGATATTATAATCCCTACTTACGAAGTAGGCGAACCTGATAAAAATCCTATGTTTTTGGAAAAACGTGTATATCAAGGAAGTTCTGGAAAAGTATATCCTTATCCTGTAATTGACAAAATATATGATGAAAAAAAAGATAAGAAGTATCATGCAGTATTTTTAGAGAATGAATATTTAAAAATAATGATTTTACCTGAACTTGGTGGGCGTATACAACGTGCTTATGATAAAACAAATAACTATGATTTTGTATATTATAATAAAGTAATTAAACCTGCCTTAGTAGGTCTTGCTGGACCTTGGATTTCAGGAGGTATTGAATTTAACTGGCCTCAACATCATCGTCCTAGTACATTTTCACCTGCTGATTATTATTTATCCGAAAATAATGATGGAAGCAAAACTTTATATGTAAGCGAAATTGACCCTATGTATGGTACAAAAGGCATGGCTTGTTTTACTTTATATCCCGATAAAGCTTACCTAGAGATAAAAGGACAACTTTATAACCGAACTCCATTACCTCAAACATTTTTATGGTGGGCAAATCCGGCTGTGGCAGTAAATGATTATACTCAATCAGTTTTTCCTCCTGATGTCCACGCTGTAATGGACCACGGAAAACGTGATGTAAGTACATTTCCTATAGCTACTGGTACATATTATAAAGTCGACTATTCTGATGGTGTAGATATTTCAAGATACAAAAATATCCCTGTTCCTACTTCATATATGGCATATCATTCAGATTATGATTTTGTAGGCGGATATGACCATAAACTTCATGCTGGTATTCTTCATATTGCTGACCACCATATTTCTCCTGGTAAAAAACAATGGACTTGGGGAAATGGTGACTTTGGACAGGCATGGGATAGAAATCTTACAGACGAAAATGGTCCTTATATAGAACTTATGACAGGTATGTTTACCGATAATCAACCTGATTTTACATGGCTTAAACCATTTGAAGAAAAAACTTTTGCACAATATTTTATGCCATATAAAAATATTGGTATGGTTAAATGTGCAAATATAAACGCTGCTGTTTCTCTTGAAACAAGCTCAAATATAACATCAGTAAAAATTTATACAACTTCAAAATTTGATAATTGTACTATTTTGTTAAAATCTTCAACCAAACAGTATATAAATGATAAATACGATATTTCTCCTATATATACTTATGAAAAAATAGTTGATACTGAAAATCTCAAAGATTATGAACTCACTTTATGTGTATATGATAAAAATAATAATTTACTTATAAATTATACACCTGACAAAATTGATAAAATTGACATTCCGGAGCCAGCCAAAGCTGCACTAGAACCAGATAAGATTAGCACAAATGAAGAATTATACCTGACAGGACTTCATCTTGAACAATATCGCCATGCAACTTTCGAACCAGATAATTATTATCTGGAAGGTCTTAAAAGAGATAATTCAGACATAAGAATAAATAATGCCTATGGATGTTTACTTCTTAGACGTGGCTTGTTTGCTGAAAGTGAACCTTATTTCAAAAAAGCAATAGAAAAATCAATTTGGAGAAATCCTAATCCTTATGACAGTGAGCCTTATTATAATTTAGGACTTTCTTTATTATACCAAAACAAAAAAGATTTAGCTTTTGATGCTTTTTATAAATCTACTTGGACTTCTGCACAGCAAGAACAAGGATTTTATTATCTTGCCTTGATTGAATGTAGTCGTTGTAATTATAAATCTGCCTTAGATTTTATAGAAAAAGCCATTATAAAAAATTATCATAATATGAAAGCAAGAAATCTTAAATCTGCATTACTTAGAATACTTAAAAAATATGAATGTGCTGAAAAATGGACTGTTGAAAATATCAACATTGATGTTTTAGATTTTGGTGCAAGATATGAAATGTATAAGCTTTCAAAAAACAAAGATAAAACCTTATTTGAATTAAAAAAACTTATGCGAAATCATCTAAATAGTTATTTGGAATTATCTTCAGATTACATAGAAGCAGGACTATTTGATGAGGCAATGGAAATTTTATCTTTATATGAAGGAACTTCTCCAATGATAGAATATTACAAAGCTTACAATTCACACTTGAAAAACGATGAAAAAACAGCACACAAATATCTAAAATCTGCTGAAATTTCAAATTCTAAATATTGTTTTCCTAATAAACTTATGGATATAATTGTACTTAATTATGCAATAGAAAATAATCCAACAGATGCCAAAGCTAATTATTATTTAGGTAATCTTTGGTATGATAAAAAACAATATGACAAAGCTATTTATTTTTGGGAAAAATCTGTTGAACTTGACAATAAATTTCCTACTGTATTTAGAAATCTTTCTTTAGCATATTACAACAAACAAAATAATTTTGAAAAAGCTAAAACTTTTTTAGAAAAAGCCTTTTCACTTGATATAACTGATGCACGAGTATTTTTAGAGCTTGACCAATTATATAAGAAACTTAATGTATCTACTAAAAAACGTATTGAAAATTACGAAAAATATAAAGAACTTTTCTTTGTAAGGGATGATTTATATACTGAATATGTTACTTTACAAAATATTTTAGGTAATTACGAAAAAGCTTATGAATGTATATGTTTAAGAAAATTCCACCCTTGGGAAGGTGGAGAAGGTAAAATTTCTTCACAATATGTAATTGCACTTACTGAAATTGCCAAAATTTCCATAAAAAACAATGATTATAAAAAAGCAATTAAATTATTAAAACAAGCTAAAGTATATCCTCATAATTTAGGCGAAGGAAAACTTGCCGGTGCTAAAGAAAATAATATAAATTATTATTTAGGTTGTTGTTATGAAGCTTTGGGGGAAATTTCAACATCCAAAGAATATTTTGAAATTGCTTCCACAGGTGATGACGAACCTGCAAATATGATGTATTACAATGACCAGCCTGCCGATATGATATTTTATCAAGGATTATCCTGTATAAAGCTCGGCAAAGTTCAACAAGCAGAAGAAAAATTCAACAAACTTATTAACTACGGAAAATGTCATATGAATGATAATTTTAAAATAGATTATTTTGCTGTTTCTTTGCCCGATTTTTTAATATTTGATGAAAATTTAAACAAAAAAAATAAAGCTCATTGCCATTACTTAATCGGTCTTGGAAATCTTGGTTTGAAAAATTATGATATTGCTAAAGAAGAATTTAACAAAGTAATACAACTTGAAAACAGCCATATAGGTGCTATTATTCATAAAAATTTATGCTTATAATATTTAAGGGCTACTATTTAGTAGCCCTATTATTGTTTACTTACCTAATACTTTTAAAGCTCTTTCTACTACATTTTCTACTGTAAAACCAAACTCTTTGAACAAAACTTTAGCTGGTCCTGATGCTCCAAAACCATTAATTGCTAAAATATCTCCATCAAATCCTACATACTTATCCCAACCGAATGGAGATGCTGCTTCTACTGCTAGTCTTGCTCTTACCGATTTAGGTAGTACACTTTCTTTATATTCTTCAGACTGTTCTTCAAATACTTCCATAGATGGCATACTTACAACTCTTGCATCTAT
>CAZQDT010000142.1:0-1318 GCA_964592005.1 uncultured Eubacteriales bacterium
TAAGAACTTACAATATCTCGATATGGGTATGTTTGTCCATATTTTGAGTGGCAGGCTTTTAAGAATGAATAAGCCTTGTGGATTTCATTGTATCAGAATGAATAATATAGGAGTTACAATAGGAAATACGGAAATATTAAAAAATGTAAATCTGCATATGCACTGCGGAAAACTTAATGTTATAATAGGTTCTAATGGTGCTGGAAAATCTACACTTATAAAGGCAATACTTGGTGAAGTGGAACATACAGGAGAAATTATTTTCAAAGATACTAAAAATAATGAATTTAAAGATTTAAAAATCGGATATGTTCCTCAGCATCTTAATATTGAAAAAAATACACCTACCAGTGTATATGATTTATTTGCAAGTTTTAATAAGTGTAAACCAGTATTTTTGATGAAAGATAAAAAAATGGAAAAACAGATAAAAGAACATCTTACAATTTTTGGTGCTGATGAGCTTATAGATAAAAAAGTTTGTAATCTTTCAGGTGGTGAGCTTCAAAGAGTTTTGCTTTCAGTTGCCACTTTTCCAATTCCCAATTTATTGATATTAGATGAACCCGTTTCAGGAATTGATAGAAATGGAATGGAACTGTTTTATTCTGCAATAGATAATTTGAAAAACAATTATGATTTATCTATAATTCTTGTTTCACATGATTTGGAATTTGTGGTTAAATATGCCGATTATGTAATTCTTTTGGATAAAACCATCATAAAAGAAGGCACACCAAAAGAAGTTTTTAAAAGTGAAGAATTTAAAATGGTATTTGGAAATGCCGATTATCTTCAGGGGGTAAATTGATGGAATTAATATATTCTTTAATGGAAAACCTGTTGCCATTTAGTTGGGTTAAATATGACTTTATGAAAAATGCACTCTTAGCTGTACTTATTATAACTCCGCTTTTTGGAATTTTAGGTACAATGATAGTAAATAATAAAATGGCATTTTTTTCAGATGCCTTAGGTCACTCGGCACTTACAGGAGTTGCTATCGGTATCTTATTTGGAATAACTGATACGAATATTTCAATGGTAGTATTTGCGATAATATTTGCCTTAGCACTTAATAAAATAAAAAATACAAATACTGCTTCGGCGGATACAGTAATTTCAGTATTTTCATCTTTGGGAATTGCGATTGGATTGGCAATATTGTCTAAAAATGGTAATTTTGGCAAATATTCTACTATGCTTGTGGGAGATATACTTAGTATTACTGTTAAAGAACTTTTGTATCTTGCAGTAATTTTTGTATTTACAATAGTTTTTTGGATATTTGGATTTAACAGTCTTCATGCTGTAAGTT
>CAZQDT010000142.1:1328-6137 GCA_964592005.1 uncultured Eubacteriales bacterium
TTAAATGTTACTTTAGCCAAAAGTAAAAATATAAATGTAAAACTTATAGATAATCTGTTTGTTATAATAATAGCACTTATTGTTATGCTATCCATAAAATGGGTTGGAATACTTATAATAAATGCACTTTTAATATTGCCAGCAGCAAGTAGCAGAAATATCTCTTCAGATATGAGAGAATATCATTTTTATTCAGTGTTATTTTCAATGTTTTCGGGAGTTACAGGACTTATAGTGTCTTATTTCAATAATATTTCAACAGGTCCTACAATAGTAATTATTGCTTCAATTATATTTTTTGTTACATTTTTATTTAGAAAAAAATTTCAATAAAATATTTTGATTAATGAGAAGCTTTATGGTATAATTAAAACTTAGGTTAGGGGGAATAGTGATGGCTATTGATGAAGTAAAGATAGAATTAAAACAAAATCAGGAAGAAATCGAAAAAGGGAATAAATTTATTCATGAAATGGAAGATACAAAAGAATTTAAAGAAATGATGTTAAGATATACAGCAGCTTTAAAGGAAATGAATACAAAGATTGATATATTGAATGATGAATTTAAGCTTACACATAAATATAATCCAATAGAATATACAAAATCAAGAATAAAAACACCAGCAAGTATATATAATAAACTTATCAGGAAAGGTTTTGAGGTAAGTCTTGAAAGCATAGCTGAAAATTTACAAGATATAGCTGGTACAAGAATTATATGTTCTTTTACTTCAGATATCTATCGTTTAGCTGAAATGATAAGTAGACAAAATGACATAGAAGTTATTACAATAAAAGATTACATAAAAAATCCTAAACCAAATGGATATAGAAGTTATCATATGCTTGTAAAGGTTCCTATTTTTTTAAGTAATAAAGTAGAAAAAGTAATTGTTGAACTTCAGATAAGAACTATTGCAATGGATTTTTGGGCAAGTCTTGAGCATAAAATATATTATAAGTTTGAAGGAAATGCACCCAAAAGTATTACTAATGATTTGAAAGAATGTGCAGATATGGCACATGCACTTGATGAAAAAATGCTTTCAATTAACAATGATATACAACAATATAAATAAAATTATTGGGATAGCTGTATTGAAAGTACAGAATATCCCTTTTTTGTGCTATTTTTATAAATTGGGTTGAAAAATATAACTTAGTGTAGTAAAATATAACAAGAATGTTTAGCGTTGATTTGATAAATAGATAATGCAAAAGTATAATAGGGGGTAGAAAAATGAAAAAAAGTATTAAATTTAAGATTTTAGTCAATGTATTGGTATTGGTAGTTGTTGGTTTATTGTTAGTTGGAGGGGTTTCTGCAATACTCAGTTATTCAAGTACACAATCTTTGCTGAAACAAAATATGCAGGAAGTTGCAAAGGTAGCGGCAGAACGTGTAGAATGGGAAGTACAGGCATACAATGTTTTGGCGTATGAATTGGGTTCTACTTCTAGATTATCTGATGACAATGTATCAATTAAAGATAAACAAGAAATAGTACAACAAAAATTAGATAAATATGGAATGGTAGCTGGTGATTTGATAGGATTAGATGGAATAAGTGTTTTTAATGGAAATGATTATTCTTCAGAAGAATATTTTGTTGGGGCTCTGAAAGGAAGAACATAGACAGCAGATTCTGTTAAAACAAATTTTTCTGAAGAATTAGCGATTGTTATAGCAGCACCTGTTTGGAGAGATGGGATTGTTGATAGTGAAGTATGTGGAGTTGTAATTATTGTACCTAAAGAAACTTTTTTAAGTGATATAGTAAAAAATATTAATGTAAGTGAAAATGGTTCAGCATATATGTTAAATAAGGATGGATATACAATAGCACATTTTAATCAAGATAATGTAAGAAATAAAGAAAATACAATAAATGATGCAAAAAATGATACATCTTTATCAGATATTGCAGAAATAGAGAAAAAAATGGTTAATGGAGAAGCAGGTTTTGGCACTTATACATATGGAGGAGTAAATAAATTTACTGCATATGCACCTGTCGAAGGAAATAATGGATGGAGTATTGCTATAAATGCTCCTACTAAAGATTTTATGATGGATACTTATATATGTATACTTGTTGTTATAATTTTAATTTTTTTAGCAATATTAATATCAATAGTTTTAGTAACAAGACTTGCAGACAGTATAGGTGGAGCTGTTAAAAAATGTGCAGAACGTTTGGAGTTACTTGCTAAAGGAGATTTAAAATCAAGTACAGTTGAAATTGAAGATACTGGCGATGAAATATCGATGCTTGCTAGAGCGACAAAAAATATGGTTACTGAAATGAATATTATGATAGGAGATATAAGTTATCTTTTGCAAGAAATGGGAAATGGAAACTTTGATGTTAAAACTAAAGCAGAAAAGAGTTATATTGGAGATTTTGGTGAAATATTAGTATCTATGAGAAAAATTCATGTTTCCTTAAGTCAAGCACTTAAACAGATAAAAGAGTCTACAATACAAGTTTCAAAAGGAGCAGAGCAGATGGCAGATGGTGCAGCTGAACAAGCTGAATCGTTGGAAGAAGTTTCAGTATCATTAAATAATATGACTGAAAAAGTTAAGGAAAATGCAGAGAGTACTGCCGCCGCTACAAAAAATGCTCATGAAATAGGTGAAATGGCAAAAGATAGTACAAATAAAATGAATGAAATGGTTATAGCTATGGAGCGAATAAATAATAATTCAAAACAAATTAGAAATATAATTAAAAGTATTGAAGATATTGCTTCAGAAACAAATTTGCTTTCACTTAATGCATCAATAGAAGCAGCAAGAGCAGGTGAATATGGAAAAGGCTTTTCGGTAGTTGCAAATGAAATAAGAGAACTTTCTGCTCAATGTGCAGAGGCAGTGGTAAATACAAGGGATTTACTAGAAGCAGCATTTACTGAAATAGATTCTGGAAATGATATTGTAAAACAGACTTCAGATGCACTTGAAAAAGTAATTGTGGGAACAGAACAGATAGTAGAAGTTATTGAAAAAGTGAGTGAATTTTCAAATTATCAAGCAGAGTCTATGGGTCAGATAAATGAAGAACTTGGACAGATATCAGTTGTAATACAGGCAAATTCAGCAACAAGTGAAGAATTTTATGCACAGGCAGAAACTATGAATGATTTGGTTGAAACTTTTAAATTTAGATAAAATAGAAATCTTAGTTGAAATAATTGATATAAAATGTTATAATCCGTAAGAGAAATGAGATTATTTTATTAACTAAGGAGGAATTTTTAATGGAGCAGTATAAAAGGGAGTTCATTGAATTTATGGTAGAATGTAATGTACTTAAATTTGGTGATTTTGTTACAAAAAGTGGCAGAAAAACTCCATTTTTTGTAAATACAGGATTTTATAGAACGGGTGGACAGCTCAGAAAATTAGGTCAGTATTATGCAAAAGCTATTGAGCAGAAATATGGAACAGATTTTGATATACTTTTTGGACCGGCTTATAAAGGTATTCCGTTGAGTGTGACAACAACAATGGCAATTAATGAACTTTATGGTAAAGAAATTGGTTATTGCTCAAATAGAAAAGAAATTAAAGACCATGGAGATAAAGGAATACTTCTTGGAAGCCCTATAACAGATGGTAATAAAGTTGTTATTATAGAAGACGTAACCACAGCAGGTACTTCTATACAAGAAACTCTTCCTATTCTTAAAGAACAGGGAAATGTTGATATAATAGGATTGGTAGTATCAGTAGATAGAATGGAAAGAGGTCAGGGTGATAAATCCGCACTTTCTGAAATCGAAGAAAAGTATGGAATAAAAACCACTGCAATAGTAACTATGGCAGAAGTTGTTGAACATTTATATAATAAAGAAGTAAATGGAAAAGTGGTTATTGATGATAAATTGAAAGCAGCAATAGATGCTTATTATGATATTTATGGTGTTAAATAGTTTGAAGTAAGATTTATGGAATAATTGATTGTAAGAAAATTACAAAAGATTATTCCATATTTTATGAATAAAAAAATGAATTTTATGGAGAAGAGATAAAAATGAAACAGGATACAAAAGTATTTTATAAAATGGTTTTTGCCTTGGTATTTCCTATGGCATTACAAAATCTTATAAATGTAGCAGTAACATCTGCTGATGTAATAATGCTGGGGAAAGTAGGAGAAACAGCACTTTCAGCATCTTCTTTAGCTGGTCAGGTGCAATTTATAATGAATTTGATATTTTTTGGGATTACATCAGGAGCTACTGTACTTACAGCACAGTATTGGGGTAAAAAAGATATTCGTACAATAGAAAAAATTATGGGTATTGCTTTAAGGTTTTCTTTGATTATATCAATACTTTTTACAATAGCAGTACAACTTTTTCCCAAGCCGATAATGAGTATCTTTACTCCTGAGTCTGAGCTTATAGAAGAAGGAGCAAAATATCTTAAAATAATATCAATATCTTATGTAATTACAGCAATTACAATGGTTTATCTTAATATAATGAGAAGTGTTGAAAGGGTAATTATATCAACAGTAATATATTTGATATCGTTGTTGACCAATATAGTGTTAAATTGGATATTTATATTTGGTATGTTTGGTCTTGAGCCAATGGGAGCAAAAGGTGCAGCAATAGCAACAGTTATAGCAAGACTTGTGGAACTTGTGATAATGCTTTTTTATGCATATGGAACAAAGCAAGAAGTAAAATTAAATTTTGCTGATATTTTTGTAAAAGACAAAGAATTGTTTAGCGATTTTCTCAAATATTCACTTCCTGTAATGGCTAATGAACTTATGTGGGGAGCAGGATA